>JBDGQN010000319.1:0-14583 GCA_042219055.1 Salinibacter sp. | reverse complement strand
GTCTAGACAATCTCCTCGTTACCAAGAGGATTAAAACGTTTTGCTTTCGAGACACGTCGCATAAGACGGGGAGGATGGTTGTGAGTCTAGACAATCTCCTCGTTACCAAGAGGATTAAAACTTGACGGGCAGGTGGTCCGGGAGGACTACAAGCCCGATAGGTCTAGACAATCTCCTCGTTACCAAGAGGACTGATCTCCGGGCATCGGAGGCGACATTCGGCGCAGACATAGCAAATCCCGCCCTCGACGTAAGTCGGCGGCGGGATTTTGTGTTGGGTGCGAAAATGGGAGAAGACGCCGTTTCAGCTCACCCTGATGACACCGGTGAGGATCGGGAAATCAACTGGCGTCAGTGAGATCCGCGTGCGGATCGAAAAATCCGCTCTGTTCCACATCCTTCTTCCGGCGGTCCCGCTCTCCGGTTCTATCCGTCCGTGCGCGGCGCTGTCCACACGTGGGTGTGCAGCACGCCGAGCGGCCGGGCCGCCAGGCTCTCACGAGCGACTTGATCGAACAATCTTGTCCACCGGTCGACAGCCCGGTGCTGAGCCTGACCAGTCGAAAAGCGCTTGCTCCCGCAGACTTTTCTTGCCTGGAATCCGTAGATGACCTGAAGAACGACTCGGTACTCATGGCAGATGGGCGCTTCCTGACTTCCAAGGTTCGGAGGACGTCCATCGGACAGCTGAAGCAACTCATTCACCGATAGGCGGCCATATTGGATATTCGCGGCCACGCGCCCAGGAAGCAGGTCGGCACTGCATCGCTCACAGGTGCATCGGATCTGGGCGAAGTGCATTCTACAACCCCAGCGAGAACCCACGGGAATTTCTTTCTCCTGTTGCTCTACAGACCAGTCAGAACTGATGGACTAAGATCCAGTGCGCTCGACATCGAGAGCTTTGAGCCCTTTTTTGGTTTCCTCCACATCGTAGGCAACCCGATCACCCTCCTCTAAGGTCTGATACCCAGAGGCCTTGATGTCGCTGTGATGGACAAAAACGTCTCCGTCTCCTGGGGAAACACATCCTTCATCCGGACCGATAAATCCGTATCCTTTATCGTCGTCAAACCGCTTCACGGTGCCACTCTGCCGCGCGTCGAAATTAATGGCCCTGTCGCCGCTCGCTGCGGAGGGACCTTCGATGCCCTCATAGCCCGTAAGCTCCCCGTATTCCGCTGGAGAGGCGAGCACAGGGCGATCCCGAAACTTCTTGAGCCCCATATACTCTGTATCGGAGGATGGGCCCGGCCACTCCATCATTTTCAAGAGGATGCCAATGCGCCCGAGGTCCCGGAGACGGTCGGCTTCCTCCGCAAAGTCGACGCCCGCCGAAGTAAGCTTCTCAAGTACATCCTTCTCAAACCGAGACACAAACCCCTGGAATCGGTCTGCGTCGGACTGAATTCCTCCATGTTTCTCTCCCATCGCCCAGCTGTGGTCGCCAAAGAGCGATTCGTACCGCTCAGTCCGGTCGTCTAGGTGCAGTTTGGCGTCCAGTTCTACCGACCCCATGCCGAGGGGCTTGCCCATACCCAACTTGTGGTAGTATTCCTTTTCGGGGTCGCCCTGCGGGTGAAGCGCCCAGCAGAGCGCCCCCAGCTCTGCGCCGGAGAGGTTTTCAAAGTCAAGGCGCCAGGAAAAGCGTACCCCTGAGTCAACAGGTTTGAACTGAGTCTTCTGTGTCGAGGAAGCTTCAGGATCTTTCGGAATGGACCGGTCTCCCTCGCGCCAGTCATGCCAGTAGAGCTTGTGCCCACGGATGATCGTATCCTCGGAGGGCCTGCTGTCGTAGTGCTTCAGTTGCTTTATGTCGTCGGTGTCTTGAACGAGATAGTGCTGAAAACAGGTCGGCTTAGGGGAAGACAGAACAGACGGCTCGATTGGCGCATCGGCGTACCAGATATCATTCTGACCGTCCTCAAGGTGAGCACTCGATACAGAAATGCGCCCGGCGTACGCGGAGTCCTTTCCCTTCGAATCCTGATCCCCTCTGGTGTACCCGAAGAGAGCGTCAGCATAGTCCAGCAGCTCTCGGTCCCGCAACTCGCCTGGGACCATGTCGACCGGCCGGTTCTCGTATGGAAGGCGAAACATCTGCGCTCGCCCCAGAAAGGACAGGTCTTCATCTTCGCGCAAAAAGAACACCGGATCTCCCGGAGAAGCGGGGTCTCGGCGGAACATGCCGTCTCTTTCCCGGCACCCTTGCTCCGGCTGGTTTCGGGGGAAGGCATCTTCTTGCCATTGAGTTATTTGGTTGTCGTCGTGGAAGCGGTCGATCAGCTCCTTGGGAACGGGAAGCATCTCCGAGTCTGAGTCCGGGAGAAAGAAAATAAATTCCTCCTCCTTGCCCGGAAAGTCGCCCGTTATGACGAGACGACCCTCGTCCCACTCGGAGCTACTTTTCGGCTGACCAGCTATTCTTTTTCTTTTGCCGCCGCGGCGCACCCACACGTTTTTCCACTGGTGGCAGTCCCCATTCCAATGGGGCGTCTTATTCGGCCCACTGCCCTGGTACAGCGAGCCGAATTCTTCAAGCACACATCGGGGCACCCGTACCATCTCGCAGGTCTTTATGACATACTGGCCACGTTTTTTTCGGAGAAAGCCAGTTTCCACGTTCCCGCCCAGCTTGTCCGTGTAATGGTTGCTGAGCGAGGAGCGGCCCATGGTCCGGTAAAAGAGGGGCTCCTCCGTTACGCGCTCCATCGTTCCGTAACTGGCGATCTCCACCAGTCCCCGCAGCATTCCCTGTAGGCTGGTCCCCGGAACGACCGGGGTCTCCTCGTCACGGGTATAAAAGAACTCCGGCTTGTCGCCGTTCTGCTGCTCAAACTCCTCGACGGTCAGCGGTGCCCGGATATAGAGCGGGGAGCGCGTGGTCAGGGTCACGTCGAAGTGGCCGGTATGGCGGGCCGGATCGTAGGTGTCGTGACCTGGAAGGTCATCGGGGGCTTCGGCGGCGGGAACCACCGCCTCCGGAAGAGGCACAAAGTTATAGGGGGCGCTGGCAGCATCTCCGGGGGAAATGTTGCGGTCCTGCTGGGGCCAAGAAGACATCGGATTGGTCAGCGGTTGAGGACTTAGTCAGTAGTTGAAGGCCTGGTCAGCGGCTAAATCCAACGAGGCGGCTGGCAGCGACACGAGCGAGGCCCTCGGAGTTCAGGTAGTGGCGCACGCGGAGCCGGGGGGGAGACGAGACCTCAGCGCTCGCCGCGGTGGCGAAGTATCCTCGTCGAAATGGAAGCGCGTGACGCAGGCCTTCCGCGCCGTGGCTCCAGAAAAAGAAGTCGTGATCGAGCGGGCGCCCCCCTTTTCCCCAGAGCATTTGTTGCTCGTCGAAACCCTTCTCCCAGACAGTCGCGTCTTCGCCGTCGGCCTTGTAAATCAGGCGGGCATGGAGGTCGCGGGCGCCGTCGCGCCAGAGCAGGAGTTCACCCCCCCTCCCGAAGAGGCGCGCCTGTTGAAGTGTCGTCGTTCGAAGCGGGGGGCACACCTCAAGCGCCTCAGCATCGCCCTGGGCCGCTTCGTGGGAGGTTACGAGGGCTCCGTCCTCTTCGACACGCCCCCACACGACACCGTCATCGGCGTGGGCGAGAAGCCAGCTTAGGTGGTGATTTTCGCGCAGAGCCGCTTGGCTCTCCAACCACCGGCGCACGCCCGACTCGCCGTCGTGGCAGCCAGTCGTGTCTATCTCCGCGTTCCTAACCACTGCGGCCGGGTACTCCTCGATGCTTCGGCTCATGGTTCTTCCGGGTTTAGGTGTTGATTCAGGCTCGAAACGCACGCCTCCAGCTTCGCTGCGTCTCCATCGACGCGGAGTTGCCCACCGGCAGCTTCGACCCGCCACGTTTGTTCGCGGCCATTCTCCCGCCAGGTGAGCGAGGCCTTCTTTCCTTTCAGCCGCCCGCGCCCGGCGTTGGTTTCGCCCCCGAGCGGGAGGTCACCAGTCCACAGATCCTTCAGCAGGAGGAGGAGCAATCCAAACTCATGGTCTTCGAGGGTGGCGTCCTGTTCTGGGTCCTTCCTGTCTGATCGTGGATAACCCCCTGGTTTGACGAGCTTCAGGTCCACCGTCAGGTCGGTCTCCTCGTCCCCAAAAACGGGCTGTTGGTTGAACAGAGCACCGGGATACGCGCCGCCTGTAAAGCGATCGATGCTCACCCGGTTTTGCACGAGGTTGTCAGTCGCGTTTTGGATCGTCTTCTCTCGCGTATGAACACGGCTTGCCTCCGGCTCCCCCTCCTCTTCCGGGGGCGGTCCAAACATTGCGTCGATGAGCGCCCGGGCCTCCTGCTCGTCGCCAGCCAGGGTCTTTGCGATCTTCAGGGCCCGCGCACGAAGCGCCCCGGCCACACTGGTGCCCGAAAGGACCGGCTGGGGCGGGCCGTCCGGTTGAAGAGCGTGAAGGTGGACCGTGTCCGGTCCTTCCACACTGGGACCGGCCCCTGATCGGATAAGCAGCGAGCTATCGAGACCAAACGTGGCAGTGACCCGAAACCACTCGCGGCGGTCCTCCAGCGGTTCAGTTACCCCGAGGGCCTCCCGAAGGTCGCCGGTCTCCCGAGACTCGTCGAGAGAGTCGTCCCCATGCTCGATCCAATCCAGCAGGTCGTCAGGGTCCGTCAAATCATAGCGGCGGGCGCGCCACCGCTCGACCTCGGCCTTTCCGAACCCGCGCCGCTTCCGAGCTCCGAGAGCAATTTCTCCGTTCGCAAATCCGCTCAGCCCCGCGTAGAGCGCCTGACGGAGCAACTCGGGGTCGGGGCTTTCCTCGCCTTCTGTTATCGCTAGCTCGAAGCGTAGCGGAAAGACCGTGCCCCTGCTCCAGGCCTCCAGGTCGAAAAGTCCTTCGTGCCGTGCGGTGCGCGACTCCTCGCCGATGCGCACCCCTTCTCGCAGCTCAATCCCGGGTTGATATTCGTCGTCGGGCGAGGTGGGTCGGTCGCCCAGGCTATCGCGCACGACGAGCGGGCTCTGGTTCCCTTCGTCATCGCCGGGGAAGCCTCCCAGCAGCAAAACGGCAGGGCCGCTATTCTCGGCGTGAACCGCACGGTCATCATCAGGGTCGGGAAGCTCGGCCCGATGGCCGAACGCTCGGCTGCGCAGGTAGGTGCGGAGCGCCCCGGCGATAGAATCTCCCGTGAGAAGGGGGCGGGAACGGGGGGCGCTCTGCTCGTCGATCAGCAGCGGCATGTCGACGAAGTCCCCTACCTCTCCGTTCCCGAAGTGGGCCGGTTCAGTGAGGACAAGGTCCCCCTCGACGACAATCCAGGAAACAATCTTTCGAGACTGGCGGGCAGACCATCGGGCGACCGGCTCCTCTGATTCGCGTGTGCGGTCCATGACTGACTAGTCTCCGACTGGTTCGTCTCTGACTGATGGGTCTCTGAGCGATTGGTCTCTGACTGATTAGTCCCCGAGCTTGGCTGCTCGGGCGAGCGTGTCGTGTGCGAGTCGAAGGTTGTATTCGTAGGCAAGCTCATCCGAAAGAGTAGCCTGCACATCACCGATTTGCGGAAGGTCTCTCGGCGATACGTCCAGGCGCTTCCAGATCTCTTCGTCGTCCTCCACGCGACGCTTAAGCCACTTCAGAAGCACCCTGCCACGATTACCTATTTGGTCGTGGGTCAATTGGCGGCGGGACGATTGAGGCAGTCCGTCGAGAACATCTCGCAGATACGCCCGGCCCTCCTCCGGGGGGCGGTCAATTGCGCTCCGGAATGCAGACCGCAGGCGCGCGAGTTGGCTGTTGCTGGGGCTTCCAATACCACTTGCCAGCGCGTTCACGTGCTTGACGAGGGCCACGTCGAGCTGCTTCCGCAGCATCCGTTCCGTCATCGTCTCTGCAATTTCGAGTGAGGCCTCGTCCTCGATTGAGCGGGAGTCGGGACTCGTCGATTCGGTCTTCCGTCTTACCCGCCGGGGGCCATCAAGGATATGTCGATTGACGGCCACCCGGCCGAACCCTTCCGCCCGGCGCTGGCCAATTCCTTCCCGCTCCAGGCGCGCGAGCTTTCGCTCTATGGCACTGGAGTCTTTTGGCGAGAAGTCCGAGATTTGAAGTTTCACCACGCTCCCCATCCTCAACGAGAGTGCCTGGGGAAGCGGAAGGCCCCACTTGCGATTGAACCCCCCCACAACCTCAGTTCGCACGAAGGATTGGACCACGTCTATATCATTCAAGTCCAGTCGGTCCCGCATAGAATCGGCGACGGTTTCGATACTTGCGGTGAACTGTCCCTGACGGTCACGAACGAGCGCGTTGCTGAGGAGCATCACGACAACCGTGCCGTCATCGCGAGGCCGAGGAGGATCGTCGCCGAGTTCGTGCCAGGAATCTGCCTGCTGGCGATGCTTTTCTTCAATCCGGACCAGCCCGTAGTCGACGCTTCCAGAACGCCCCAGGGTGAGCGTGCCCTCCAGCAGGGGGGCGAGTTCATCGGCACAGGCTGCACTGGGGCACCAAATGGCAGCCTCAAAGGTCTGTCCCGGAGCCAGGGCGTCGTACCGGAAAAACTCCCCGGACTCGCGAGTAGCCCGGCCTTTCTTTCTGTCGCGCTGATTGTGGACGGCAACGTGACGGTCGGGCTGAAAGAAATTCAGCTCTCGGTCCCCCATCGCGGCAAACGGCTGCCCGACGTTCTTCCACTGCGTCTGGTCGCCTGGAGAGGGAAAAGAAGCCGCAAAGTCGCGGACCGGCCCAGGCTCGCCTTTCGCGTGATGATAGGAAAGCGGTGTGGGCCACATTCGCACGTCGGTGCCGTAGCGGCCTGCCTGCCGGACTGGATCGAGGGGATAACCGTTCAAAAACCGAACATCTCCGTCGAAGAAGAGGCGCCGCGCCGCCGCGTCGGTGGCAAAATCCTCATTCGAAGCCCGCTTCTGTCTCCTGAATTTGCCGATGAGTGCCCCGCGCAGGCTACTTCCGGGCAGGTAGTTGTAGGAGACCGCGCTGTTGGAATCGCCTTCGACGGAGGTGACGAGCGTAGGTTGTTGCAACCGAATCTGATATGTCAGGACGACCGGATCTGCGGACGGAGGCTCGCCGCCGGTAGGATCGAAGCCCGATTCCGCCTCCGGCCTCGCTGTGTAGGTCGTGTTCGAAGACGATTCAGCCGCGCCGGCCTCTGGCTCAGGAACAGAAGCCGAAGGTCGCGCGAGGGACCTGAAGCGGTCGTAGTGCTCGTCGGTAACGTCGACCCCGTTCTCAACAAGACGGGCCTTCAGGGCTCCTCGTCCTCTGTTGCGACGAGTACCGGCGCGGCGCAGGGCCAAAACGCAGGCGGCGAGCAGAGCCAGGGCATTCGGGGTGGGGTTTTGCCGGAAGCGAAGGCGCGCCCGGAAAGACGTCTCACGGAAGATGACGCGGGAGGCCCGTAGACTGCCGGGAACTGGCGCTCCCGTTTCGTCGCTGATGGCCGTCTGACGACGGATGGTCGTAAGTGCGTCGAGCACATCAGGAGGGGCGAGGCGCCCGGCCTTGACGTCGGCGGCAATGGCCTGGCGCAGATCGGAGGGGAGCCGGGCCCGCCCAATGTTCATCACCGCTGCCGTGCCGGATTTGCTCCCGGGCTTCCCAAACAGAAACTGAGCAGCGGCTTCGAGATCGCTGGGTCTGCCGTTGGTCTGTTGTTCGACCGCATAGAGGAGCGTGGAGCATTCCTCCACGAGAAGTCCCTTGAGCGTTCTTCCCCGCAAAAAAGGTAGGCCCGTCTCTGGATCGTGCTGAACCTCGTTGTCGACGATGCCGACGTGACCACTGCCCTGGCCGAAGGTAGCATCGCTTTCTAACGTAAGACGAATATCCATGCCCATCTTGTACGGCGGTGCAGTTTTGTGCTACGGTGCAGTTATTTGAGAGGCATGTGCAGATCAGACAGCTCGACGGCATCGAAGTAGGCGCAGCGCTCGTTCATCCATCCGCTTTCCGGTAAATTCGGATCCTTGCTCGGAAAGTCGAGAGCAGGAAGTTGGCCGTGTGCATCGGTGTACTGTTCTACCCTGCTTTCTCCCTGACGAAGCGCCTCGCGCAGCCGTTTGACCTTGTTGCGGCGCCCCGCCCATCCCTCACTCTGGAACACGGAAATGCCTTGGCGGACGACGTTCCAGGTCCGCGCCTCGTCTCCGGGTTTGGGATTGGTGTCCAATGCCACAGGGCGTAACGTCAGTGATCCTGCCGGAACAGAGTACCTGCGGTCTCGAATCCGGTTGAGCGATCCATCGAGTTCATCGAGCGAGAAGTGCCAGTCCAGACATGCTTCGTCCCAGTCCTCGTCCACCTGATCCCTAATTTCCCGTCGGAACTTCTTTGCCGAATCCGTCAGTTCTGTGGAGAGCCTGTACGCGCGGGAAAAGGGGTAGTGTGTTTTTACGATGGCCGCACCGGCGCACGCCGTAATGGGACCCCCCCATTCCTCACGTCGGTCCCGCTTTTTGAAAGCGCGTTCGGTCTCCTCCTCGAATCGTTTTACGTAGTCCAGCGCCAGAGCAAGGCCTAACCGTCCGTCACTGACGAACGTGAGATCGTCGCCGCCGAAGACGAGAGGTCGAAAGGGAAGGTGCCAGGACGCCTCGCCTGGGGGGTGGCCATTTTGACGGGCACGATCCAACTCAATGCGGTTCAACTCGTCTCCTTGATCATTCTGGTGGATGATGGCCCCTGCGTCTTCGTCGATAGATGCACAAAGCGATTCTAACGTTTTCCTCTGGGCCGTTTCGGCGGCTTCCTCGACGGCTCGGGAGTACTCACGGATCGCCCGAATGTATCCTCTGTTCATCTCGTCGCGACCTACCCCTTCAGCGCTCTCGTCGTAGCGCTCACCGATGCGGCTAATCCGCTTCCCCATGTCGTTCCCGTCTGCATGGACGACAGCTAGGTAGCTCATCTCTCCTTCCGTGCGCCCAAGGTCGTCGAATGCACGAGGGTATTCAAATGCGCCCGGAAGTTCAATCGTCTCTTGAAGTCGGGCGTTCGCGTCTTCGTATGCGTCGTGCTTTTCCAGAATCTCTGCCGATGCCGGGTACTCGCTATCGGGATCGCCTTCGATTCGTGGAGTCATGCCGATGGCCGGAAGTCCTGTAGAACCGCACATTGCCGTGACCCCGAGTCCAAGAAGGGGAGCCGAAGGGGGATCATCGCGCTTAACTCGGAAAAGCTTGCGGCGGAGGTCCCTCATGCGAGCAGATAGGGTCTTGTCGCCACTCCACTGAAACTCCAGGCCGGTCGCCACCAGTCGGAGACCCGGAGCCCGCTCCAGCACTTTTTCCGAGAGCGTGCGCTTGAATGCCTCCGCTTCTTCTTCCTCTCGGAAAAGCACCACGACGTTCCCACCGCCGCTGTAGAGGACCTCCGCATCGAGATGGCCTCGCTCGATTTGCTTGTCTGGGTCAAGAGTGCCGTTCGACGGGTCTTCCACGTTGTTTTGACCAGGCACAGACTCTAGCGCCCACGTTCCGGTCGCCTGGGCGACCAGGTAAGACGCGCCGATGTTCTCGCGGAGGCGATTGCTCCCGAAGATGTACGGCTGAATGCCCGCCGTGTCTACAATAGAAAGATGCATGGCTGAAGCTTTAGGGGCGTCCGGTCTGCGTGTCGATCCAGTTCGAAATACTTTTGCTTAGGTTTTTCAGGGACTCGCGGCCGAAAACTCGGATGCGCTCGCTACCCAAATCGCGTCGCATTTCGCGTTGTAGGCCCTCGGGATTATGGTAGGGGGCGACCAGCGCCGCGCAGGCTTCATCTCCTCCAAACTGTCTAGTCCGGGTAGACAGCTCAAATAGCTTGCGCTTTAGCTCTCCTTTGTCGGTGCTGCTTGAGCAGGAGAACCCGTAGAGCTGGTGGCCGCGCAACGCCGCGACATCGAACTCAAAGAACGTGCGCCCGCTCCCCTCTCCTCGTTCTTCGAGGCAGAAGCCCATGCAGGGGCGGTGGAGATCGTGATCATCTTTGAGGTCTTTCAGCGCTTTCAAGACCTTTGATTCGAGCCAACTCCCGTCCAGCCACCGGCAAAAATCGGTTGCTGCCACCTCCTCCTCGGCCCTCGTCCAGTAAAAGCCAGCAGACTTGGCCGCTTCACTGATCGTGAAGCTTCCTCCTTGTGCCGCGTCCCCCAGATCCGCACGCAGGGCCTCTGCTATCCGGTCTAGGTGCTCGTTGCCACTGGGTAGGGGAACCTCGTGGCGCAGAAGCTTCGAGGACTCAGCCTTTCCTGCGTCCCTGTCCCAGGGTGTCAGTTGATGATCATCCCAGATCCCACGCCAGTTTTCATACTTCCACTTGCACCATTTATCTATCGCTGCCTTGCGCTCATCTTGTCGGCGGATGGTGTTCATTTCGAGGAGGGCGTCCGCCGTGTTGAGCATCAGGGGCTCCTCTGCGGGCTCTTCATTTTCACGGAGCCTCCAGTCGTGCAGGTTGACGAGATGCTCCAGTTTGAGCTTCGGCTCTCGGCCCAAGTACTCGTAGCCTCTGCCTCCCGGATGCGCCGCGTCTGAGGGATCGAACAGCATCCGGAGCGTACGCGCATCCAGGTAGCTGAACACAGGATCACCGGCACTTTCCTCCCTGACGGCCCGGTACGCGTGAACCGCCATGGCTTTCGTGCCACCGGTGTAGTTGAGTCCCACTCGCTTCAGAACCTCACGGTGCTGTTTTATCTGATCGCACACTTTGGTGTAAATGTCGTGCGCATCTGAACTGTCCACCTTGAGCGGGGTCAGGTCAATTCCTCCCCTGTCCTCGTATTCTCTTCGGAGCCAGTTCACAAGCCGGTCTTTCGTCGACTGGGTCTCGTCCGTATGCACCAGTGTGATTTGTCCGGAGGGCTCGACCAGCGTAAGACCGGCCACCGCATTGGGCAATGGATTGCCCCCAGTAAGGAGAAAAAGGTGATCTGCTCGGCGTTCGTCTGGCATATTCTCGTAGGACTGTTGTAAAATGGGGTTATGAAATGGAGGGCAGATGGCTTTTGGACCCGACACTTAGCTTTCCCAGTCCCACCGCGCATCCCTTTCCTGCGTGAACCCACTCCCCGGCGGCGAGGAATGGAGAAAACGGATCTAGCTCTCCTTCGAAGGTAACCGTGCCCGTCATTCCATCCACTGTCTGCCTCTTTTCCTGTGAGGCGGAGTAGCGAGGCAGAGAGGCCTGCGCAAGCGTCGAGTCAACCGTCTTCACTTCACGTGCGGGCCCGGCCCACCGGCGAAAATCAACGCTCTCGTCGCAGTACCGACGCATGAGGCTTTTGACTCGCCGCGAAATCGTTCCATAGAGCTGATGGAACTGTAGGTCTTTCAGCCACTCACCGCCCTCTTTGATGTGCGTAGGGGTCAGAAAGTGCACCGTCAGGCGCTCGCTCGGCATTTCTTCGGCCCGGCGCGAAATTGCTTCTTCCGTGATTACAACCGCGGTCTCGTAAAGAGCCCCCGCGCTACGGTCGAAGATGATGTAGCGCGAGCCGTCAGGGACAAGCGCAAGCACGCGTGAAAGGTAGAATTCTCCCTTTCCATCCTGATCGGTTCCCAAGCCGCGTTTAGACTCGTCATCGGTCCCTTCCAGGGC
This sequence comes from Salinibacter sp., assembly GCA_042219055.1. Classification (GTDB taxonomy): domain Bacteria; phylum Bacteroidota; class Rhodothermia; order Rhodothermales; family Salinibacteraceae; genus Salinibacter. The sequence continues at coordinate 3,017 of JBDGQN010000319.1, read as the reverse complement.
GAGAATGCTATTAAGGATGTCTCGCAGATGGTCGATCGCTTTTCCGATGAGGGTCAAGTCGACCCTCAACTCCTCACCGGAATGGTAATGGTATTTCTGAGGACTGAGGGGATCGATAAGGCATGGGCGGGGGACGTCCTCGTCAGATGCGTTTTCATTTCTGCGAGGTGAAGTGTCGTACAGATGGTCGTAAACTTCAGGAACCCTGTCGCGCAAAATGTCGCCAATGGCACCGTGCAGCGTGGCTCCCGAGAACTGGTCGAAGGTGATCTCGGATTTGCACACCAGAGAAAACCGGTAACGTGCCAACTGAAATCCCTCTAGCATGAGAACGGATGCTCGGTCGAAATACCCAGTAGAACGGCGAGGCTAGGAAGTGTCCATTGGTCTGTAATTATCACGAGCTGATTTTATGCTGGAGCTGTCCTCTCAGACCGGAAAAAGTGCTACACCGAAAGAGTAGTTGGAGTGCTTGGGAGGGACATTTGCAGTGCTCATCGTTTGCCGGAACTTCTCGGCGGCTGCAAAGGCAGCCTGCAGGAGCATTGTTTTTCGCCTCGTAAGGAGAATACAGATCCTAGGCCTGATCTTCAACCCTTAGTAACAGAGAGAATCTTTGGTAAGCGGTGCTCACAAACTTTACCAGATCCGGGCCATGCCCAGGCAAAGCATCCTCTCCCCCTTGACGTGTATCTCCAGCCCCACCTCTCTCAGACCGGCGGAACGGCTCTTCCGGAGGATCGATCCTGGGGGGCGAGGAAGAGGCGATCATAGCACTCAGCAAGGACTTGATCTAGGCAAGGCCCTGCCCCGACAAAAGGGCCCTGCTTCGACAAAAAAGGTCGGCCAGTAGGCATTGAGTGAGTCATGAGATGCAGCCAAGTTCTAGGGTGCAGAAATTTGGGAATCTACTCACGCGTCGGCAAACCGATTCAGTTGGGGCGCGGTTACACGCCAACCGTGACGTACCCAAAGCCCATCGAGGTATCTTTGCCCAGGTGCAGGGGAGCCACTGCGCGGAGCCACCGGTTCCACTGCGCCAGGTGCCGGGGCGGCCCGGCGAGTCGAATGGTGCCGCGGAGGCCTTGCCGGTGGAACGTCTTTTCTCTCCGCGCGCTGTAGCGGGCACGCTCCACCGGATCTAGGTCCCGCTTTGCGATCTGCACGTGGCGGCCCAGGCCTTGGACCTGCTCGTAGGCCGCGTCGAGGGTCTTCGTGGACGGCGGATCGGGAGCGTAGCAGAGCGACAGGGCGGCCCAGCGCCGGTAACAGGCGTGGGCGAGGGCCGGGGCGCTCAGAGACGAGGGATCGTCGATCGCAGTCCCCTCATAGGTCAGGCGCACCGGCGTGTCGAATCGGACGCGCAGGGAGGAGGGATCTTCTCTCTGCTCCGGAACTGCCGGTTCGAGCAGACCGTCGGCTTGTTCGTAGAGTTCAGGGGCACAGCGCTCGGGCAGACGCCACGTGCGTCCGTTATACACCTGAAGCGACACGCGTCCTGTCTGAAGGTGAGCGCCACGCAGTCGGAGCGTGCCTCGCCGATCCGCCCCCTTGGGCTGGGACACCGCGCGCCCGAGCCCCCCTTGGCCGAGCCCGTCGAGCGCCGCGACTAGGGCCGGTAGGTGCCGGATCGCCGTGCCTACCAGCTCCAAACATACGGTTGTCGACGCCCCTGGAGCGAGCCGGAGGGGCGCGGTACGGTGGTCGGCCGGGGCGATACGAAGCGTGAACGGATGCGGCACGTGCTCACCCGCCAGCCCCACTGGGCCCAGGATGCGAGCGGGACGATCGGGAATGCGCACCGCGCTTCGAGGCTTACGGAAGAGCTGCGCGTAGGGGGAGGCCTCCTCGGAGGCCGGGCGCGCCTGCGCCGCCCGACGAAGCGCGGCGCCCAACTGCCCTCGCCAAATTCCCGCGGGCGCGGTCGGGAAATAAACCCGGTCTTCAGCCCTATACTCCACGCGGAGGGTCGCCGACGGCACCGGATCGGGCGGGGATCCTGTAGATTCGGGAACCCTCTTCTTAGAATCTAGCAAAGTGTCGACGGAGACGAGTCGGATAAGCCGAGGTGGAGAGCAGTAGGAAAGAGAGGTTTGAGGGAAGCGCGGGAACATCCCGGGCTCTTGGGGTAGGAGCCGTCGTGAACGTACAGGCAACGAAGATCAATTCCAATTCTCAACCTCCGCGAAAGTGCACGAGCAAGTACATGCGCCTGCGGCCGATGCTCGTAGGAATGAGTTCAGCGCGGAACGGCTGAATTCGTCGCCGCCGCGGGAAATTCACCTGGGAGGGAGCCGCTGTTGACTTTTCCGGAACCAGCCAATACCATTCTTCTGGTGGTGAATTCACCGACGCCCGGCTGAATTCACCGCGCCATACGAACCGTTTCGGCCCCCTCAGACCGGGGGGGTTCGTATAGATGTCGTAGTTCCTTGACATTCCATGGATTTGTGCCGAACGGTTGATCCGTTCTTCACAGGCTGACCGACCAGCAAGCGGCCCCGAAAAGGGGGTTCGTATAAATCACGCTGCGCGCCCTTGCGCCCCAAAGACTTACAGAGGCAGGGTCTAGACAATCTCCTCGTTACCAAGAGGATTAAAACCGACACGAAGCTCGGGCCCTACTACCCGATCGTGGACAAGTCTAGACAATCTCCTCGTTACCAAGAGGATTAAAACTTCTATCATTGAACGTGAGAATTCAACGCAGCTTCGTGTCTAGACAATCTCCTCGTTACCAAGAGGATTAAAACTGGTGGGTCTCGCATAGGAAATACCTCTTGGCTTTTCGTCTAGACAATCTCCTCGTTACCAAGAGGATTAAAACTCCATGCTTGACTCTGTGATGAAGTCAAAGCGATTGGTCTAGACAATCTCCTCGTTACTAAGAGGATTAAAACCAACCAGGTCACGACGACTCGTGACCAGAAGGCCGAAGGTCTAGACAATCTCCTCGTTACTAAGAACGGGTTGTGCTATATGTCGAAGGTATGTGCGCTGGTCAAATAGAAACAGCA
>JBDGQN010000318.1:0-28471 GCA_042219055.1 Salinibacter sp. | reverse complement strand
GTGGAGCGAGGCGCGCTCGACCTCCACGCCCCCCACCTCCACGGGCGCCAGCACGGCGACCGGCGTGATGCGGCCCGTGCGCCCCACCTGCACGAAGATGTCCTCGATCGAGGTGGTGGCGCGACGCGGCGGAAACTTGTAGGCGATGGCCCAGCGCGGGTCGCGGTCGCGTACGCCCAGCGTCTCGTGCCCTGCAAAATCGTTCACCTTGATGACGAGTCCGTCGATCTCGTACGGCAGATCGTCGCGCACCCCCACGACGTCCTCGTAGTGACTCAGCGCTTCGTCGATGCCGTCGCAGAGGCGAATGTGCTCCTCGCAGACCCGCAACCCCCATTCGGGGAGCGCATCCAGCACTGCGGCGTGGGTGTCGAAATCGCGCCCGTCGTCGGCAATCTCGTAGAAGTAAATGCGGAGGGGGCGCCGACCGGCGATGGTGGAGTCGAGCTGACGGAGCGTGCCTGCGGCGGCGTTGCGGGGGTTGGCGAACGGCTCCTTTCCATCCTCCTCGCGCCGCCGGTTGAAGTCATTGAACTCGTCCTTGCGCATGTAGGCCTCGCCCCGCACGACGAGCCGCTCGGGGACCGGACGGTCCTCGTCGCGGAGGCGGAGGGGGACGCCGTCAATGGTTTTGACGTTGGCCGTGATCTCCTCGCCCGTCTCGCCGTCCCCACGGGTGGCGCCCTGCACGAGCCGTCCGTCCTCGTAGATCAGCTCCACGGCCAGCCCGTCGAACTTCGGCTCGGCGGTGTACGTGACCGTCGAGCGGCCGAGCTCCTCCCGGCACGTCTCGTCGAAGTTGCGCACGTCCTCCGTCTCGTAGGCTGCCTTCAGGCTGAGCATGGGCGTGGGGTGCTCGGCGCTGCCCAGCTCGTCGCGCACCGTGCCGCCCACCTGATGCGTGGGAGAATCGGGCGTCCGGAGGTCGGGGTACTTCTCTTCGAGGGTCTGAAGCTGTTGGAAGAGACGGTCGTACTCGGCGTCGGAGACGACGGGGTCGTCGAGAACGTAGTAGCGATAGTTGTGGTAGCGCAGGGCCTCGCGGAGCTGTTCGGCGGCCTCCGTCGCGGCCTCTTCGGACTCGATGGCGTCCAGGTCAATGTCGGGCGTCGTGTCTACGTCGGGCATCTATGTGTGGGAATGGGGGAGAGGGCGAGAGGGGGGATCGGTTAGCGTTCGTAGGTGCCGACGAGGTCGGTCTCGTCGAGCACGTGACCGTTCATCGCGTCCGTGACCTGCGCCTTGGCCGCCCCGCGGTCGAGGTCGAGGACGGTGTCGAGGGCGTAGAGGCGAAAGAAGTAGCGGTGCTCGCCGTGGCCGGGCGGGGGGCAGGGGCCGCCGTAGCCCACGTCGCCGAAGTCGTTCGCGCCTTCTTGCGGAGGCGGTTGCTGACTGGGGAACTCGGAGCGAACGTCCACGTCCCGCGGCAGATGCGTCGCGTCGCCGGGGAGGTTGAAAAGCACCCAGTGCGTGAACGTCTGGCCGGGGGCGTCGGGGTCGTCCACGATGAGGACGAGGCGTTCCGTGTCGTCCGGCACGTGGGACCATCCGAGGGAGGGAGAGACGTCATCGCCCTCGCAGGTGTATTCGGTCGGAATCGATTCGCTGGGAGAAAACGGAAAGGACGTAAAGCGGAGGTCGTTGGGCATGGCACTGCTTTCCGGTTGGTTCTGGGGACGATGAAGGTCCGAGCGTCACGTGGGCAGGCATGAGTGCTAATACCATCTTCCGTAAATCATGATGCAGACTTGCTGCGCTGAATATTCCGAAAAGTCGTGTTGGTCCGGGTCCGATGGGGGCATGGAGGGCGCCCGGCGGTTCAGCCTCCATCCGCGCCCGAGTCCTCCGACTGTTCGCGCACGTTCAGGACGTGAAGCGTCGCGTCGTGCCGGTCGGCCAGAAAAGCAGCCTGGGGGAAGGCCTGTCGGGCTCCTTCGGAGAAGTCGGTGGGGACGAGGAGCCGTTGGACGCTGAGCATGGGCGTGTGGGGAATGAAGGAGAGGAGGGAGGCGTTCGGGGCAGGACCGAGGCCCTGCACTGGGCGTCGGGCATCCGAGGAAAATCGGGGGCCGAACGGCTCTCTCAGTATACGTCCAAGATCAGAATTCCGCCACCCATGGATCCTGGGGACTGGGGGGGAGCTCAGACAGTAGAGGTGGGAGATTGTCCCACGCGGTTATCCCGGCGTCGGCAGTTGGGAGGCCCCCTCTCCCTTGCTCGTCTTCGCGAGCCAGCGAGCATAGCGCCGGGCCTGTTCGGGCCGTCCCCAGGTGCGGTACAGTTTCACGAGGGCCCGGGCGGCGATGCGGGTGCGCCAGTCCTGAGCCCCAAATCGCTTGCGGCTCATCTCAAACTGGGCCCGGATCGGTCCCTCCGCTGCCTTGAACCGGCCTCTCGCCATGTCACAGAGCGCGAGCACGCTCCGGGCCGCGGCAATCTGCCAGTGGTCTTCGGGAAGGATGGAGGTGAGGATCGACAGGCCCTCCTGGGCCTTGGCTCGGGCCTCTGCCACCTGCCCGCGCTGCACGAGCAGCCATCCAAACCGCACGAGCGAGGAAGCGAGGTGCGGGTGGTTGGGGGGTAACAGATCGCGACGCATAGCGAGTGCGCGGCGGTGCAGGGAGTCCGCCGTTTCGAATCGGCCCGCTCGCTGATAGGTGAAGGCCATGCGGGCGATGGCATTCGCCACGGTGGGGTGAGACGCGCCGTACTGGCGCTGGAAGGCCGCAAGAGCCTTTCTGTGCATTGGGACCGCCGCCTTGAACTGGTTTTGGTGCTCCAGGGCGATGGCCAGGTTGTGGAAGTAGGTGCCGGGCACCGAGTCGCGCGTTGCGCGGTACAGGCCGATAATTTCCCGGTAGATGGAGTCGGCGGTTGCGGGGGCGCCGCTCTCGTCGAGCACGAGGGCCAGTCCGTTCATGACCGACGCCCGGCGGGAGAGATCGGAAAGATTGCGGCGCCGATAGGTGGCGAGCACGTCGCGGTAGAGCTGCTCGGCCTTCTCGTACCGACCCTGTCGAAAGTGCGAATAAGCCAGCGTTTGCTTCGTCCAGGCCTGGTCCAGAGACGAGGCGTCGCCGTGCCGACGACGGAGGGTGAGGGCCGTCCGGAGCAGCGAGTCGGCCTTCGAATAGTCGCCGGTGTTCGTGTACACCCGGCCGATGACGGACATCAGGCGGGCGCGTGCAGCGGGCTGGTCGTCGAGGCCGGTCCGTACGCGCTCGGCCCCGCGGTGGAGGAGGGTCCGCAGAGTGAGGGAGTCGGAGCGGGGGGCGCGCATGGGGCGGAGGGGATTGGACCCCTCGAAGAGGTCGACCAGGAATGCGGTGACGGCCTCCGCCTCGTTGCGCTCGGCCCGGATTCGGTTGGCCTGTACGGTGACGGTGACGGCGTAGCCCACGAGCAGCAGCAGGATGAGTGCCCCGCTGGCCACAGTTGTGCGTCGTCGCTGCACGAACTTGCGGAGGCGGTAGGTCCATGAACCGGTGTGCGCCCTCACGGGGCGCCCGTCGTGGTAGGCCTCGATGTCTTCGGCCAGGGCCGCGGCGGTTTCGTAGCGGGCCTCCGGGTCTTTGCGAAGGGCCTTGAGGACGATCGTGTCGAGGTCGCCCTGGAGATGCCGCTTGAGGCGAGATTTGTTTGTGTCGCGCGCCTCGGCGATGGTGTCAGGATCGGGGGCGTCGTTCCGGGTGGCCAGGACGGCAGTGCTGGGACGGTCCGGGTCCGTTTCGCAGACCATCCGCACCACGTCGTAGGGGGAGCGCTGGTCGAGGGCGTAGGGACGGCGCCCGGCGAGCAACTCGTACAGGAGGATGCCGAGGGCGTAGACGTCGGTCGCCGTGGTGATGGGGGCGTCCTTCACCTGTTCGGGGGCCGCGTACTCGGGCGTCATCAACTGCCGGCCCGTGCGGGTAGAGGGGGCAGTGAACGACTCGCGGGCGCCGGCGTCGAGCACCTTGGCGATGCCGAAGTCAAGCAGCTTCACGGTTCCGTCCTCCCGCACCAGAACGTTGGACGGCTTGAGGTCGCGGTGGATGATGAGCGACCGATGCGCGTGTTGTACCGTCTCGGCGACGGTGCGGAAGAGATCGAGCCGCTCCTCGATCGAGAGCCGGTGCCCGTCGCAGTACTCGGTGATGGGCCGCCCATCCACGTATTCCATCACGAAATAAGGGCGTCCCTCCTCGGTGGTCCCGCCGTCGAGGATCTGAGCGATGTTGGGGTGGTCGAGCGCGGCGAGGATACGGCGCTCGGCCCGGAAGCGCTGGATGACTTCGGGGTCGAGCACGCCGCGCAGCAGCTTGATGGCGACGGTCTGCTCGAACTGATCGTCCGCCCGTTCGGCCCGGTAGACCACGCTCATCCCGCCCTGTCCCAGCTTTTCGGTGATCTGGTATGCTCCAAGGCGCTGGCCCGGCTCTAACGGATCGATCGTGTCGTGGGCCTCGTCCGCCGCCTCGTCCTCCAGGACCAGGGCCGAAAGGTGAGGGGCGGCGCCGGCTTCCAGGAACGTGCCCACCTCCTCCTCGCCCTCCAGGATGGCTTCGGCCTCCGCCCGCACCTCGGGATCCTCACACACCTCGTCCAGCACGGCCGCCCACTCGGCGGGCGGGTGCTCGTAGACCGCGTCGAGAACCTCGCTGACGCGCTCCCAGCGTTCCGGTGTCATGGCGACTGTGTAGGGGTTCGGCGGGGAGAACAGTGTGAATGAGAGGAGGAATGTTCAAAGCTCCTCGTCCAGGACCCGCGAGAGCCAGCCCTTGGCCTTGCGCCAGTCGCGGCGAATGGTGCGGGGCGAGAGATCCATGAACTCCGCGATCTCCTTTTCTTCCATGCCCCCGAAGAACCGGCACTCCACCACTCGTACGAGACGTTCGTCGAACTCTTCGAGCTCGTCGAGGGCCTGGTCAAGGGCCAGAAAGAGATCGGCGGAGCGCTGCTCGCCCCCCACGCTCACCTCCTCGAACGAGACGTGTGGGGCGTCGCCCCCGCGCTTGTCGGCGGTTCGGCGGCGGGCGTAGTCGATCAGGATGTTGCGCATGACCCGGGAGGCCATGGCAAAAAAGTGGAGACGACTCTCCCACTGCACCTGCGTCTGGTCGACGAGCTTCAAGTAGCACTCGTGCACCAATTCCGTCGTGTTGAGCGTATGGTCGTCCCGTTCGTCCTGAAGTTTGCCGCGGGCTACGCCCCGGAGCTCGTCGTACACTTCCGACCACAGCCGCTCGGCGGCCGTCTGGTTGCCCGACTGAAATTCCTTAAGCAATTGTGTGACGTTTGACGACTCCGCCATGTGCGTGCGATGCTGTTCGAAAGGGACGAGAGACGCATCGAAGTTTGGGGAGAGCTCGCCTCGGAAACCAGGGGAGGCGGTCGTCGCGCTGCCCCGACTCCAAGCTCATTCCGGCTCTCTGCGATCGGGGGAGGGCGAGGAAAAGTCTAACCTACTTCCATTAAGTGCATCAAAGCGAACTGGGGCCTATTCAAGTTTTCCGAGACAGCAACGAAATAGCTAGTTTCTACGAACGGACGCACCGCATGTTGGGAAAAGGGACCCAGGAGCGTCGCCGAGGGGGTAGTTCCAGGATCCGTCGGGCGTGCTCTCCGTAACGCCGGTCATTGATCGTTCCCTTTCCCCAATGTCCTTTTTCATGCGGTACGTCGTCGCACTTCTGCTTCTAGGGGGCCTCTTTTTGGCCCCCTCGTCTCCCCTGCACGCGCAGGATGGACGCCAGTTCGGGATCACACTGGGGGCGAACTGGGCCACGATGCGGTCCCCGATCCGGGATCCGGCCTCCTTCCTCGTTTTCGTCGGAGGCATCGGGCTGCGACAACCCCTTGCCGGGCCTATGTCTCTTCAGTCCGAACTGTTGCTGAATCAGAAGGGCGCAGAGATTCGGGAGGAAAACGGAGGAGGCAGCATTGAGTACAGCGCGGGGTATCTCGAACTGCCGGTTCTGGTGCACGTGCAGGCCCCCTCGTTCGCGTCGGTGACGGTGTACGGAGAGGCGGGGGGCTACGGGGGCGTGAAGCTTTTCGAACGGCAGACACCGGGTGACAACGTCGACGTGTCCTTCAATACCGGTCCCTCGTTTTTTCATCGATTCAATGCGGGGGCAATCGCCGGAATCGGGGCGACCGTGTCTCTCCGCGGACGATCCCTCAATCTCACGGTGCGCCGCACCTGGGGCATTCCCGACGTGGCCCGAGACGTGGACGACCAGCCCTTTACGGACGTGACGTTCCCCGACGAGGGACGGACGCGGACGTGGTCGTTGCTGCTTCGGCTCGGGTTTTAGAATAAATTCCGGGCTGATTCAATAACGGAATTGTCGGGGTCCGGCGGGCGCATTCGGCCCGAGACGGGAATGAGCCGGGATTTTCGGGGCAACTGTCTGGTTTGCAAAACGGCAGTCGATCTTTTTCCTTACATCAGTCTCCCCGTAGGCAGCTCTAGTGTCTGGATCCAGCCCCGAGACGACACGCGTTGCCGGGGATGTAGCGCGTATGGCGTATCCGTTCCCGCCCGGCATGCGCGATGCGAGGTGCGCAATACAAATATGACTCCTCCCCGGGCGGCATCGTCCTTCTACGCTTGACGACGCGTCTTCTATGTACCTCAGCAAACTCGAACTGCAGGGCTTCAAGAGCTTTGCGGATGAGACCACGCTTGCCTTCGACCCCGGCGTGACGACCATCGTCGGTCCCAACGGGTGTGGAAAGTCCAACATCGTCGACGCCATTCGCTGGGTCATTGGCGAGCAGCGGCCCACCGTGCTCCGCTCCGAGAAGATGGAGAACCTTATCTTCAACGGCACGACCGACCGGCACCCGCTCGGCATGGCCGAGGTGGAGCTCACCATCGAGAACACCGACGGGGTGCTCCCCACAGAGTACTCGGAGGTGACCATCGGGCGACGGCTGTTTCGGGACGGGACCTCGGAGTACCTCATGAACGGGACGACGTGCCGCCTGAAGGACATCACCGACCTGTTCATGGACACGGGCATGGCGGCGGATGCCTACTCGGTGATCGAGCTGAAGATGGTCGACGAGCTGGTGTCCGGCTCCACCGAGGACCGGCGTCGCATGTTTGAGGAAGCGGCCGGCATCACGCGCTACAAGATGCGCCGGCGCCAGGCCCTACGCAAGCTCGATAGCACGCAGTCGGACCTGGAGCGCATCCGGGACCTGACCGACGAGGTGAGTACGCAGGTGGAGCGGCTGGAACGGCAGGCCGAGAAGGCGCAGCGCTATCGCGAAGCCGAGGAGGCGCTGCATCGGCTGGAGTTGCTGCTCGCACAGGTGGAGCACGACCGTCTTGAGGAACGACGGGCCGAGCTGGAGGCGGAGGAGCAGCAGCAGCGCGAGCGGGCCGAGGCCCTGGCGGGGGAGGAGCGATCGACCGAGCGGCGGCTGGAAGCGCTGCGCGACACCTTCGAAGAGCAAGAGGCGACCCTCCAGGAGCGCCGCGAGGCCCTGCAGGAGCACCGGTCCCGTGTGCGAGAGCTGGAGGCGGAGCAGCGCCTGCAGCGCGAGCGATTGACCCGTGCCCGCGAGGACCGCGAGGAGGCCCAGCGGGCGCAGGAGGAGGCCCGTGAGCGCCGCGCGGAACTCACCGACGAGGTGAAACGACTGGAGGCCGCCCTGGCGCAGGCCCGTCCCGCGCTCGAGGAGGCCGAAGCCACGCTTGCGGAGGCTCGTGCGGAGCGCGACGAAGCGAAGGCCGCCGCGGGTGAGTTGCGGGAAGAGGTGCGTGCGCTCCGGCAAGACGCCGAGGCGGCGGAGGAGGAGCACGCCGAACGCGTGCGACAGCTCGACCGGCGCACGAACCGGCAGGAGCTGTTGGAAGAGGAGCGGGCGCGCGCGGAGACCCAGCTCGACGATCTGGCCGACAAGGCCCGCACGCTCGACGATCGCATCGACCGGGCCGAGGCCGACCGGGACGAGGCGCAGCAGGCCCTGACGGAGGCCCGGACGGCGCTCGACGAGGCAGAGGCCGAGCGCGACGATCGCGAGCAGGCGCTGGAGTCGGCGAAAGAGGAGCTTCGAGAGCTGGAGCGACAGTGCGACGCGGCGGACGCGGAGGTGGAACTCCTAGAAGGCCTCGTGGCGAGCTACGACGAGTTTTCGGACGCCGTGCAGTTTTTGGCGACGGAGGGACCCTTCGACGACCTCCGCACCGTGGCCGATGTGCTGGGCTGCGACGACGACGTGCGCGTGGCCCTCGATGCGGCCCTGGGCGATCTTGCGTCGTGTATCGTGGTCCCGACCGCCGCAGACGCCCAGGCCGCCATCGCCCGCCTGCGCGAGTCCGAGAAGGGCCAGACCTCCTTTCTCGTCCTCGACCGCCTGCCCGATGACGTGGCCGGCGCGCCGGCCCCAGACGGCGCCGAGTCCCTCCGCGAAAACGTCCGCACGGCAGCGCCCGCCTACGAGTCGCTGGCCGACGTGCTGCTGCATGACTGCTACCTCGTCGATACGCTCGATGCGGCCGAGACGCTGGCGGAAGAGGCCCAAGAGTCCCCACGATCGGTGCGAATCTTCGCCCGCACCGGGGAGTGGGTCGATGCCCGCGGCGTGCTGCGGGGGGGGAGCGCGCAGAGCAGCGTCTCCCCCGCCGCCAGCCGGCTGGGACGCCGCGAGCAGTTGACGCAGGCGCGTACCCAGCGGGCGGAGCTGCGGGACGCCTGCGAGGCACAGGCAGAGGCCGTGGCGGAGGCGCGGGCGGCACTCGACGAGATCGACCTTGCGGCCTACGAGTCGGCGGTCGAGGCGGCAGCATCGGACCTCAGCGACGCCGAGCAGCGCCTGGAGCGGCTCCGCTACGAGCGCACGTCGGTCGACGAGCGCCGTGCCGAGCTGCAGGAGCGCCTCGACGAGATCGAGGACGAACTCGCCGAGCACGCAGGGGAGGTCGAGGGACTGCGAGAGGCGGCCGAGGCTGCCGAAGAACAAAAGACCGCACTCCGTGCGCAGCGGGCCGAGGCGGAGGAGGCCCTCGCGGCGGCCGAAGAACGCGAACGTGAGGCCGTCGACGCCTTTAGCGACGCGCAGGTGGCGGCGGTGGAAGCGGAGAACCGCGTGGAGAACCTGGAGCAGGACCTGGAGCGCGCCCGAGAGCAGATCGACGAGATCGATCGTCGAACCGGGGAGCGGAGGGCAAAAATCGAGGACCTGGAAGCGGACATCGAAGAGGCGCTCGATACGCAGACGGAGCTCGACGAGCAGATCGAAACACTCCGCGACGAGCGCGAGGCGCGGGCCCAGGCCGTGGAGGAGGCCGAGCAGATTCTCCGGGGGACGACGAGCGAGATTGACGAGGTAGAGAGCCGCCTCCGCACCCTTCGTCGCAAGCGGGAAGACGCTCTCGAACAGAAGAACGAGGCGTCTGTCGCTCTCGCGGAGGTGGAGACGCGCACGCAGGACCTCCTCGACAGCATGAAGGCCGACTTCGATCGCGATCTCGCCGACGATCCGGTGTCCGTTCCCGACGATTTTGACGAGTCCGAGGCGCAGTCTGAGGTGAAGAGCCTACGGGGCACCATCAACGCGCTCGGCGACGTCAACCCGCTCGCACTCGAGGAGTACGAAGAGAAGAAAGAGCGGCTCGACTTTCTTCGGGAGCAGAAGGGCGACCTGGAAGAGGCCGAGGACACGCTCCTCGACACGATTCAGGAGATCAACACGAAGGCCTCCGACCGCTTCATGGAGACCTTCGACGAGATCAAGGAGAGCTTCGGCGACATTTTCACCGAGCTGTTCGGCACCGGCGCGTCGGCGGAGCTCCAGCTCGAAGACCCGGATGACCCCATCGACTCGGCGATTGAGATTGTCGCTAAGCCCCGCGGCAAGCGGCCCGTCACGCTCGACCAGCTCTCTAGCGGCGAGAAGGCCCTCACGGCCACGGCGCTCCTGTTTTCCATCTACCTCGTGAAGCCCAGTCCCTTCTGCGTGCTCGACGAGGTGGACGCGCCCCTCGACGACGCGAACGTGGAGCGGTTCATGAGCCTCGTCCGCCGCTTCGAGGACGACACGCAGTTCATCCTCGTGACCCACAACCAGCGCACGATGGACCTCTCGGATCGCATGTACGGGGTCACGATGGAGGAGCAGGGCGTGTCGAAACTCGTGGGGGTCGAGTTCGACGAGGCCACGGAACTAGTAGAGTAGGACTCTGCGCAGAGCTGCCGTGCATCGTGGAGGCCTCCGAACACCGGGGCGACGGAGTGGGGCTTCAGGTGAGCGAGGCTTCGGAGCGGACCTCCGCTCTGCGCTCCGCCGCCAGCGCGCCCTCTCGCCCACTCCCCCTCTCGCCACTGTCCTACTTCGTCTCCATCACGTACACCCCGTTCCAGTCCTCGCTCGGGGGATCCTCTTTGAGGTGGCGGCACCGCTCCAGGAGCACCAGCGACGGATTGGTCTTGACGCCAGGGTCCTCGTCGGGCTGATGCGGCTCCAGGAGGGCGGCGTCTTCGAGGTGGCGGCGCGCACCGGCCCAGTCCTGCTGGAGGTACAGCCGATACCCCTCCTCATATAGCTCAATGCATTCGCGGTCCTTCGAGTCCACGTCCTCCTCCAGCCCGTAGATCTCGTACACCTGAACCGGTTCGGTCTTGCCCTTGACCACAATCTGATCGAGTGCCCGGAAGATACATCGGTCCCCGTGCTGTTCGGCCTCCTCTTTCGTGTGCGCGGTCACCATCGTAAAGACGCCGTAGGACTTCGCCCCACTTTCGCAGCGGGCAGCGAGGTTCACGTGGTCGCCCATCATGGTGTAGTTGAACCGGCGCTGCGACCCGATATTGCCGGTGACCACCGTGCCCGTGTTAATGCCGATCCGGTTGCGAAGGTGGTGTACGAGATCGGGCCAGTCTCGCCCGTCGGTTTTCCAGCGTTCCCGGAGCGTGTCGAGCTCGCGCTGCATGAGTTGCGAGGTCACGCAGGCCCGGTAGGCGTGGTCCTCAAAATACACGGGGGCCCCGTAGAAGGCCATGATGGCGTCCCCGATGTACTTGTCGAGCGTGCCTCCCTGTTCAGTGACGATGTTGGTCATGGCCGAGAGGTACTCGTTCATGAGTTCCACCAGGCGGGGAGCGTCGAGCTGCTCGGAGATCGTCGAGAACCCCTGGATGTCGCTGAAGAAGGCCGTAATGTGCTGCTGCTCGCCGCCCAGTTTCGGCTCCTCTCCCCGCTCCACCATCCGGTCCACCAGGGCCGGAGAGACGTAGGATCGAAACATGCCCTTGATGCGCTGTTTCTGGCGCTGCTCTACGACGTAGCCGTAGCCCAGGGTGCCTCCGTAGCCCAGCAGGGCGGCCGTCACCGGGCCAGTAATCGCAATCATGTAGTTGTAGGCCACAAAGAGCCAGATGCTGGCAGCGAAGTAGCCACCCCAGAAGAGCAGAAGCAGCCCCAGGCCAAGCCAGATGTTCAGCCGACGCGCTGCGACCGTCATGAGGAGGGCCACCACCAGAATGAGTCCCCACGCCCACGACCGCGGCATGCTGTAGAGATAGTTTTGGTCGAGCAGGGTCTGGAGCGCGTGGGCGTGAACTTCGACTCCTGACATGGCGCCCGTCTCAACGGCCCCTGCGAAGGGGGTGGTGTGAAAGTCATGCTCCTCCGGTAGCGTAACCCCTACCAGGACGATCTTATCCTCAAACACCCCCCGCTGGAGAAGTCCAGTGTCCGGGTTGTTGAACGTGTTGACCGGAAAAGCATTCCGCTCAAAGTTGGTCTGGAAGGTGCTGTCGTCGATCACTTTGGCGAACGAAAAGGTAGGGAAGCTCCCCGCCGGTCCGTAGTAGTTGATGCGCATCGACTGGGACTGGACCAGCGGAATGTGCCGTGATCCCCACTCCAGATGAGACGTGTGGACCGCGGCCTCGGATCGAGGGAATCCTTCGTAGAGACGGAGGAGTTCGAGCCCCAGAGCGTAATACCGCTCGTCCAAATAATTCTGGTATAGCAGATACCGGCGCAGCACGTCGTCATAATCAAGCGTGTTCGTCACTACGCCGAATGGATTCGGGTTATGTGCCTTGAACAGAGGAATCGGCTCCACCTTGTTGATCTCCTGCGATTGGTCGGTGGCTCCCCGGCGGACGTCCTGCCGAGAGACCCGTCCCGCCAGCACCACGTTCTCGTATTTGGCTAGAGCCTCTGCGAACAAGCTGTCTCCCCTGGGATTCCGAGAGGCGTCGAACATGATGTCGAGCCCGATGGCCCGGGCGCCGGCCTGATTTAAGTTCTCGATCAGGCGGGCATAGATTCCTCGGGGCCAGGGGTAGTCCTTGTAGGGAATTTCCTTGTAGGACGACTGATCGATGGTGACCAGCACCACCGGCGAGTCCGACAGGTCCTGCGGGCCTCGGATGCGGAAGAGAAGATCGCTTGCCTTGTGCTCCAGGGTTTGGAAGGGCGGCGTGAGCGTCAGCAGACATACGAGGACGGCCACCGTACCCGCAATGCCGGCCAGCACCAGTGTGGATCGGTACGTAGACTCTTCCCCGGCGGCCATGAGCTCAAGTTAAGCGTAATGAAGAACTGGTCCTCTGTAATACGGACGGAGGCGCAGGAGACGGGCCGTTCGGTCGCCATCGATCGCGAATCACACGCTGCGAATTCCAGATCGCAAATCGCTCTCGTCTCGGCCCCTCGGTGAATCGGCAAGACGCCCAGACGCGCCCGCGCCCTATGCCTAAAAGTCGAAGACGTACCGGAGCTCCAGAATGCGGTCGTTCGGAACTGTGCGGTCACCCTGTGCCACCACATTGTTGATGTCCGCACTCGCGATGATCGAGTGCCGCTGGGTTACCTGATAACGGGCATTGAGATTAAAGACGTAGCTGTTGCTCTTCTCCTGCGTGCGGTCCCCGGAGGGCTCGTAGTAGTCGTCGAAGCGGTTGTTGGGGGTACCGTTGTCATTGATGCGGAGGCCCCTCGCGGTCCGGTCGTTGAGGGTGAAGGCAAGCGTCCCCGACAGGCGAAGATCGCGGTTCAGCAAGTGCGCCGTACCCCCCACCGAGGCACCGAAGATGTCAAAGGAGGAGAGCCCCCCTCCGGACTCCGTCTGGTTCACGTTCACGCCGAATCGAGTATCCAGGGGCAAATTCGCAAATCGATTCCGCACGTTGAGCGAGTATGAGAGGGTTTTGGTGCCCCCATACGTGAAGACCTCGTTGTTCGTACGGAGGTAACTGACGTTCAGCGTCGCGTCGTTAATGACCGATCCGATCTCGAACTGCTGCGTGATCGACCCGCTGAACTGGGTCGTGAACGTCTGTACGGGATTGGGGCGGACCTGAATGCTGTCCGGCGCAACCCGTCGAATATTTCGGACTGCCGCCGTCACCGGGACATTCGCTATGCTGTCACGCACTATGGGATTTTGCCGAGCTATTCCGTTGCCCCGGTCGCGCAGGCTCACGTCGATGCTCACGCGAGGTAAATTGCGCTGCACGGGATACCAGCTCAGATTGGTGCGGTAGGTGCTGGTGGTGGTCGTCGCCTCTTTCGTACCGAGAACGTTGTTCTGGAGGGTCTCGTAGCCCAGAGTGACGTAGAGCTGGTTGTTCAGTAGCTGAAACTGATCCGTGACGTTGAGCCCTTTGAGGTCCTGTCGGAGGGTCGAGTTCGCGAGTGACACGTAGTTGGGCCCGAACCAGCGGTAGCGGACCCGCAGTTGATGGCCCAGGTAATTGAAGCGGGCCTGCGACTGCCCCCCGAAGATGCCGGAGGGGACGAAGGGCTTGAGTTCCTTCTCGCCGTTCGCCTTCTCGAAGCGGAACGGGAGGGTGTTCATCTTCTCGTTGATGATGATGAGCCAGGAGATTCGGGACAGCAGGTCTTCGGTGGACTGATCTAAATCCACGCCCAGGTCCTTGGCCTTCTCCTGGGTCAGGATGCCTCCTCGGGTGTTTTTATTGAGCAGGCTCACCCCGACCTCTGCGTCGAGCTGAATGTTGTCGTCGTCAAGGCGGAGGTGCAGGTCGGAGCTCGCCGCAAAATTGTCTTTCGGGTTGGGAGTGCTTCCCGACACCGTGAGCGCGTTCGGGTTTTTGGTCAGGTACTTCTCGTCCTCCGAGTTCAAAGTACTGGTGAGCTTCGGGAATCGTCGCTGTACCTCATTGAAATCGTCGATGGGATTGAGCGTGGTGGTGTCGTCCCGCACCCGAAGAGCGTTGAGGCCCCACTGGATGGGCGTCTCGTCTCCAAAGCTCAGGCGGGCCCCCATCACATTCCGCTGGTACGTGCCGCGGCCCTGATCCGCGAATGGGAGGGTGTAGTCGCGGTCAAGAATGGTGGTGTCCGGGGTTGCCACGGAGGTATCTACGTCCGGACTGATAGACTGGTACCGGTTGGTGATGTCGCGGCGGAGGCGACCGTACAAGAATTGTGCGTTCACATTTTCTCCGAACAGCTGAACTCTGGCGTCGATGCCGCGGACCCGCCGCCCGGCCAGCGTGAGTCGGCTGATCGTCGGATAGACGTCTCCCAACCGGAGTTCTCCCCACTCGCCGAACAGAAGCTCGGCTCCGTACCGGTTCTGCGGTTGCAGGCGACCCGACTGCTCCGAGGTCAGAGACGCATTCAGGTTGTAGCGCACCGGTCCCTCGCGCCCCTCGACCCGGAGCTGGCCGCGAAAAACATCGGAGACACTTTGCCCCACGGTCTGGCTCTGGGACGAAAGCTCGGCGCGCCCCGAGACGTAGTCTTCCGTTCCGGCCCGTGCCACCGGGGCCGCTGTCTCTGAGGCCTCGACCACCGAGAACCCCCACTTCACCAGCTGGGACTGCTGACCGCCGTGCTGATACGTGACGCGGGCCGTATGCTCGCCAAGTCCAATCCGGGACGGCGTATACGAAAGGAAGTGGGCCCCCACGTCCGCACTGTCGGTGACCTCTCGCCCGTCGAGGTACACGCGGAAGCGGCCCTGCTCCACCGAGGAGTCCTCGTAGAAGAACGTAACGGCCAGGACCGCGTCGTTCGGGGCAATCTCGGCGTCGGGCTGGGGGGAAAGGATCGACGGCGCGATTTTGTCTGCCAGTCCCCCCGCGGCGGTCGTGTCCGTTTCGGTCTCTCGGTCGACCACGTCCACGCGCACAGGGTTCGACGCCGGATTCCGGAGGGGATAGGTGAGCACCTTCCCGTCCTGGGTCCGAATCCGAAAGTAATATTCGACGCTCGAGACGTTTGGTCGATCGAGGGGAAGGCGGGCCGTGAACGTGTCCTGTCGGCGCTGCACCTCGGTCTGTTTGTAAGACGCGTTCCCCCCGTATCGGTAATAGAGAAGAGCCTTCTGAACCTGTCCCGACCCCAGACCTGGGACGTTGAAGGTCAGTTCGTGCGCCTTAGCCTGCTCCAGCACGGTCGGGGAAGAGTGACGAATCCGATTCTGTGCGTGCCCGTCTAGGGGGATCAGTAGGAGGAGCCCTACGAGCGCGACGAGATACCTCATGCGTACACGTCGAATCTTCGAGAAATAGGCAGGAAGCGTTGACAGGAGAGATATTGCATCAAAACCCTCACGAAACGAGAATCGGCTCCATGACGCTCGTGTCATGGAACCGGCGAGACACCGACACGCGTGGACCTAGCGATGAAATCGGCACGTGCCCCCGTTCGGCGTGTCGATGCGTTTCAGTGAATACCTTATGATACAATACGGGCAGGAAGAAGAAAAGCCCGCTGTTCCATGACTGGTCATTGAAGGCCGATTAAGCGCGGTGCCCGCCAGCAACCCGCTGTGCAGAAGGCCCCCACGGAGACGCGCCTGCGCGAGGCGCCGACTGGAGAGAAGACTGAAGCCGACGACAGGTCCAGTCGGGGGCGTGGGCCACTGAAGCCCGAGTGGTCCCAGGAACAATCAGGAAAAAGCAAAAAGCGTGCTTCGTCCTGCGTTCGGGAGGGAGGACTATTCTTCGCCGTCGTTTTGCTCGCCCTTGTTTTCATAGTATTTGATTTCAACCTCCCGAATATTTCCGTCCTCGTCGCGGAACCGGAGTTTCAACGTCTTCGGTTGCATCTTCTCCTCCATCTTATTGAACTCCTTGCGGCGTTTCTTCTGCTCGTCCTTGTCCATCTGGCCCGTCGTAATGGTTTCTCCCTCTGCGTCGACCCGCGCATACATGCCACTCCCAATTTCTTTGGTCTGTCCCGACTCCGTGGCGAGGACGCTGACCGTTCCCTCAAACACGTAGTGCGTGCTTTGTCCCGTCGGAGACACCGATGAGATGAACTCGGTCCCCTTCACCGTAGCCACGGAGGAGGAGGTTGCAACCTCAAAGTCGCTCCGCCCTGCGTCGTTAACGTTCATCAGGACTTCTCCTGCATTTAGCAGGATGCGAGTGGACATGCTTCGGGTATCGTCGTCCACACTTCCATTCGCGATCAGCACCGAGTTGGGCTTTACTTTTGCCAAGCTCTTGTCCATGAACTGGACGGCAGCGTAGCCATTTTCGCCGGTGGCCAGCGTGTCCCCATCGTAGAGCTCTTGTCCCTGCTCAGCCTTCAGATATTTCTGGGATGCCCGGTTGAAAATACTGACCTGAGGCTTGAACCGACGGACGAACGCCAGGGGACGCCCTTCGTCGGCGCGCGCCTCCTGTGCCGCCGTCGACTTGGAGGCACCCGCAGGGGTCTGCCCCCGACTTTGACCGGGAATCAGAAGCAAGGCCCCGAAAACGGCGATAAGAACATGTTTTACGAAGAGGCGCATGGCAGGAAGGTTAGGGTTGCGCTTCGGTATTAGTGATGGTGATTTCTCCACGCTTCGCCCGCTGCAGGAACTGATTCAGCTTCTGGCGCATCGCCGCGCCGGAGTATTCTTTGCCGTTGATTACCACCGACTGCGGACTCATATTCTGAGCCTGTATGGTATTGAATTGCTCGCCCATCAGGTTCTGAAGGGTCCGCGTCATCTCTTCGGAGATCTCCGTGGACTGTTGTTCGGACCCCGACTCTGCGACGGAAAACCGCCAGATTTCGGAGGGAACCGCCTCTTCCCCGTCTGCTGTTTGGAGGAGAGCACTGACTCGCCAGAAATACGTCTGGCCCGGCTGGAGTTGCTTGACTGAAGAGGCCGGATACTGAAAGCTGTTTTTCGAAAGGCGGACATCAGCCATTTCGTGTTCGAGCAGCGTATTGTTGAGGCTGGTGCCGTCTTTCAGGGTGGGACGGGTCCCTTCGGCGCTTGAGATCAGACTCTCCGGGCTGTCCGAGCCAGTCTTTTTCACGACGACGAGGCGGTAGGCGACGCCCGTCTCGCCGGCCCAGTTGAACGACGGCCGCTGGGTGTTCACCGTTGCGTCGAGACCACTGCCCACCTCGCCACCGGGACGATTGATGTATATGTCGCGCACGGTCGAGGTTGAATTGGTGCCGACTGTGGCGGAGGCCGACGCAACTGGTTGTCGGCCGTCGCCCTGATAAATTTCCAGGGTGAGCGTGAACTCGTCGTTCGGGAGACGGGTCTGTCCCTCCAGATTGTTAACGAATTCCTCTCCGGCGTTGGTGAGACCCCCGTCGAACTCCGGGTTTTTGATGCCGGGAATTCCGCTTTGTAGGTCGTTGTTATTCACGCGGATCGTCTGGCCCGGCTCCAACGAAAAAGAGTTTTTCTGATCCAGTTCGGCAAGTACGTTCGACGTGTTTTCCACCCGGACGAAAAAACGGAGGTTTTTCTGAAGCTCTCGTCCGCTATTTCGGATTAACAGGGTCCCCAGCGGCTGTCCCCTGCCGCGCCGGTTGATGCCGAGCGTGGAGAGGCTCAGCACCTGGGCGTCCGTGACAGGATTCCTGAGCTGAATTCGGGCGATGATTTTATCTTGCCCGTACGACGGCTGGACCAGGCTGGCAACGAGCAGGAGTATCGGCAGAAGGGGAAAGGGGACTACTCGTGTGGAAGGCATGTCGGTTTGCTGTTTTGCCTGGAAGATCGGTTTATATATCTCAACAAGATCTATGCCGCAGCGACTCTTCAATCGCCGTGAAATCAAAGGAGGAAGCGATGGGCAAACTACGGAGTATTGGCTCGCCCTGTGGGCATGCCAGGAAAATTCCCTTGTCTAGTAAGACCTATATTGAGGACGGATGTGCCGACGTACGAGGACGCGGTCAGAGGTGAATCGGCAATCTTAACGTTTTGAAGAAGGTGTCTAGTGCCGTATTTGTTTCATGAAAAGGGGCGGGACCAAAGCAATCGCTTTCATTTGCGGTGGTGACGACCTTCGGAAGAAAATCCGGATTTCGGGTCGTTACCATCCGTTTGGTTCGCCATCCTTTCGACCGAGTGGTTTCCTGCTTCACCGACAATTGGGGCGCTAAACGAACAGACGCCTCGCCCGGGCGTGTGGAAAAAATACAAACACACCAATCACTTCACTCGATGGCTATGGATAGTCTTTGGGGCAACATCTTCCGCCAAACGGCCGAAGAGACCGTCTATACGTTACTCCGAAATATTCCCCTGTTCGACGAACTGTCCCGGAAAGAATTATCCGCCGTCGAGTCTATTTTGCACCGGCGGGAATACGATCCGGACGAGATTCTCTTTCATCAGGGGAATCCGGGGGTGGGGATGTACATCATCCAGGAGGGGGCCATCGACATTCTCTACGAACCTACAGGGGAAACGCTGGCGGAACTAACGGATGGCGATTTCTTTGGTGAACTTGCCCTTCTCAACGAGACGCCCCGTTCGGCCACCGCTATTTCCCGCACCGATTCGGTGCTCTATGGCCTCTTTCGGCCAGATCTGCTCGACCTCATCGAGCGCGATCCGTCGCTGGGAGTCCAGATTCTCCTTCGCATGGGACAGGTGCTCAGCGAACGGCTCATTCACACCAACGAGCAGGTGCAGACCCTCCGCGAGAAACTAGCCGAAGCGACAGCGAACGCCGAGGATCCGTCATCAGCTGACTCGGCTTCTTCCACTCACCGTTGATTGTTTTTGGGTTCTATGTCGGAGTCGAGCGCGAAGATGACTATTTCGGCGTTCCTCGATGGTTTTCGTCGGCGCGTGCGGGGAACCCTCCTTTTTGGTGGCGTTGGAGTCCTTCTCTACCTTCTCTGGGACATTGCTCAGCTGTTTCTCTTCGCGGGTCTCATTGCCTATCTGCTCGACCCGCTCGTGCGGCGGTTTCAACGGCCGATGGGCCGCACCTCGGCGACCCTCCTGGTGCTCGGACTTCTGATCGTAGGAGGGATCGGCATCGGGATTGGGGTCAAGCCGGTTATTGAGCAACAGGTGGCGGTTCTCCGCACTAGCGTACAGCCCGAGCAGGTCTGGGACGTGGTGCGGTACCTCGAAGGCCGATTGAGTGCCCTGTCGGTGTGGCTCGGGGGCGATCCAGTCAATTTGGGCCTGAAGCAACAGCTGATAGGGATGCTCAGCCAGGAGATTGGCAGCCAGTTGTTCAGCAAGGTGCAGGGAGTGCTGAGCATTGCGATGAACGTGGTTGTCATTCCGTTTCTGGCGGTGTTTCTGCTTCGGGACGGCCCCCAGATTAAGCGGGGGCTGATTCGGCTCGTGCCAAACCGGTATTTCGAGTTCAGCCTGGAGGCCCTGCACAAAATCGATCTCCGGCTCGGGGGATATCTGCGGGGCATTGTGGTGCAAAATTCGATCGTGAGTGGACTCGCCATTGGGACTCTGTGGGTTCTTAACGTTCCCGGGTTCCTCCTCCTGGGCCTGCTCGTGGGCCTCACGAACTTCGTTCCTTACATCGGCCCCCTGATCGGAGGCAGTGTCGTCGTGCTGGTACAGCTGGCAAGTACCGGATCGACCCACCTGGCGGGGCTCGTGCTCCTCGCACTCCTCGGCATTCAGCTGCTGGACGAGGCCCTCATCGTCCCGGTGGTATGCGGGCAGGCGGTGGACCTGCATCCGCTCGAAGTGTTGCTCGCTCTCTGGGTAGCGGCCCAGTTCTTTGGGCTCTTGGGGGTAGTGGTAGCAATTCCGGTGGCGAGTGGGGCCAAAGTGATCTTCACTGAGGCGACAGCCCTTATTCAGCAATATCGGTTCAGCCCCACTCCGAATTGAGCATGTTCCCACGCGGACAAGAGAGGAGTTTCCGGAATGGGAAGCTGCGAGCAGCGCGGCACAGAAGGACATCTCAATCCTGAGATTCCCCTGTCCCGCGCGTACAGCCTTTGCGGAAAAAAGGTCTTCTTTTTATGTTTGGATCAGGTTCCACGTTTGGTATATAGTTTGGTTTTTCCTGCGTCGATTTTCCGGACCAGGCTGACGGTTGAATCTGCGGGGTCAAGATGGTATGGTTCTTGTTCGAATCTAGGGGTAAGGGAACGTCCCACTCCGAAGAGGCTTGTGCGTCGGCGTACGAGACATCAATCCGTGTCCCATCTTGTTCTATTCCCTGAGCTTTACTGCCCATGTCGGTTGAGCTTCTCCAACTCACGGACCTACATCTCCTCGCCGACCCGGCGGATACAATCCTTGGAGTTCCCCCCCGTACCACGCTTCGCAAGGTGGTGGCCGAGGCCCGTACCCATGCCTGGGACCTGGCGCTGTTGACAGGGGATCTCTCGCAGGATGGAACGCCGACCGCCTACGAGGGGGTGCGCAAACTGGTCGATCCGCTGGATACGTCCTTCTACTGGGTGCCGGGAAACCACGATCAGCCGGCCGTCATGGACCGAACGCTGGATACTTCTCCCTTCCGGACGGATCGGGCCTTCGGGGTCGGAGCTTGGCGCGTGGTGATGCTCGATACGGCGCTCCTCGACGAGACGCACGGTCGCCTTTCCGCGGAAGAGCTCGCGTTTTTGGAAGAATCCCTGTCGGCATATCCAAACAGGCCGACGCTCGTAGCGATGCATCACTCGCCCGTGCCCGTGGGGTCGGACTGGCTGGACCCGCTCAATCTCCGACAGCCCGGTGCCTTTCGGCAAATCATAGAGGCGCACCCGCAGGTCCGCCTCGTCTTGTTCGGACACGTGCACCAACAGGTCGACACCCGATGGGGAGACACGCACCTCTACGGATGTCCGTCTACCTGCTTCCAATTTGCCCCGGAGTCCGAAGAATTCCGGGTCGAGGACGCCGACCCGGGCTATCGCCGCGTGGGTCTTCAGGACGATGGGGGCTTTGACGTATCGCTCCACCGCGTCGAGGCCCCGCACATCGCTGATCTCGAAGCCGACGGCTACTGATCAGGGGTCCCACGGGCGATTGCTCCCCGATGCTCAACGTTCCTGCGTACGGAAGCGGAGGGGGCTTTCGTCGAGGGTGGGAACGTCGCAGGGGTTTCCCTGTGGAGGAAGTCCCACGTTTCTGTCACTGTGGATTGCTACGACAAGAGGGCCACGTTTTCCGAAGGGTCGCATGACTGATATGGGCGCTCCAGAAATCACCGAGACGACCGACTTTCTTGAGGAGGCCGTTCGCCGGGCGCAGTCGCTGTTCGAGATCAATTTGCGGCTGAACCGCATGCGCGACCTGGACGCCCTCCTGGGATTTATCATCGAGACCGCCGCGGACGTACTTGATTGCTCCGCCGCGTCCATCCTGCTGTACAAAGAGGAGTCCACGAGCCTGGAGTTTTCTGCCGCCACAGGGTCGGATCCCGAGCAGCTCGCCGAAATTCCGGTGCCGCTGGACGATAGCATCGCCGGGCGCATTTTTACGGAGAACGAGCCGGTCGTCGTCAACAACGTGGCGCAGGACGAGAGCCATTTCGATTCGGTGGGAGAGGAGGTGGGCTTTTCGCCGAAGAGCCTGGTGGGGGTGCCCCTGCGAATCGGGGACGAGCCGATTGGGGTGCTGGAGTGTCTCAACAAGCGGGAAGGCCCCTTCACGCAGAGCGACGTGTCTGTGCTGTCGGTGATTGCGGCGCAGGCGGCCATTGCGATTCGGAACGCGCGGCAGGTGGAGGCCCTCGAACGGGCCAACACGCAACTCAGCCGCCTCGACGAGCTCAAGAGCGATTTCATGGCGCTGGCCTCCCACGAGCTCCGGACGCCCCTCTCCAGCATCCTCGGGTTTGCGAATACGCTCGAAAACGAGGTCGATGCGGAGCTGCAGTCCCACGTCGAGTCGATTCTCGACGCTGCGGGGCGGATGCAGACGGTGGTCGAGACCATGACCCAGATGGTGATGCTTCGGAGCGGGGAGGCCCAGCTCGACAAGCAGTCCGTGACGCTTCAAGAGCTCATCCGAGCAGTCCACTCCGAGGTCACCGCTGACCGGTCGCGGTATCCATCGATTGTTCTCGACCTCCCCGACGAGCCGGTCCAGGCTCATCTCGATTCCAAACGCACGCAGCGAATCATTGCCAACCTCCTGGACAACGCCCTCCAGTTTACGTCGCCGGAGGGGGAGGTGGTCGTCGAACTCGAAGCCTTCGACGAGGCGGTGCAGGTGGCCGTGCACGACACCGGCATCGGGATCGCCGAGGAGGAGCTCGACCGCGTATTCGACGGGTTCTACCAGGTTGAGGATACGCTAACCCGAACGCAGGAGGGGCTAGGGCTTGGCCTGACGATTGCCCGCAAGCTCGTGCGCCTCCACGACGGCACGATCTGGCTCGAGAGCGAAGGGCGCGGTGAGGGCACCAGCGCTTACGTTCGCCTGCCGTACGAAGACGACTGATACAAAATGGACCCTCGCCACTCAGACTTGCAGGCAACCCGTACAGTTTGGGATGCTCACGTCGTTTCTGAGACGACCTCCGAGAAAATCGACTGGAGCGTCGGGGCCTGTGTTGCCCGGTCGAAGTGGCTGTGAGCGAGTTCGGCCCCACGCTGTCCGGCAGCGCGGCGGGCGTCGGGCTGGTCGAGAACAGTGCTGATCTGTTCGGCGAGGGCGGAGGGCGATGAGGGGGGCACGGCCCATCCACAGTCATGCGTCTGAACGAGCCGCGTCATCCACCCTGGGTTTGTGACGATGATCGGTGTGCCGGCCGCGAGGCTATCGAACAGTTTGGCGGGGGCGTTGGTGCTCAGCACGGGCCGGTCGAGGAACGAAACGAGAGAGAGGGAGGCAAGCTGAAACCACGGCATCATTCGGTGACGAGGCTGTGGCGAGATGCACCGAATGTTTGGAAGACGGTGAGCAGCCGCCCAGACGTCCGATTCGTGAAATCCATGGCCGACGAACACGAACGTCGTGTCGGATCGGTGGGTGAGATGGTTGGCCGCCGCTAGCAGTGTGGGGAGGTCGTTGGCGCGCCCGAACGACCCGGCATAGAGAACAATGTGGCGCGACGACAGGTCGTATTGGTCGCGGAGGGCGGCTGGAGGGGGCGCTTCAGGGTGATCGAGTAGGGAAAGGTCGGTTCCTTGCGGAAGCGTTGTGACCTGGGAGGCGTCGACGTCCGTGCTCCGTACGTGATCGGTCATGTCCGGCGAAACGGTCACCACGTGGTCGGCATCCCGGTACAGGTACCGTTCGACCCGCCGGAGCGTGCGCTGGAGGACGGGGGAGGAGACCGCGCCCATCTGAATGGGAAAGTCGGGCCACAGGTCTCGAATTTCGAGCACCCACGGGATCCCGCGGATTTTTGCGGCAACGGCCGCGGCCATCGGGGTCGTCAACGGGGTCGAAATCGCATACAGAAGGTCCGGGGAGGACGTCCGAAGGGCCTGCATCCCAGCCCAGAGAGGAAAAGAGGCATATGCGGTCAAGCGCTGGGCGGCGGACATCTGGTTGGCGTACGGCACATCGAGCATGTGCACCGTGATGCCGGGCGGCTCCCAGTCGAAGTGTTGGGACTGGCGGAGGCGATGGTAATGCGTGCCGGTGAAAACTGTCACCCTGTGGTTCTGCCCGAGCGAGCGGAGAAGGGAGTAGGCGCGTCCCCCGGAGGGACAGTCTGGAGAGGCGTAGTGGAGGTAGAGACAGACGATGTGCATGGGATCATGTCTCCGACACCGATTCTGCGGAGATTGACTCGGGGGCGGACCGCTGTTGAACGTCCGTTGTGGTCGGGTCCTGCGTTCCGGGCCCGCGTACGCCGGTGGCCGACAGGAGAATCACGGGGGTGTACAGAAGAATCTTCAGGTCTGTCCACAGCGTTGCGTGGTCGACGTACCAGAGGTCCAGTTCCACGCGCTCGTGCCAGTGCAGGGCATTTCGTCCGTGGATTTGGGCCCATCCCGTCAGGCCGGGCCGGACCGCTAAGCGTCGGCGTCGTCGGTCATCGTAGCCACGGGCTTCTGGGAGAAGCACAGGGCGCGGCCCGATGATGCTCATGTCTCCCCGGAGCACATTCCAGAGCTGGGGAAGTTCGTCAATGGCCCATCGGCGGAGCACTTTTCCCACCGCAGTGGCGTCGGTGGTTGGAGACGGGTCGTCGTCCGTGTTCGTGCGAAGCGTTCGGAGCTTGAAGATGGGGAAGGGGCGCCCATGCCGACCGGCGCGCTTCTGGACGAAGAAAATGGGGCGTCCCGTGTCGATGTAGACGGCGACGGCGGCCGCAGCGAGCAAGGGGGCGGAGGTCAACAGCAAAGCGGAGGCAAATACGAGGTCGAAGGCACGCTTCCACACGGCTACACGGGCGTTCGGGAGAAAAGTGCAATAGAGGGCAGACCACAGCGGAGCAAGTGCCCCTGAAAAGCACTTGTGCGGTACGAGGAGGGTTCCATGTCTTAGAGGGGGTAGCCGAGTCGGGTTTGGGAGGAACGGAGGATCGGCCGAATCTCCTCCTGGTCCTCCTCCGACAACCGTTGTCGGCCCCGTCCTACGAACGAGTCATGGATTGTGGTTTGGTAAAAGTCCTGCATTGATGGGGAGGAAGAGATCCCCATGAAGTCGGCCACCCGATTCACTGTGTCTGGGTTGCTGACGAGCGTTTCGTAACGGAGCGAAAAGACGCGGTCATCAGAGAGGCCGCCGAGGGCGTCAAGGGCGGCCTTCGTGCAGGCACGCCATTGGAGCGCACAGACGTGAAGAAGAGGACGCTCCGCAACGTCGGTTTTCATCCCCGGGTAGTGCGGTCCCCAAAGACGGGACGACTCGGATCCACCGTTTCGGCCCCAGCGCCAGAGATACCGAAGTCCTTGTCGAACTCCGATCCAGCGCAGAAAAAGGGCCTTGCGGAGGAGGTAGGCCAGGCCGGGACGGGTCTGCCAGCGGCGCCGGGCCGACTCCACCACGTCGACCCCGTCCCTGACCAAGTGGATAAACCGGGCCTCCGGAAACACTCGCTGCACGAAAGGGACGCGTAAGGTGTTGGCCGAGGTCTTTTCCACCAACAAGGAGGCCTTGGCGGAGCCATCTGCAAGCTGAGTGATCGTCCGTCGAATGCGCTTTGCCGTCTCGTCGGAGCAGGCAGTACGGGGCAGGGCATCGTTCGGATGAGACTCGTTTCCCTGCTTCCAGACTGCTGGGATGCCGTACGGCACGACGGCGCAGTGGGGAGAAGCGGCGAGCATTCGGCGGAGCACTTTCGTGCCCGAACGGGCAGCGCCTATGATGAGAACCGGACGGAGAGAGCGGGGCATTTTCCTACGCGTGAGGCAGGGCCGGCAGTTTTTGAGTGATCACTTCTGCGATGTATTCACTCTGTTCCGGTGTGAGACCACTGTAAAAGGGCAGGGCCAGTGTCCGCGCCGCGATCCTTTCGCAAATTGGGAAGTCGCCCGGCGCGAAGCCGAACCGGTCGCGGTAGTACGGCTGCAGGTGGATCGCGGGAAAGTACGGCGCGCAGCCGATGCCTGCGTCCTGGAGATGGCGCATCAGCTGGTCGCGGGCGTCGTCGGCGAAGTGGTCGCGCAGGCGGACGACGTATACGAACCAGCTCCGCTCGGCGTCCATGGGACGGGCGGGAAGAACAAGGTCGTCGGTCAGCGGGGCGAGCGCCTCCCGGTACATCTCGGCGACGGCTTCTCGGCGGTCGAGGAGCGTGTCCAGCCGGTCCAGTTGGGCACATCCGAGTGCCGCGGACATCTCATCGAGCCGGTAGTTGTAGCCGAGCCGGTCGTGCTGCATGCGTCCCGACGACTGTTGAGATTGACCCTGATTGCGCAGCGAGCGGCAGCGGCGGGCCAGTTGCGCGTCGTCGGTCGTGATGCAGCCCCCTTCCCCCGTCGTAATCTGCTTGTTCGGGTAGAACCCAAAACTGGCGGCGTCGCCCCAGCCTCCAATCGCCTGCTCCTGTACGGAGGCCCCGATCGCCTCGCAGCCATCGTCGATGAGTGCAAGGTCGTGCTCGTCGGCCAGGGCCGTGAGGGCAGGCCAGTCGGCCGGCACGCCGAACACGTCGACCGCTAGGATGGCTTCGGTCTGCGGCGTAATCGCGTCGGCCACACGGTTCACGTCGAGGTTGTAGGTCGACGAGTCGATGTCGACGTAGTGGGGTCGCAGGTCTTCGTAGAGCAGCACGTTCGACGAAGCGACGAAGCTAAACGGTGTCGTGAGCACCTCGGCGCCGGGGTCGAGGTCGAGGGCCGACACGATGCAGTGGAGCGCCCCCGTCCCGCTACTCACAGCGACGGCGTGCTCCGTGTCGCACCGCTCCGCCATTGCCTCCTCAAAGGCGTTGAGGTACGGGCCGCGGGACAGTTGTTCCGACTGCAGGACCGCCGCTACCTGCTCCCGCTCGTGCTCGGTCACGCTCGGCCTCGCGAGTGGCAGGGGAGGGGACACGGCAGAGGCAGGGGAAGATCCCGGCATGGGGCAACGGAGAGGAAAGCCGTGTGGAGGAAGGACAACCGTTCGGGCACTCAAGATTAACGTAGAAAGAAACCGGGGAAAGTGGAAATCGGTCGGGCGTGCCGAATAGATTGCATGAAAATTGCCAAATCGAATTTCTGGAGACTGGCCTTTGGAAGAAGAACGATCAATGTGAGAAACAGGCGTTGCATTTTTCGATACCGTTTCCGAGGTTTGCGAGACCGTCAGTCCGGTTGGGCAAAGCCGACACTTCTTTCCTGTCGTGCATTTCCAGCGTTGAGTACCAGGAACCGTTTCTCGGGCGAGGCAGGACGAAGGCGCGGTGGGGGGCACTCCTCTCCTAACCGCGGCCACGAGAACCAGCAGTTCGGCTCCGCGCTGTTTCGGCTCGCGGACCTCCTGGGTTTGCTATGATCTCCTGTTCAGAATTTCCAACTGTTTACTCATGACCGTTTCTAGCGACACGTCCGACCATCTCGACTGGTTAGAGTCGGAAGCCATCCATGTGATCCGGGAAACCGTCGCTCAGTTCGACAATCCTGTGCTGATGTTTAGCGGCGGGAAGGACTCCCTTACCATGATCCACCTGGCCCGGAAGGCGTTCTATCCCGCCAAGGTCCCGTTTCCGATTCTGCACGTCGACACGGGCCACAACTTCCCGGAGACGATCGAATTTCGGGACAACCTGATGGAGAAGCACGACCTGGACCTGATCGTCGGGAGCGTCGAGGAGACGATCGAGTCCGGCCGCGCGAAGGAGGAGCAAGGGCCGGACGCGAGCCGAAACAAGCTGCAGATCGTCACCCTGCTCGACACGATAGAAGAATACGGGTTCGACGCGGCCCTCGGCGGGGCTCGCCGAGACGAGGAGAAGGCGCGGGCGAAAGAGCGCTTCTTCTCCCATCGGGATCGTTTTGGCAACTGGGACCCGAAGAACCAGCGTCCGGAGCTCTGGAATCTCTACAACGGACGGAGCCGGAAGGGAGAGCACTTTCGGGTGTTTCCCCTCAGCAACTGGACGGAGCTGGACGTGTGGCAGTACATCGCGCAGGAAGAGGTCGAGATTCCGGGCCTGTACCTCGCCCACGAGCGGACGATGTTCGAGCGGGACGGCGTGCTTCTGCCGAAGTCCCCGTACAACGATCTCCGCGAGGACGAGCACTACGTCGAGAAGATGGTCCGTTTCCGCACGATTGGGGACATGACGTGCACCGGCGCGGTGGAATCGACGGCCACGACGCTCGACGAGGTGATTGCCGAGGTGGCCACCACGCAGCAGGCCGAGCGCGGCGCCCGGGCCGACGACAAGCGCGCCGAGGCAGCGATGGAGGACCGGAAGCGGGAAGGGTACTTCTAGTCATTGATTCATTGTCTCATTTGGCCATTGTGGTCATTGGGGACATGGGGGCATTGTGATCATTGGGGCATTTGGGCCCTTGGGCAGGGATTCTGGATTTTGAACTCGACACTCACACTACGAAAATCGATACTGATCTGATGGAGGCCTCTTCGATGGAGACTCAAGACATGGACGTTTTGCGATTTACGACCGCCGGGAGCGTGGACGACGGGAAGAGCACGCTCATTGGGCGGCTGATGTACGACACCCAGCAGATCTTCGAGGAGAAGATGGAGGAGATCGAGCGCAACACCCAGCGGGACGATGAGGAGCTGGAGCTTGCGCTGTTGACCGACGGCCTGCGGGCGGAGCGGGAGCAAGGCATCACGATCGACGTGGCCTACCGCTACTTTTCGACGCCGGAGCGCAAGTTTATTATTGCCGACACGCCGGGCCACGAGCAGTACACCCGCAACATGGTGACCGGCGCCTCG
>JBDGQN010000317.1:0-13367 GCA_042219055.1 Salinibacter sp. | reverse complement strand
CTCCCAACGAGTTACGGCCGTTCGTTCAGGCAGCTTAATCATCGATCTCCCGTAAGGCCTTGTCCCACGCAGAGATTTGATTTTACGAAAACCACCACGTATGCTGATTTTAGATTATCGGTCCCTCTCGGTCGGAGGTGCATCGATTTCCGGTCGTAAGCCCTTGGGGCGCAAGGGCTCCCAGATGGGCTGTAGAAAACCTTCCTCGTTAGAAGAGGATTGAAACTTGTGCTACGACTTCGTGCGGTAAAACTACGAAAAGTAGAAAACCTTCCTCGTTAGAAGAGGATTGAAACCCGACTCGGGAACTGGTGACAGTGCGACCATACCGGTGTAGAAAACCTTCTTCGTTAGAAGAGGATTGAAACCGTTCGTCGGATTGTGTGAATTCCTTATTCGGCTCCGAGTAGAAAACCTTCCTCGTTAGAAGAGGATTGAAACAAATAGGCCGATACCAAACCGGCCGATCTGCTCAAGTAGAAAACCTTCCTCGTTAGAAGAGGATTGAAACTCTGAATCGCTGGATGATAATCACCACCACCAGTTTCGCGCGTAGAAAACCTTCCTCGTTAGAAGAGGATTGAAACTCGAGAAAGTTATCTGCACCCCTCATCGAGGAAAGTAGAAAACCTTCCTCGTTAGAAGAGGATTGTGAACAGTGTCGGAGTATCCCTGAACTGCGAAAGCCCGGTGATCGTGCTGGTCACCGGGCTTTTCCTATCCGGGACGAAATGAACTCCCTATACACGTAAGATTGGCCCCCTTCCTTGCGGGAGAGCAGTTCTACGTGCATTGCGAATGCTGCCTACGCCTCCCGAATTGCACTCGCCAGGGACGTCGCATAGATTGCCTCCCTGCGCCGGTGCATCCGCAATTCCTTTCGTCGTGGCGGGCTCACCCCTTTCTCCTGCGTATAGAGAGATCCTGGCGGCCCTTCCTCAGGTCCGCACGGCCCAGCTGCGTCTAACGTACCGCGCCACCGGCACGATCGAACTACCCAGTCCGCCGGTGAGTGTCTGGCGCGGCCAGCTCGGGCGGGTCCTTCACCGCCTCTCCTCCGAGGGAGAGCACAAGCACAACCAGTCGCTCTACCAGCACCTATTCCGGACCCCTCGTGGGACCATCGATCTTCCCGAGGGGCTCGACGGACGGACGCTCGGGGCCCTGGGTCTCGCCGGGGAGCACGTGCCTTCTCCTTTCGTGCTGCGACTCGCGGAGTCTCACTCCCCCGCAACTGCTTATACTATAGAATCCGGAGAGACGGTCACCGTGGAAATGGTCCTCTTCGAGGATGCGGTGCGGCACGTGCCCCCGCTCACCGCCGCCTTCGAGGAGCTGGAAAACCAGGGGCTTGGACAGAAAACCCGTCAGCCCGACGGTCACATCAGGCGTGGAACGGCCACGTTGGACGCGGCCACGCTCGCCATCGGGCCGGTTTCAGTCTCGCTTTACGACGGGACGGGCTGGTCATTGCCCCCGGAAATCGGCCCCAGTCTCTTTGATCGGGCAGAGAGCCTGACGTCAGCGTCCAACGCTCCGAGCCCATCGCCCGAACGCTCGACCGCGGTTGACCTCGCGACGCCGCTTCGCCTCAAGCACAAAGGCGCTCTGGTCCGGCCGGACGCACTGACGGCAGATGCACTCGCAGCGAACGTCTTCCGTCGCCGACTGGGTCTGGCTGTCTGCTATGGATCCGCCTCGCCGTCCGATGGGGCGCTCGATGACTGGCGAGACGCCTTCTTTGCCCTCGCCGACGCCACGACCCTCGACGTGGGCGACCTCCGCTGGGTGAACGACACGCGCTACAGCTCTCGTCAAGATCGCCGCCATCCCACGGGAGGACTCGTAGGACGGCTCGTGATCAATGGGCCAGCGGCCGAGTGGCATCGCGTGCTCCGGCCCCTCCAAAATCTTCACCTGGGCAAGAAAACGGCCCTCGGTCTCGGGCGAATCCATCTCCCCGAGGAAGAAGACTCATCGAGTTGAGGAATGCTCAGGCCCCTCCCCCGCAAACCTATCCGCCGTAATCCTGCGGGTATCCATACGTGCGCCCCTCAGGGGGCGGATACCGGAGCACACGGATGAGATCCTGCACCGGCTCGGTCGGGTTCTGAAAAACGGCATCACTTCGGTTTTGAACCCAGGATTCCAGGTCGTCGGGTTCCTCGGGTTCGGCCTCGAACTGACGGTAGCGCGTTTCAGGCGACGGGTCCAGCCGGACCGAGCGGATCTGAATGTTCACGGAGCCGAGCCCGGCGGGCTTGCCGTAGCCGAGCTTATGCCGCACCTTTACTGTTTCGCCGTCCAGGGGCGCCGCGTCGGTGAGGGTAAGCGCGGCGACGAGTGTGTCAAGGGCCTTGTTTTCGAGGCCCTCGAACGCGACGGTGAAGCGAAAAGTCGCCCCCGCCTTAAGCGGTTCCACGTGTTGTCCATATTCTTTGTCATTTTGGGTGGTCGCCCTCTTCACGTCGTGCTGGTGGTAGTAGAACTTGCGCCCTCGGGGCCGCCGGTCCTCAGTCCAGTACCGATCGCTCTTGTCCGGATTGGGCTCGAAGTGAGGAACGAGTTGAATCCTGGGATGCTTCTCCGGATCGCCGGGGGTCCACGCCTGACCGACGTTGACCCGTCCCCGGTGGACAGTGCTTCCCGAACCACGCCCCATGAACCCGAACGTGCGGCAGGCCGGACAGAGCTGGGATCGATCCCGACATTTCCGCACGCGGTCAGGCACCAGCTCCCGAGGACTTCCCTGGTCAACGATCATGCAAGAGGGCCAGAGCACCTCGAAGACGCTACGGATCATCCCTTTCAGCGAGGTGCCGGGGATGATAAATTCCCGGTTGCCATTCTTCTTGAAGGTGCCTACCTCCGACTTGCTGGAGCCTGCCCGGTTGTCGCTGTCCATGACCAGAAAGGGGGAGAGCGCCTCAAGCTCACACTCGATCTGGCCACTTTTTCCACCGATCACATCGTGGCCCCTCGGGCGAGCCCGACCGATTTCGCCCTCGGGATGCGACACAAATCCATATGGAAGGTGAAGCTCCGCTGTGTCCTCCATGGGAACGGATGTGACTGCGAGATTGAATGAGGACGGTGGGACGCCTCTGGCTACGCGTCGGCGCCGGAAAGCACCTCGAACGTGGTGTCCTCCCCGTCAGTACGGGCATAGCCAATCCCCGCAAAGCGGAAGATCACAGTGCGCCCTGTAGATGCGTCCTGGTAAGCAACGAACCGGAGCGTGCGCCGCACGTGCTCGTCCCCGAAACCCCCACCATGTCCGCTCGGGTGCTGCTTTGGAGGCGTCATCAGGTTCGGGATTCGGAGTTCGAGCCACATTTTCTCCCCAGCCTGACGGCGTCCCCACAGGACGACTTCCCGCTCGCTCGTTTCGGCATCCTCCAGGTCCAGGGTCGCGTCCGGCTCGTCCCACCCACCGGCGGTGGGCACCTCCCCAATCGCAACCGCGCGGATCTGACTCCCGAGACGATGCCACCGCAGATGCCAGTCAGTTGTAAAAATGTGGGCCCGCCGCCACTCGGTTTCGGGGGCGTCCCCCGTTCGTGAGAGGACGACCTGACGGGCCCGCTCGGCCAGAAGCAGTGAGGCGTCCGGATGCGCGTCCGGACCGGCCCACTCCTCGCGGGGGAACGTCCAGCTGCGTGCGATCATCGCGTGCCGGTGCTGCAAATTATGGGAAGCAACTCAGAGAAGGGGCACGAACCCGGCGCAGGCTACCCGATCGGGTCGACGGATCGGATGTAGCGGTCCCAGGCGCCCGCGACGGACGACAGCAGTTCGTGCTGTTTGCTTTCGTCTTCGAGCCGGGCCTGAGCCCGGAGAGCCCCCCTCGGCCGAGTCAGGGAGAGGCCATCAGGACGCTCGGCGACGTCATTTTCGGCAAACCCGTACGCCTCCTGTTCTTCGTCCGTTGAGAGCGCCCCGATGCCCGGGAGCCCCTCCTTGAGAGCGCTGGGCTCGCCGACATACTCGATCGTAACCGCGTCGAGATGACCCCGGACGCGCCCGAGTCCGCGGGCAGTGCCCATCCCGAGGCGAATGCGCTCCTCCATCAGGTCGCGGACGACGTAGGCCGTCCAGCCAAGCTGCCAGGCCTCAAAGTTGACGAGTTCAAATTGCGTTGTGAACGTCACGCCTGCAGGCATGACCTCCAAATCGAACTTAGCGCCGCCTGCCACGCCTCCGGAGACCCGGTCGATGCCGATACCGTCGCGGAGTTCTGGGTTGACATCTCGATCTTCCTCAATGAGGTAAGCGTCCCCGGTTCGGAAGCGCCCCTTCCAGAGCGTGCTTCCAAACAGGCGGCAGGCCGGGCAGGACTCCCGGTAGTCACTCTCGTCGTGGCTGTTCTCGATGCGCCAGCCACAGCCCGTCACGCCCGCGCTCTCAAAGACGCCACAGACGCTTTCGCGTTTGAGCGTACGGGCAATGCGCTCGGCGTGGCTGCGAAGCGCCCCCTTCAGGCTGCTTCCCGGAATGTAGGGCTCGACCGAGCCGCCCCGGTTGGTGCGCACGAACGACATGTCCGGACCGCTCACGACCGAGGAGCCGCTCTTGATGAGAAGCGGTTCTCGGGTTTCAAGCCGCATCTCGAAGATACACTGGTTGAGAAGCTTCTTCAGCATGGCATGTGTCGGGAAAGACGACAAAGGTGAAGAGCTGTTAGAGGGACGGGCTCAGTCCTCGAACAAAGCTTCGATGCAGCGATCGAGAAACGCGTCCGGGTCCTCAACCTTGCCGTTCTTACCTCCCCCCTTTTGGAGGTAGTCGGATAGGGCCTCCGCAGAGGAAAAGTCCGCGTTCTCAATGGAGAGGTCCTCCAGAACGCACGTCCCCAGCCCCCGGGTCGTTTTCCCTCCGATTGCCAGGTGACCCCGCTGCATCTCGCGAATCCCGGCGGCCAGAAGGCCCAGTTCCGTGGGACCTGGATTTTCGACTGCAAGGGAGAAGCCGAACGTTGTCCCGACGGGAACGACCTCATAATCAAACTTGATGCTTTCCTCCTCGACCGCATTGCCACGATCACGGTCAATGCCGACGCCGTCCCGAATCTCACCCTGGCGTCGCCTGGTGCCGTCGGTCACGTCGAGATCGGGAATGCGGATCTTGCCCGCCAGGATGGGGCTCCCGAACAGCGTGCACGTGTGGCAGAGCTCTCCGAAGTCCTCTTCGGTCGCTTCGGTGGCGTCCTTCCCGGAGTCAATCCAGCCGGGAGACGGGCAGTCCGGCGCAGTGGTCGCGTCTGGATCGTCGGCATAGAGGAGGCAGCTTGTGGCTCCTGCCTCTTTTAGCGCCGGGGCCTGAGCGAGGCGGGCCACGCGCGATCGGAAGGCTCCCTTCAGGCTGCTTCCCGGAATATAGGGTCGCCCGTCGGCGTGGCGCAGAACGGTGGCGTCGGTCTGCGAGGAGCCCGACCCGCTGCCCACGTGAAGCCCACTCTCGGTGCGGAGGGTGCCGGTAACGCGGACACGGCGGTCCATTCGAAGCGTCCAGTTGTCTCGAGAAGCGTCCATCGGTCGTTGGGACCTGGAATAGAGAGCGTTTAATGGGGAGCCTGCAAAGAAGGGCCCTTCTATGACATACTCTTTCCCTGCACAAACTGGCAGTGCGCGACGAAGTGGCGAACGTAGGCGCGGGTGACGAGCGTCCGGACGGTACGCTTGTCGAACGTCCCGTCCCGGAGCGAGGCGGAGGTGACCTCCGGCGCGCCGGAGCCCTCGGCGGCCTCCTCTACGAATTCGTCTTCGAGGCCCCCCAGACACTCGTTCACCGCCTCCCAGAAGTCTGCAGCCTCGTCTTGCCCCGATTTCCGGCGCCGCTCCTTCCGCTCACGGACGTAGTCAGTAAGCTCATGGACCTCGCACATCTGGGCCGTATTGAGAAGGGCCCGGATCTGAGTCGGGCCAACCTCTTTGTAGCGAGCGGCATCGTGCAGGGCATCTGTGCCATCGATGTCGGAAGCGGCCTTCTCGGCCAGGCTGAAGTCGTTACGCCGGAGCCAGTCCTGAAGGCGTTCGCGGTCCGGGTCGACTGTCGTGGGCATGGGTTCTTTGGAGGCCTTTCCCTCTGTTTGTAAGACGATTCGTAAGGAGCCGCGAAGCTACACCGTGGCAAGGTCTCTGCTGATGACGTAGTTGTAGTGGGCGACGACGTGCCCGATATACGCCTGGGCGTAGCGAACACGGAGACGCCGGGCCAGCTCCTGCCTCAGGCGTTTCTCAAATTCACCGGTGCTCTCACCCTGCTTTTGAAGGGCGCGGCAAACGCCTTCGCTGAGGCTCTCCAGGAGGTTCTCAGCGTGTCCATCAGCCTGGTCGCCGACCGCCACGAGTTCCTCATGGAGATCATATCCGAAGTCATTGGATCGCCAGTCATCTCCGGCCTGAGTCGTGCGTCCCAGTTGGGACTTAACGTAGTCAATAATGTCTCCAAAGGTCGAAGCATTCAGAGCAGTCTGCTCCAGGGCGTTCATCTGCGACTTTTGGTCGCCGAAGGCATCGGCGGCCTTCTGGCCAAGCTCCCGCACGTCGTAGTGCTTCGTGTTCATAAAGAAGATATCGCTGCGTTTGGCGACCTGCTCGTCGATCAAGCGCTGCACGACGCGCCGGGCGCGCTCCGGAGCTACGTCTGAATCACTGGCGGTGGCCATGTCTGTGTCAAGGTTGGCGCTGAAATTGCTGTGGCGAATCGGTCTGTTTCGCTGATGTCATGCTCCAGCGGTGTGCTCGTGAACCTCCGTGTGAATGGGATCGCATACCCGAAGGCGGCCCAGGCCAAGCTCGCGACGAAGGCCGATTCCAACATCCTCGATATGCTCAAGCGCGGCCTCAAGGTCTGGCGTAATCTCGGGGACCGAGTAGACAAGCACGCTCCCCGCCCGGATTCCCTGATCGGTCGCGTGGGGAAATCCGGCGAGCCCGTTCCAGGCCTGAAACCGATACGGGCGCGCTATTTCGTGGACCCGGTCCATTTCGGAAAGGGCTTCGGCGTGCTTTCCTTCGTCGGGGCGAGCGGCCTGGAGGAGAGCGCTTCCCTCTGGCGTGGTGTCCGGGCGCAGGAATTCATCCACGAAGAGCCCCGGCGTTTCGAGCGTAAGTGCCACAAGCGCCTCTTCTGCCGCGCCCGACGTGCGCTCCTTCCAGACGTCATTGAAATCGCGGACGCGTTCTCTGACCGTAGGCCCTTCCCCCGCCTCTTCAAACCTCTCGACCCGGCAACGGCCAAGTCCTCGCGAAATGGAAGTTCCTACGCGAAGCTCGGCGCCTTCTTCACCGAGCACGCCATCAAGCGCGGCCATGTCCTCCTCGGAGGCCGCAACGCGGGCCCGGAAGCGAGTCGGCGCGAGGCCAGGGTCTTCGGCCGTCTCTTCGCTTATAACCTCCCGGGCATAGAGGATGCCGGGAGCAGCGCCGTCGCGGCGGCGGTCAATGCCGACGTGGGTCTGGGTGCGCCGGTCCGGCTCCGGCTGCGTCACGTACCCCTTTTCGGCCCCACACACAAGGCCGTCCATCTGCGTGAGAACGTTTCCGCAGCCCTCTCGCGCGCAGGCCCGAAGACGCTCCATGCCCTCGGGATCTCCCTCGAGCTCCAGCCGAAGGCTCGCAAACAGGGTATCCTCAACGCCGTGCGTCTCCCCATCGGGGTCTTCTCCCAAAAAGCCCTCGTATCGCTTGCACGTCCGGAGGGTCAGGGGTGCGGGACGGGACTGGACACGGGGAGTTTGGTCCTCCCCGTTTGTCTGGCTTCGCGAAAACGGGACAAGTGCACTCGTCCGGCACCCCGTCGGCCCGAAGACCGACTGCATGGTTTCGTCGTCACACCCGGCGCGGTCGAGCGCGGCGGCCATGGCGCCCCGGAGGGTTTGAGGGGGGATCACCGACGGTGTCGATGTCCGGTTCGAGGTGCCTCGCCCGCTACTGACGGCCAGTGGGGACTCTAAGGCAACGGTCAGGAGACGAGTCTGCATTGGAGGGCGTTTTATTGTCATGGCGCTCTGAACCAGCCCGCCTACCAGCAGCCGGGGAAGGGTCGGGCAGGCCATCGAGA
Source organism: Salinibacter sp. (assembly GCA_042219055.1). Classification (GTDB taxonomy): domain Bacteria; phylum Bacteroidota; class Rhodothermia; order Rhodothermales; family Salinibacteraceae; genus Salinibacter. The sequence continues at coordinate 5,303 of JBDGQN010000317.1, read as the reverse complement.
CGACTTACATGTCCATCTCGCTCCAGGCGAGGTTCTCAAGGACTTTTTTTTCGAGGAGGTCATCCATGTGGTACGTATCGTCCCCAGCCTGAAGGACTGGCTCGGGCGGTCCGGCCCCGTCACCAGCCCCCTCTTCAATGCTCTCGACGCGGACTGAACAAGCGCCGCGCCCCGTCGACGCCTCGCCCCCGATCTGGTCGGTCGAGCGCAGGGTCGCGGCCAAGAGGACGAGCTCGGCCGGGGACCCGTCTTCGAGAGGGGTCAGCGGAACCTGTCCTGAGAGTCGGCCCCGGAAGGGTGCCTGGCCGCGGGCATATTCTGTTGTGAAGAGGGCTCCGTGCTGGGCTCCTTTCCGGCGCCGATCCATTTGAAGCCGGGTGACCGTTTCTGTCTGGCCGATGCGCTCGGGGCGCTCCCGCCGGATGACGTTCCCTTCCTCTTCCGGATTTCCCTCCTCGACGCTCCGAAATGCTTCCCGCAGACTTTTCGTCTCGGGCGAGGAGCCGTCGAGGTACGCGTCATCGACAATGAGCCTGCGCCCACTGTATGTGTTACCAAACACCCGGCACACGAGGCATGGGGACGCGCTCTGGCACATATCGGCCGGTTGAGGGGCCGTGCACATCTCACTCGTCTTTTGTGTCCCCCGTCGCCGCATGCCGAGACGCCACTCGTCGGGCACCTCCTCGCCCTTGCGGAGGAGGCCGTCGAGGGTTCGGACAAACCGTTCGGCGGTCTGCCGGAGCGCGCCTTTCAGGGCGGAGGCCGGAACGTAGGGGGCCCCGGAGGCAGAGCGGCGCACCGTCCGGTTGATGAGTCCCTCACGCTGGCCGGTGCCAAAGTGAAAGGACTTCTCGAAGTGAACGGTGATCGGAACGTCGAGCGGGCGGAGGTCGGACATTGGGAAATTCAGGACCGCAGAAAGAGGCCGATCGAAGGGGCCAGTAGGCGGTATCACCCATTTTCGAGGGCAAGAACGTCCACCACGTCGAGGAGGAACGTCTCGCGAGCCACATTTCTATTTCCTCCTTTCTTTCCGGAAGCCGTCCAGGGGAGTTCGAGGGGACTTCCTTGGGCAGACGGGTTGGCGAGTTGGGCGAGTTTCTGCCAGGTTGAGCGGTTATTATCGTCCGCACGGGCGACTACGTGGGCCCACGACCGCATCGCTTCCGCCGGGCTCTCGAAGAGCGATTCGCGGAGGGCGTGCACCTTGCTGCGGGGGAGCGTCGCCCACTCTTCCGCCAGGTCGCGCACCTCGCGAAGGGTCCCGATCGTGAAGGGCCGGGCCGTAAGCCGGGTTGGCGGCGCGCCGGGCGAGTCTCGGTAGTCTCGCTCGGGGCGGAGGACGTGGTCGCGGATGTGGCTCAGCGTCGTACTTCCCTCCCCGGTGATCCGGTGAAAGTCGATCGCATGGGTTTCCCCCTCCCGGCTGTAGGCGAGATCCTTGGCACTGCTCTCCAGCTCCCCGGCAAGGCGACGGAGGACCTTGATCGGCACATGTGGACCAGCTACAACGACGCCGATGCCCAGCGACAGAAAGTCTCGCTCGTAGGGCTTGACGACCTCGGCGCTTTGGTCCTCAACCGACCGGGCCAGGCCCTCAGCCACCTGTAGTGCGATCGAGGCAGCCGTCAGGATCAGGATGTCATCTCCCCCCAGAAAGACGATTTCCCACGGAATCGTATCCTCTTCTGAGGAACCCTCTATTGGAGGGTGCTCGGCGAGCGTGTCGAAGACGGCGGCCTCCACGGCCGCGGCGATCTCTTCCGAAAAGGACTGGTACGTGTCAAAGCCGTCGATTTCCTGTATCGTCTTCCCGAGGGCGTTGCCGTCGGCCAGAACGAGAGCAATGTCCCCGTTTGGGTCCGTTTCCCCGAGTGCACTGAGGTCCTCGGGCACGAGCTCCGGAACCGAGTCGGCCTCGGGCCAGCCGCTGGCTCGTTGCCTATCCTTCTGTCGGATGTGCTCGGCGAAGCGCCGGATGGTACTTTTCGGAACTTCCCCGTTGCGAACGGCCGCGCCGTAACCGCCTTTTTTCTTGCACGTCGGGCAAACCAGTGCGCCATCGTCTCCAATCCGGCGATGCTCTTCTGCGGGACGGAGGCCACAGCTGTCGCAAAAGCGGGTCATCGGACCCAACAGCCGTGCGCCGGAATCCGTCGCTGGAGACTGTTCCTGCCGGAGCCCTGCCTCGTAACTGAGCCGGGCCAGAAGATCGGAGGCAGGCTCGCCGGATGGGCTCACGCTGGCGGTGTAAACCCGCACGCCGGGCGCCTGCTCCCGGAAGAGGCGGGTCACCTCCTCTTGAATATCAGAGGTCGTCTCGTCGGGAGCCCCCGGGCGCACGCCCAGGACAGCGACGCCCCCTCCGCTCCGGACGACGTCGACCGGTGCGTCCTCCACGACATCGTAGAGATCCCGTCGACCGATGCGGTCAAGAAGGGCGCTGGCCCCGCGCCACTCCCGGAGCCGAGCCCCCTCAAAGATATACTCTTGAATGCTTCCAGCCTCTACCTGAACGAGGTGTGAGTAGCGGGGTGCAGTAGCCATGACCCGAGGCAATTTGGAGAAGCGGGCCTGCCAGAAATGAAGCGATCCGCGCAGCGAGGCGGTTTACCCGAGAGGCGAAGTACGGAGCGTTTCAGCTACCGGTAAGACAAAGCTATGCCATGGGCGAAGAAATTGCAAAGCGACCGGACATATATCCCCATCTTACGTGGTGGCGATCCAGGATACCGTAGTGCCCCCTTCATGAAAAGGAAGGCTTTCCGGCAGGATATGGAAAAACGGAGAAGGGAATGCCTATTGGAGTTCAGCCCCCGCAATGTAGTCCTCGACGTACTCGCTAAACTCCTTCAGTTTCTTTTGGACCGTGTCCTGAAAGTCTTTGGGACTGTCGTGGTAGGGGAGCTCACTGGTGATAGAATTATGGGCTACCTGATTTCGCAGCTTGCCCATCTCCTCGTACCACTCTCTCACATTTTTGCTTAACGTAACCGTTTGCCCGGCCACTGTGATCTCACTCCTCTGATCATTGAGAGCATCCCGAATTGGTTTCCGATGATTCCAGTTGGTAGGCTCCAACCCAAATCGATCACAAAGAAGCGTAAGGACGAGCTCCCGGCTACAGAGAAGCGCCTCCACCCACTGGTTTCTTCGTCGATAGTACTGCAACTGCTCCAGGGAATGCCCGAGGATTCCCTCCGAGAAATCACCGATTTCATCTTGAATCCGGTTCAGGAGATCCTCTGCTGGAGGCGGTGTAAGCCTCGCGTTCATAAGCTTCCGACGGGTTTCAAGGCTATACCGCCTCAGTTCGGGCAGCCGAAGTAGATTAAGCGCCCGGGCCATGCGGGCAATCCAAACATCGACATCCTCAAGACTTTCCCCTCCTTCTAGTTCTTTTAGTGCATCGAGATTCTCTGCCAACGGACCCAAGTCTCCGTGCCGGAGAAAGCTGCGGGCCGCAAACGCCATCTCGACCAGGCGCATGAAGGGCGTCAGCTCCACGAGTTGAACCGTCTCTTCCTGGAGGGCCCCGTAAAGGATGCGCACGTCCGTACCGTCCATCTCCTTCAGGTAAAGCGCCGCGGCAACCGCGATTAAGGGAATTGACCGGAAGCTGTGGGTAATGTCCAGTAGCACCTCTTCTCTTTCTTCACTGGCGGCCCGGAGCTGCTCGAAAATGGCCCACTGATCGTCCTGGGAAAATCCAGAAGGTATATCCAAGGCTTCGACTGTTTCTAGACCTCCGGGGAGCACCGTCAGAAGCGAATCCCAATTCTCCTCTCGTGCTTTCGGGGTCACCAGTACGAAGACCTCATCGATCTCCGGGTGGCCCCGCACGATCGCCTCCTGGACCATGTCCGTCTCACAAATCTCTTTGCTCGTGTCCGGACGCAGGTGTAGAAGCTCGTCGTAGTCTTTACCCGCACCGAGAAAGGAAATGAGCCGACGCGCCATGTCTCTGCTGTGTGGCAAAATTTTGACGCCGTATGTCGAAACGCTCCTTTCCCCAGGAAGAAGTGCTGCACAAGGGGTCGAGAGGCGACGTGGAGAGAAGCCTCAAGAGAGGTTTCTCCTGAGAGTCCAGCTACATGGACCTGGTTTTCACGGGGTTCCCCTATGTGCGACCGGAATCCATTCTGGGAAGAAGATCCAGCTCATACACATCTCCCTAACTTGCAGCCCTTCGAGAGACACTCATGTACCAGCAAATACGCGCCTCACCTAAAAACGCCTCTCCCCCAGAGAGAAGACGCTCTCACTTGGTCTCGATCCTCTTCTAACGAGGAAGGTTTTCTGCGGCATTACTTGGCTGAGTTATCTGCCGAAAAATACGGGTTTCAATCCTCTTCGAGCGAGGAAGGTTTTCTACCCCCAATGGAGTGGCCGAATCACGCTTCGGCTCAAGTTTCAATCCTCTTAGAGCGAGGAAGGTTTTCTACAGTGCCCCTGTACGAGACCCGGCAGGGCGAGGTGCAGAACCTGTTTCAATCCTCTTCAAGCGAGGAAGATTTTCTACCAGCTCCGAGAGTTGCGGTCGCAGCTAGCGGCCAACGGTTTCAATCCTCTTCAAGCGAGGAAGATTTTCTACCGTCCGGCGAGTTTGTTCCGGACGATGCGGCGGAGAAGGTGTTTCAATCCTCTTCAGGCGAGGAAGGTTTTCTACTTCTTTGCTGCAATGCGCGGGGCAGACAACTTTCTTGAGTTTCAATCCTCTTCAGGCGAGGAAGGTTTTCTACAGCCCCTCTGGGCGACCTTGCACAGCAAGGACTTACGGCCCGAAATCGATGCACCTCCGATCGAGAGAGGCTAAACACCTGCGTTGAGCATACGGGGCGGAAATCTGAAAATCAAACCTCCGCTTCGGGCACGCATTTGCGGGTAATCGATGGTTAATCAACATGAGCCGATCCTTGTAACTCCTTGTGGGACAACATGGTTTTCGTTGTGCGGGGTTGAATTTCAGAGATGAGGGAGACAACCATCGATTTATTGCCGCAAGGATCTGGTGGACAGGCTGTTACGGGTAAAAGACCACGTCTCTTCTCGCCACACCAAACGGCAGCGATGCGGGTCCTGTCCCTCCCCCTAGTCGAAAAAAGATTGATGGAAGTGGGCCGACATTCAGTCCCCCGATGCCGCCACTGGCCGTCTGTCAGTCTGGCTCGCCTTCACCACTCGATTCGAGTTGGAGACTTCGTATACGATTGATCGCTCCGGCCAGTTCAAGTATACGAGGGCGCGCCAGGAAGAGGGGCTTTTCTCCTTCAAGCGCGCCGAGTCCCTGTTCGACGATG
>JBDGQN010000316.1:0-14820 GCA_042219055.1 Salinibacter sp. | reverse complement strand
ACGGCATCCCGCCATACTTGATCTCAGGCAGATCACAACCATTGAAGCAATTGGACGGGAGTTCATCTGCTATCTTGCGCGCCAGCTTGCAGGCGATCTTGTCACCAGCCCGTTCCAGCGATTTCTTGGCCGCGTGCTCGGCCGTATAGTCAATGCCGCCTGTGTGAACGGAGTTGGCAGCCAGGATTTCGGCCGTGTCCGCATCGATGGCTCGCACCTCAACGCGGGCCCGTCCCGATTGGATCGTCGGTTGACCAGGAACCCCGCGTTCTTCCTCAACGACGGCAAAAGCTTCCCCTAGCACAAGAATGTCGGCGGCAAAGCGATCGGAGAGCTGCGTGATCGCTTCCGGCGTCAACGCCATGGCGTTGGACACAAGTTCCGAATAGCGAATCGCTCGGACCTGGTTCTGATCGACGACATTGAACCCATAATTCTCGAAGTGCTTGATGATGGCCGTTTCCGCAGCAGGGTCGGGTGGATCGATGATGGCCACTTCTTCGGGAATGATGACCGCAACCGTGGGACATCGCTCGGCCGACACGACGAATCCGGCGATCAAGATCAGACCGATGAGCAATCCCGTGAATCGCAGTTTTCTGAAGTACGTTCCACCTCCGACGATGCGTGAATTGATCCACCGTTGCATCACAGATACCCCCTTGTCTTATGCTAATTGCCCAGAAGCCTCACAGGTCGGTTCAAGCGCGTACTCCAGCCGGTGTTCACGTACTCCGCCAGTACATGGCTTTTCACGGCTAATGCGGCTTTAAGTCGCTCCAAGGGTAGCGTCAGGCTGCTGTTTGAGTGCTCGATTAGGGGACGAGGTTGTGCAATGTGAGAGGTTGGGGCTTCTTGAAGCACGAAGCTCTGAGCTCCGTTGGGATACTCGATGAGCGGTCGAGCAAGCGTTTCCGGAGACGTCTGAGGCTCGCTCAAGCGGATGCCACGCGCGCTGTTCGAGAACGCAATCAGTGGTCGTGGTTCTGTTGCGTTTGTCATGGCAGATAACTCGTTTGGAACATCGCTAAATGGCTGGACTAGTGCGGCATTCGGGTACTCCACGAGTGGCCGAGCTGTTGTCAGTTGTGATGAAGCCATCTCCCTTGTCCTGATCTCCTGCTTGTGATCAGCGTCCTCCACGATGGGAGGTTCCAGGCAAGTCATCAGAAGGCACGGTTGCAGGAATAAGAATGCCAGTACTCCCAAGATGACCAGAGCTACGACGATTAGTAGATTATCCTGCATCGCTACTCTCCAGTCACCTGGTAGATAAGGACGATCGCTGCTATATTCGCGCCTTCACACCTACCATGGCACCGCACTCGTAGTTTGTGCCTAAAGCCTTTCTTAATCTTTCCTGTCAGCTCACTGTAGCTCATCGCTTCTGTTCTCCCGATCTGATTGTCATCAAGATCCAAGGCAGCTGCCTCATCTCCGGCTATCAGGCCCCATGAAGCCTCATAAAGCCGCGCGTCATCCGGAACGGTCAAGTATAGTGTATCTTCTGATTCTCCCTTGACTCTTTCAGTAACCAACATGATCCGGTTGGCGTTCGGATGCTCGAAATCGTAGTAGTTCACGGCACCGGGTTCCGGATATGGACGTTGAAGTGAGTCATAGATCTTCTGGATCGCGTCTTCCAAGGTCGTTGTTTGCACCTTGCCGCCTTGATAACCAATCCATTGCATCATCTTGCTTGCCGGCTCGGCTTTGGAGTAGTAGGCCACGACCCAGCCGTCCTGGTTAACGTAGACGTGGGGATGCACTTTCTCCGGGAGATCAGAGAGCGCGACTTCGCCAATAATGTAGCTGTCACTGGCCGTCTCGACCGATTTGAAGGCGCTCTCGACCTGTTGCAAGTCAAGGGCCTCTTCGCCTTTGGCGTAAGCGGCAATTCCCGCTTCTTGTTCGAGGAAATTCACTCCTTTGTTCTGTTCTTGGGCTTGGGCCTCGACGGCTGAGAACGGTGGAGCTTGCAATTGGATGCCGTGATTTTGGCCTTTCTGAAAGAAGGTAGGCCCTATCAGTAGCATCGTTAGGATGCCTGCCGTCACTAGAATGATAAAGATTCGATTTAGCATTGATGCCTCCTTGTTCCTTAACTCCCTGTGCCGGCAACAAGTTGGGTCCAGTAGCTCACAACGCTGGTGACGAAGCTGTTTATGTCCTGTGGTGCCAAGCCATCGAGCTGACCATAGCCAGCCGCAATCGGCAAGCCAAAGAACACCCCGACCAGCAATACGGCTGCAATCGACATTCCAATGGCTACGCCTTTGCGTTTCGACGGTTTTTTATAACCCGTATCGGACTGGCTTCCGGAGACAGCTGGCGCTCCGGTCCCCATCGCATTTGCCGGTTGTGATGTGGGTCCCTCTTGAAGGTGCTGCACCGCTTCCTGAAGCTCGCTTTCGATGTCGCCCAATCGATCGACGATTGTGGTGAAATCGCTCCGCAGCTCTGCACTCCCAACTCCCTCGCGCATGTTCTCCTCGATTACGGTCAGGCGCGCAGATCCTTCTTTGAACTCTTGCGCAATTGACGTCAACGTCTCGCGGAGATCTCCGTATGAGATGCCCTCCTGGATCTCGCCTTCAATCGTCGCAAGCCGATTGGAACTGTTCTCAAGCTGTTCGGCAATCGACGAAAAGGAGTCGCGAAGATCGGAGTAAGTAACCCCTTCTCGAATCTCTTTCTCTATGGACTCGAGTTTTGCCACGCCCTTGCGGAACTCAGCTGTGGTCTGTTCCAGCGGTTCGCGGATGCTCTCCGAAATATCGGACAGGCCTTCCCGATCGAACTGCTTCCGGATCGACTCCAAGGAGTCGTGGATGGAGAAGGATAAGATGAGGAACTCGCAGAAGATACGCCAGAGTAGGTTGCCGAAGATCAAAATGCCGATCCCCCACAACAAGGTGGGAGTCCGGCCAAACGCGCTCGGCATCCCAAGCGCCGTTACAATGGTGATCAGAGCCCATATGGTAATCCCGACCATCCCAAGGGCGTAAATGACCTTGATTAAATCCGAACTGACGAACTTGCGGAATGAGAAGAAATCGCCGCTTTGCAATTGGTTGTTCGCGGTCATACGCTCCCTCCTTTTCCGGAATTATTGCCGTTACGCGGAGATCGGTGAAGCAAGCACGAACGAGCCGACCGGACAGAGGAGAGATTGGAACGGAATCGTGTTCGCCGAGACGTTCGAGAATCAAGCTTGATGCGCCCGCTCCGGCCGAAGATGTTCCCACCCCTTCGCTTCGGTTGGGCGGTCGCCGGGGATTGAATTCCAATGTGCCCGATATGATCGCCACTTAGACGATAGACGAGTGGTGTCTGACTCGTCAAGACGGAACACAGAGAAACATCTTGCAAGCCAGTAAGGCCAAAATCGCCGGATGGACACTGCGCCGGCGTCCTGTGAACGAAGGACATCAGTGTTCCCCAGCGTCTCTCTAGCCAAGGGTAGTGGAAACGGATACCTCGAGTATGTTGCAAGCTTCGGGCTCGTGTTCCTGTTAGGTTTGTCAACATATCCTCCTCGTTGCCATGCTCCAGCAACCTCGGTGGGGAATGCAGGAGGGCGGAATTCCGCCCTCCTGCACGGCTTCTACTTAGTCGCGCCGTTCCCGCTCGTCCTTTCGAGCTCGCTCCCGTGACTCCTGCGGTGTGCGACCGATCCCTTCCCCAAGCGTCTCGTTGCTCTTGGGATCACGATGGGTCGTCTTGTAGGCCTTCGACCCCAGGCCGAAGGGCGGGTATATCGGTCGCGTGTGCTCCTTTCGCTTCTTTCGCGGCATCTACAACACCACCTTCAACTGGGGTACTTCGAGATTGCCAGACGCATGTAAAACAGCGGTAAAGTGTCGATGTAAAGCTATTGCTCATTCGGTCATGTCAAAGGGGCTGTTTGCAGCGGGCAAGGCAATGGATGCGGAAGGGTTCGAACGTAAGCCGACAATGCCCCCAGCCGGCCTGTCGCAATGATTCGTCGAGCTGAGCAGGCGTTCGATACGCCATCGCGGGCCAGTCGAATGCCGTGTGCACGAATGGCTGTTCGGCGTTGGGCATAATGACGGCCGTGATCAAAGTGCCATCGGGAGGCAGCGATAGCTTGATGTGCGTGAGAAGTCGCCGGAGTTGGTCATCGTTGATGTATTCGATAAATCCAACCATTTCAATGATGTCGGGACGGAACTGTTGTGCCAACTTGTTCACTCGAAAGGCGTTAGCACAGACCCCGGTCACGCAGTCGGCAACGCCGAGACGTGCAGCCATTTCCTCGCCATGCGCGAGCGCGTCCGGATCAATGTCAACCAGCGTTGCCGACACGCGAACGGGGAACCCCTCAGCACGAAGCTCCGCGATAACCTCGACGACGGCCTGTGCGGACCCGGCAGCGAGCTCCAGGATGCGCACCTCATCGCGGTCCGGGTAGGCCTCGATTGACTGCCTCAACTCATGCTTGACTAGGCGCAGGCGGTTCCGCACTGCCAGTACGTTGTCAATCGAGATCCAGTAGGCGTCTAGCCGGGAGCGCAGGGACTTAGACTGTTCAAAGGCGTAGTTGTAGATAACATCAAGGGCTTTCCAGGTTCCCGCCCCCTCCCGGATAGCACGAGGTGTTGGACAATATCCGTCAAGAGGCCAGGCATTCGTCCGCGGCGTCAAACCAACGATCTCCGAGAGGTGCTTCTTGACCCTTATCCAGGCGATGAGGAGCCATTGAAGGCACCGCTGGAGCGATTTGTTGCGCGAGTTGTGCTCGTAACCGTTAGGATGAACTTGGGCAGACCTGTTCCTTGGCACCAACGATGTTTGCCGGTCCATGCGTTTGATCCTCCCTTGTCGAAGCCACATGGCCGACATTGGCAGGACGATGTGAAGCACACGTAAAGCTGGAATGTAAAGCGGAACGGTGGAAGGATCTGACCGCTGACGTCAGCTCTGAGGCTGGAAACGGTTCTGGTAGGTGCGCAGGATCTCACGGTGCGTTAGCACACCTTCCAAGAAGCGGGTCTGGAAGGCTTCCGGCAGGCTCTCCGCACGGTCCTGGAGTTCCTCATACGCCTTGCGCAAGACGTGCGTAGCTCTGTCCGGTGATCCAGCCTCATCGAAGACTTGGAAGGCACGGAAATAGATTTCCGGAGCAAACTCGGCGGCCCGACCGTCCTCGACGACCGCCAGAGCCTCTTGAGCCTGGGAATGGGCAGCGTCCAGTTCGCCGTGGAGAAGTTCCGCCCAGGCCGATCGCGCCCGCACGGCCGCCTCCAAGGCGGACAACTGGAGTTCCACGGCGAGATCGACCGCGCGGTTCAGGTGGTCTCGGGCTGCCTCCGAGTCCGATCGGCGGGCAGCCAGCTCTCCCAGGTTCGCGAGCGTGATCAGCTCGCCACGGCGGTCACCGATCTCGCGGCGGACCGTGACGCTTTCGTCCAGGCAGGACTGCGCTCGTTCCCAATCTTCTCGCAGGCCGTGGATGTCACCCAGGTTGTTGAGGATCTTGCCGACCTCGCGGCGATCCCCCAGTCGGCGGCTCAGATCGAGGGCCTGGTCATAATACGATCGGGCTTGGTCGTAGCTGCCTAGGTAGTAATGGACGATGCCGAGGTTGTTGAGCGCCTGGGCCCCTCCTCGATCGTCCTCGCCTGACTCGAAGAGGCCCAACGCCTGCTGATAGTGATCCCGAGCGCGGGCGAGCTTTCCCGTGTCGAGAGCGAAGTTTCCGAGTAGCAGCTGGGACTCGGCTTGCTCATCCTCATCGGGAGCTAATGCCAGTGCCTCTTCTGCATCCTGTTGGGCTTGCTCCATCCGACCTTCATCCTCCCGGACCACGGCCCGTCGCCGGTGAACCTGGCACTGTTCCCGATCGCCGAGCTGTTCAGCCAGTTCGAACAGCGCGTCAAGTTCCCGTTCCTGCTCGGAGCGCTGCCCCATCACGCCGAAGATGTCGAAGCGTTGGGACCGAACCTCGAATGTCAATTGCCTCCGTCGGTTCTCGTCGCTTATCGACTCCTCGAGCAACGCCAAGAGCTGCTCGGAGAGGCGCAACGCTTCCTCGTTCTGATAGGAGCGACGTGCCTGCTCAAGCGCCTGCCGGCCCGGCTCCACCGCCTGCGCCGGATCGTCGCTGAGCCGGTAGTGATGGAAGCGCCAAACTGGCGCCACATCCGTCGCCTCGAGGACGGGCGCGATCCGACCGTGGAGGGCCCGCCGGCGCGCATCGCTCATGTCGGCGTAGACGACTTCACGCAGGAGCGCATGGGCAAAGGCGATCTCGTTCCCGCTCTCGACGAGAAGATGTCGTCGACACAGGCCTTCCAGCACGTCAAAATCCGCTCCGCCCCAGGCCTGCCACAGCTGAGAGACCGGAATCGTCGCGCCAAAGGTCGCCGCGAGATAGAGCAGCTCCCGTTCGGCTTGCTGAAGGTGAGCAAGCCGCTGTCGCAGCACCTCTTGTGCCTCTGGCGGTACCAGCTCCGAGGGATCCTGTGGCGTCGTCGTCAACTCCCAGCGCCCCTCGTCAGGGCCCGCCCGAAGCAGCCCTTGCTCGACCATGAAGCCGATCGTCGCCGTGATAAAGAAGGGATTGCCCTGGGTGCAATCGGTCAGGAGCTGGGCGAGCTCCGGTTGATCCGACAGGTGCCGGGTCAGGGCTTCGACGGCGTCTGCGTTGAGGCGATCGAGTTGACGCTCGCGGAGCCAGCTTCGCCGCTTGCCTTCCCTTCGCAAGGTCTCCAGCGCGCCTTGGGCTTCCTCGATCCGGGCCGTCCCCAGCACAAGCAACGGGACCTTCTCGGCCTGGGGTGTGAACATCTTGAGCCAGTCCAGTGTTGCGGTATCCGCAAGATGTAGGTCGTCGAGGAAGAGCAACAGCGGCTTCTGAGACGCCAGCGTCAACAAGAGCTGGGACAAAGCCTCGAACAAGCGCCAGCGCTTCAGCTCCGACGGCAGCGTCGGTGTCGACGAGGGCTCCGGCAGGTGCGGCGCGAGCTCGGGAAGCCACTCTGCCAACTCGCCCGCCCAAGCCGTGGGAAGATCCTCCAGAGCTTGGGGCTCGATCTGACCGTCGGCCAATCCGTCTCGCAACGCGTTGGCCAGCCCCATCAGCGCCGGCGGCGTCTCCAGGTCAGGGAAGCGCCCGGCGAGGATCCGCCACTCGTCCCGGCTCAGGCCGTTCAAGACGTCCTGAATCAGGCGGGTCTTGCCAACGCCGGCCTCACCGGCGACCAGCGTCATGCCGCCGCGGCCCGCCCGGGTCTGTCGCAGGCGCTCCAAGATCTCATGCAGTTCCGCGTCTCGCCCCACCAGCGGCAACTCGCCGGCCTGCGGCGCTTCCAGGTCGGAGCGTTCCGAGGCCGACGCCTCCATCGACTCGAGTTCAGGCATCGGGAGCCCTTCGCGGATGCGTTCATGAAGGGTTTGGGTCGCCGACGAAGGGAGCTCGCCTCGGGCCTCCCGGAGCGTCTCCCGACAGCGCTCGTAGGCGCGAAGCGCTTCGGTCCGCTCACCGGCAGCCCAATCGACCTGCATCAACTGTCGCCAGGCGGATTCGCGGTGAGGATCTTGCTCCAAGACCTGGAGACAGTGTCCGCGTGCTTCCGGAAGATCGCCCAACCGGACGTTCAGTTCGGCCAGGCGCTCCAGGGCGGCGAGATGCCGCCGGCGCCAGTGCTCACGCCGATCGAGGGCCCAATCCTCATAGGGAGCGTCCGGCAGATAGTCTCCGTCACAGCACTCGACGGCGCGCTCGTAGGCGGATCGGGCCTCGGCCAGGGCCCCTTCGCGATAGCGTCGATCAGCGTCGTTCAGATGGCGTTCAAATGCCTCGGCGTCGACGTCGCAGTCTGCATGTTGGGAGAAACGGTAGCCCTCGCGCACTGTCTGGATGTAGTGCGATTCCGTGCCTCGTTCGAGATCGGGCTCAAGCAATTGGCGGAGTTCCTGCACGCGGCCCCGCAGGTTGGCCTCGGCACTGCCGAGTTCCGAGTCCGGCCAAAGCCACTCGATGAGCCGGTCCTTACTGAAGGGGTGGCCGCGGTCGCCGATCAGGATCTGGAAGAGAGCCCGCGTCTTCGAATTGCGAATCTCGACGGGACTCCCATCATCACGTTGAACGTGAAAATCACCGAGGAGCCGGACTTTCAGCATGCATCCCCCTTGCCGAGCTCGCTCATCATCCGGCTAGTGCCCGATATTGATCGCCAACAGGCAGTATATGCGCGGTTGGAAGAGGGCGTCAACGTTCTTGGGATTTGACCGTCGCTCCTGAGCTGTCCCATACTCCAAGAGGAAAACAACAGGCGATCAATCGGGCATCTGCATCATATGGATACGTGGCGCTGGATCCTTGTCGCATTGGTTGGGGGCCTGCTCGCTGTCCTGGCCGCGATTCTGTTTTGGCCGGGTTCGGACGGTGAATTCCAGACCGTTCTGCCCTATGAGCCGCAAACCGTCTGCCAATCGCTCCAACAAGTCCTGACCCAGCTCGATTACGATGTCTCGGCGGCCAACTGCCGCGGTGACAGCGGCTGGATTGAAGCTGCCATCACGTTCATCCCGGACAAATCGGGCAGTTTCATTCCCGACAAATCCGGAAATCTACGAAATCAACTCCACATCAGCCTTCAACCGATGTCCGACATGGGCACGATGCTCAAGCTGGACCTGCAGTCACTGCGCTTTGATCGCAACTCTCAGCGGTGGCAACCGGATCCGAACGGCCCGTTGTACTTCCGAGGCGAGGAGATTATGCGCACCCTGCTGCGGCAACTGAGAAACTGAGGCATACTATGGACACGCGTACCATTCTTATCGTCGCGGGAATTGTGCTGGCAGTGGTCGGTGTGTGGCTTCTCCTCAGCTACACGCCTGGAGACACGTTCCTCAACCCGTTCTCTGGCCAACGGGAATCCGTGGCACTTCCCGAGGATTGGCAGATTCGGCTCGGCCGAGACTCTGCACGCGACGTCGAGCGCGAACTGGGTGGGCAGCTGCATAACCCGGAACTTCAGTCACGAGTGCGACAGATCGGTCGTGATCTCGTAGGCGCACTTCGTCGTTGGGAGCGCCAATATCAGGACCCGCGATGGAACGCCTTCCCCTTCCGCTTCCAAATCGTCGCGAGCGATCAAGTCAATGCACTTGCGCTCCCAGGCGGTCCCATCTATATCACGCGTGGGTTGCTGGCCAAACTGCAACGTAACGAGGAGATTGCCGGCGTGCTCGGGCACGAGCTCGGCCATGTCGTGTTGCGCCATGGGGCGGAGAAGCTCGCGGCGAACTTGAAAACATCAGCTGCCCTCTGGGGGGTCAAACGGATTTTCGGCCAAGAGCCGGCAGAGTGGGCGGGCGGCGCCGCCGCCCTGCTCAACCTCAAGTATTCGCGGGACCAAGAGCGCGAAGCGGATCGCTTCGGGTATCAGCTCGCGTGCCTCTCTAACTACGACCCGCAAGGCTTGATCGGCGTGCTGCGGGTCTTACGGTCGATGCAGTCGGGCCAGGGCACCCTGGAGATCTTCCAGACGCATCCCCATCCCGGCAATCGGATCCAAGCCCTACGGACGGAGCGCTGCAACTTCTGACATCCCTCATGGGCGTCGGTCGCATCGCCTAAGTGAAAGGCCCCTACCCAGATGAAGCAGGGGCCTGGCGATCATATCAGGCGAATAGGGTAAGCACACATAGGTTAGCGCCATGCGGGATCCCAGTCAACGCAGAAGCTTCTCATGCAGGATCCTTCATTGGACTGGCCTGTCCCCTAGCATTCTGGCTGATCCGAATCTTGGAGAACAGGTCAGAATCGCCCGATCTGTTCCGGCTATGAACCAAATAGGCCAGCTCTATATCTTCCCAGCATGAGGAGTCTTATCGATGCTACAGGGATCGCCACAACACGCTACCTCATGGTAGTATATCTTTATAGGACACGGCCCTTGACAGGTTTGTATGAGATGGCCTATGTTAAGACTGAACAAGGGGTGAACGGTACTCTGAATGAGCATGAGAATACGAATATTTCCTAGACCGCTCGTCTTCTTCTTGCTGATCTGCTTGTTGGTGTCCATTTCAAGCTGCCAACAGGTGCCCCGCTCACCCATGTCGGTCATGTTTGTCGCCGATAGAAGCGGGAGCATGAGCTGGGAGACCCCGTCAGGTGAATTGCCCATCAATTTGCTGAAGCAGGCCCTAGTGGAATCCGTCAATCAATCCATCCTAGAACCGACGAAAGACAGGCAAGGGTTGGTCGCCTTCAACGCCCAGATTACCTCCACAACCGACATGCTCAGACTGCAACACTCCAATTTCGTTGCAACCGTCCGCGGACTGACGGCCAATGGAGGCACATGCATCAATCCGGCTATAGAGCGAGCCCTCAATTCAGTCAAGCAAGAGGGATCTGACCGGAGTCGGGCCATACTGCTTTTCAGCGACGGCGAAGGGAATCAGGGCTGTAATGCAGGCGATACAGCTTCAAGCTCGCGAACTCAGGCGATCATCGCAGAGGCACGGACAGCAAACATTGTCATCTATACGGTTGGGCTGAAGAGTGCAGGCGACTTCGACGATTCTTATCTGAAGGCATTGGCGGAAGGGACCTGCGGTCGCTTTGTTGACACCACAGACCCAGACGCCCTAATCGGGATATTCATCGACCTCGTCCAATTTATCAAGCTTGGATCTGATCCGTATCTCTTCGGCCAGCGGAGTTGTTGACGTGAAATGGGCAAATTTCAAAGTCTTTTTGTCATTGCCGTTTTGAGCGTGTTGATCTCTCTCAGCCCGGGAGTAGACACGCTCGCTGATACTTCCATTGGCGGAATCATCACTTGGGATACCGTCAAGTCGGAAGGATATGCCGGCATCTTTGGCCGCGTGTTGACGGGAGAGTGGTTGTTTCCTCCTGTCCATATTCGCGGGTTTGGTCAAGGACGGATTGTCTTCGGGGCCGAAGTGAACTGGATCATGCCGATAACGTTCATATCCTCGGATTTCACCCAGTTCTTCCCGTTTCTTCTGATTGGTGCCGAACAGCCCACAAAGACCATTTACGCCGGCATCAGTCCGGTTGTCTTTTCCGAAGGTTTCACATGGCTATATGTGGGCGAACTCTACTATTCGAAATTCGGGTACCAGCGAAACTTCCGGGGCGCCTCAATTTATATTCAAGGCACCTATTTGCTTGCCATTGGGCAGTCAGAGGCAACGCCGAGGGATCGGTTCGGGGTCGAAGTCGGATTGGGATTCCGGTTCTAGGCCAGCTATCGCTGAGGCCTGTTTGTCGTTCAGCATCTCGTGGCTCGACCATTTCGGCTTGGCGGCGTCTATAGACACCTGATCTACCCCATCCCTTTTTTGCTGCAGCCTTTCGTGATCACGAGTACAGCATCAAAGCAAACACACCCACTATACTCCGTTGAAAAGACCAGGAGGTGGCACCTTTGACAAAGCAAGAGTCCTACCCCGTGAATGACAACTCAGCCAGAGGCGCTCACGCCTCTCCACATGCCCTCAGTGGCTGGATCGGCGTCCTTGCCGCCGTGTCGCTAGTGGCGGGTTTGCTATTCGCGCCGACTGCGTTGGGGGATCACGGAGGCCCCAAGGTCCTCGTGGACGCGACAAACCCCGCCAGTGAGGACGAAGACTGCAATTCCCACTTCAAGACGCTCAGCGCTGCCCTCACGCAATGCCCACTGTCCGAAAACGCCATCATCGTCGTGGATCCCGGAACGTATGACGAAGGACAGCTCACGGTCGACACCAAAGGAGTCACCATACGATCGAGCGATGGGGCTCGCCAGACCAAAATCAACGGCTGTTTCACGATCGACGCGAAGAACGTGACCCTCGAAGCCCTTGACATCGTCGCCACCGATTGCGAGATCGGCGTTTCCGTCGAAGACCGGGCTAGCGACTTGAGTAGACTCATCGTCCATGAAGCTCAGTCCGCTGGTGTCCAAATCTCGGGTGCCAGTGAGAGCACCCAGGTCACCGACTCCCACCTGTTCGACAACGGGGAATACGGGCTGCAGGTCACGGGCGCAAGCCTTCATCTAGAGATGACCGACAACATCGTCGACAGCAACGGAGCGGCCGGCATCATTCTGGACGGCAACTCCGATCGCTTCACCCTTTCGGGGAACACCGTGAGCCTGAACGGGGGCGCCGGCCTGCATATTCGGCAAGCCGATGAAGGGCAAATTACCGGCAACACGGTCAAGACCAACGAGGGAGATGGCATCCGACTCGAGAGGGCGAATAATCACTCAGTGGTCGAGAACACCGCGGATTCAAATGCAGGATTCGGCATTTCCGTTATGGAGAGCGGGAACAATGAGGTCCGTTCCAACGCCTTAACCAGCAACGAAATGGGAGGCCTCGCCCTGCGCGGCGGCAGCACGCCGGCGACGGGCAACACGGTCGAAAACAACCAGATATCCGATAGCACGGCATCGGACGCCGTCGGTTTGCTCCTCAAAGGGCGCGTCACGGGCAACATCCTGCTCAAGAACACCATCGACGCGAACCGAATCGGGGTGCAATATGCCGGCGGCGAGGGCGATAACACGGCACCTACGCGAAACATCCTCGATAGCAACGACATCACGGCATCAAACGACATCGGCGTCCATGTCGCCGCCAGCAACGGCCTCAACGAGATCCGGGCGAACACGATCACCGGCAACATGTCGGCCGGCATCTACGTCTCGAGCGAAGGGGGCAATGACAAGTACGTCGAAAACACCCTGCGGGACAATGGCGCCGAAGGCATCCGGGTCGAAGGCAGTCCGGACAACCTCATTCAGAACAACGAGATCGAGAACAACGGCGACAGCGACCAACAGGCCAATGAGAACGAGGGCGCCGGTATCACCCTCGTGAATACCGAGGTCACGATCGTTGAAGGCAACACTGTCGGAGCGTCGGCCGCGGATGGCATCCGCCTGGTCAATACGGTCAACACCCGCCTGTTGGGCAATACCGTCGAGAACCGCAACGGCAACGGGCTCTACGGCGCAGGGGTTGTCCATCCACTCTTCGCGGGCAACACGATTCGGGGCAACTCCGATCGCGGCGTCCATCTGGAACCGAGCGAGGAGGCAGGGTGCGCCCGGCTTGACTTCCAGCGCAATACGGTCACGGAGAACTCCCTCGGCGGTATCCACGTGTCGAATTGCGAGGGCGTCCATCTCCAGATGAACCAGATCACGGACAACATGCGCTTCGGCCTCTGGGTCGAAGGTAGCGAGCAGATCCAAGCCCGGTACAACTGGTGGGGCGACCCGAGTGGGCCAAGCGGCATATTCGCCGGCCGCGGCAACGCCGCCATCTTCCAGAACAACGACATTGTCGGTGGGAACAGCACGGGGTTGCCCAGTGACCAGATCTTAGGAGCCGTCGTGCCGTGGCTGACGGACAAGGTTGGCACTCAGACGGAGGACTCGGTCAACGGCTACGTGCTGCGGGACTTCGGTCCGGATAGCGTTGACGTGACCGCGACCGACTTCGCCGGCGTGCGGATGTCCCTCCACGACGTCGAGTCCGAGTCGAAGGGCGTTGTGATTCTGGCCCGCTATGCCCAAAAGCTGCCCACCTCCGACTCGATCTACGCGCCGGTTGTCCTGCCGAACATCCTCCGAACCGTCAGCGTCGTCACCAGCGGGTTCGGCACCGACGGCCAGGCCGTGGTGGAAATGCTGTACGACAATGCCGACGTCCCCGAGGGCGTCGATGAGGAGAGCATGCAGCTGTTCATCTGGAATGGCGACCAGTGGCGTCAAATGTCAGGAGGTAGCCTGCCCGACGTCAACGTCGTGCAAGGGACCGTGGAGCTGAGTCGTCTGCAAGAGGGCGCCTTAATCGCCCTCGCGCCGGAATCGCAGCAATAGGCGCAGCTCTGGAAGAAGGGGCCAGCAGAGGGGGAAGTCACACGGTCAAGCTACGTTGACCTCAAAGGCAACGGTTGGCTTCCCCCGGTGTTGGCCGGCGGAAGCGCCAATCATCCACGACGGGGCATCGCTGCCAGCTCCGTCCATCGCCGGCGTCATCGCTCAACAGCGGAGTGATCGTTTGGTAGAAGTGCCGGGCTGTTAAGCCGTTCAGGATAACGCGTTCATCCGCACGGTCCAGCCAGCCCGGCCGCTTGATGACGCAATGCGATTCCGCCGGCAGGGTTGGCGGGCAGCCACTAGCCATGAGGGCGATCGTATCGCTCACCCCGCCCTCGGACGTGCTGAGAAACCAGGTCGTGAGCGGTATAGCCTTATCCGTAGTGTTGCCGACCTCGACCCATTCGGCGCAGGCGTCGGCTTGCATGGCACACGGTGGATTGAGCTGAACCTCGGTGATCACGACCGGAGATGTGCCGGACGGTTCGAACAATCCGGGGAACGGCACATCGAGCAGCGCGATGACCAATGCAACCAACAGGGCATACCCGATCATCACAATGCCAAGTGACCGTGCATCCATAGAGGGGCACCCAATCGACTAAACGGGCCTCGTTCGGCTCTGCTCAACCCTGAAGATGGACACTCTCCCCGGCTTTCCGGGTTGCCATTTCCACCAGTGCTGGCTATTTTCGATGATCTTGCTCCTCCCGCTCCAGATATTCTAAGATCGCCTGCACCGCCAGGTAGTTGACGGATCGAGCCTTCGCTTTCGCCAACTTCTTCAGCCGGCCGAGGACGTCCGCGTCCTGGTGCTTCTGCGGGACGTAGATCGTGATCGTGGTGCGTTCGGCCATTATCCGTCTCCCGTGTAGCGCGCCGCCAGCGTCGGCGTCCGCAAGGGCGACAGGACCACGTAGCCCGATTTGGTCAC
>JBDGQN010000315.1:0-5019 GCA_042219055.1 Salinibacter sp. | reverse complement strand
GCAATAGAGGACTTATGAGAACCGGTGAATCGCAAATGAAAGTATTTCGCAGGTGAGGACCGATCCTCCGCTCAAGAGTGCCCAAGCTCCTGAGCGGATCTAAGCATCGAATTCTTCCTGAAGGCGCACGAGCTGGAGGATTCCACCCGCGAATCCGACGATACAGCCCCCGATGAGAAACCAAGGGGCGACCTGAAGCCAGTAGTCGAGCAGTGCCCCGAGGATGGGGGGAAATGAGACGGTTCCGGCAAGACGCCAGCCGAGATCGAGATACGGGGCAACATCACGGAGGGCCTTCCTCCAGGCCGACGCGTCATCGGACGGAGGCTCTTCGGTAGACCGAAAGCCCTCGCCCTCTTCTATTTCCTCCATCGTCGTGCCACCTGTAGCTGGGCATGGTCGTGTCGGAGCATGTTCGCAACTCCAGAGGAAGCCAGGCAGCCATCCGTCCAGCACAGTCCAAGTCTACCCGCCCTCCCCCTCACCGGACGCGGTCAGCTTGGCAGCATCCTTCTCCTGCTGAGCGGTTCCATCCTGCCCTGTCTTCCCGCCGGAGAGGTCCGTACTCTCGGGAATGGGCGTGCCCATCTCACATTCTCCCGTAAACTGGGCGCCCTCCTCCACAATCAAGCGATCCGTCTCGATGCTCCCGTCGACTCGGGCGGTGCTCTTGAGCACGAGAAGCTCCTCGACGTGAATCTCTCCGTGCACCTGGCCCGCGATGTCGGCGTTGGCGGCGATGATTTCCCCCTCAACGACCCCTTCTTCGGCAATCATCGTCTTCCCCTCCACCTCAAGCGTGCCGATGATACGTCCGCTGGCGCGAACGTCGCTCTCGGCCCGCACCGTCCCTTCGAAGACGGTACCCTCACCGACGAGGTTAACCTGATCTTGAACTGTGCTGGTCTGACCTGCCATTTCGGAGGAAGACTCGTCTGTTCGTGTGTTACCGAAGAGGCCCATAGGAAGATGGAACCTGCGAATGGAAAAATGAGGAACAACGCCCGGAATCCGTAGCCCGGACGGAAACGTTCCGTGGGACTACCACCCCGCGACGTACGACTCGGGCTCCTGCGCAAGACCGTTTCGCCAGAGTTCAAAGTGAAGGTGAGGCCCCGTCGTGATGACTCCTGTATTCCCACTCACCGCCAGCGGTTCCTGGGCCTGGACCCGGTCGCCGATGCGTTTGAGGAGACGTCTGTTGTGCTTATAGACAGAAAGATATCCATCCGCGTGTTGGACCGCAATGGTGTAGCCCCCATCTTGCGTCCAATCGGCCCACACTACGTAGCCGGCGGCAACGGCGCGGATGTACTCCCCTTGCGACACGGCCACATCAATGCCGTAGTGGCCCGTATTTGCGTTGAAACCACGGGTGGGAAAGCCACTCGCAACAGGTGGGGAAAGAGGAAAGGAGAGTCCGAGCGGCGGGGCGTCCTTCACGGCCCCGGTCGAGCCGGACGCGGTGACAACGGAGGGGCTCATGGCCGGCTGCTCGTGGATGCCTCGATCGGACCCGGAGGCTGTCCGGTCTTCTTTCCGTGTCGGGAACGGCTGTGCCCTCCCAGAGGACGATTGCGCCGGCGCAGCCGGGTTGGGACGAGCCGTGGAGGCCACGCGACCGGTGATGAGCTGCCGGAGCTGTTTGACGTACCGGCGCTGGGTGGCGAGGGAGTCTTGAAGTGCCTGGAGCCGCATGGCATTGAGCCGCGCACTCTTCCGAATCTGCTTGGTGCCGTAGCCGGGAATCTGTGTTCGCAGGGGCGTAAAGGCCACTAGGAGACCCACCACGAGTCCCACAATCAACAGGCTCCCTCCCCAGACACCGAGAAGACGGGCGGGACGAATGCGATACCGGCGCGCCTTCCCCGCCTCCTCTGAACCAATCAGCACCACGGTGCGCTCAGTGCCCAGATTCCGGAAGAAATCAGCAACGAAGGACCACATGAGATTACCCTTTCGATGAACGCACGGGAGCACGGGTTGAGATGTCCATCACTGGACTTCCGACCGTACCGGAAAACATTCAGACTTGGAGGAAAACGGACGGCGCCCCTCCCGGTTTCTAGCTACAGATCGCCTTGCACGGCGCTCCCGATAGAATGGCCCCTTTTCCTCAAAGCGCCCCCCTGCGCTGAAGAACCGACGGGTTTCTCCGCTACCATCTGGGGACGGAGTCGTGCAATCTTCCTACGACCTTGGGAACTCACTGGAACGATGAAGTCTACGCCTGTGTTGACGCCTGTCAATGGAACATGTCTCCCACCATTCACTTTGCCCTTTTCAGCCAGCACGGTACACCTTATGCCCCAGCACAAGTCTGCGAAAAAGCGGATGCGGCAGAACGAGAAGCGCCGCAAGCACAACAAGTCGCAAAAGAGTCGTCTCCGCACGAAAATCAAGAAACTTCGCTCCCTGGACGAAAAGGAGGTGGCCCAGGAACTGCTCAACGACGTGAAGGGGGACCTGGACCGCCTCGCCGCCAAAGGCATCATCCACAAGAATAAAGCGGCCAACCGGAAGAGCAAGCTTGAAAAGTACGTCGACAACATTGAATAGCCCGGTTGGTGGGGGAATGACGACAACGGCCTTTCGAGAAAACCTGGGATACCGCTTCTGTCCTTTTCGGCGGCTTCTTTCAGAATCCCGGCCGAGGCAGTCCAGCCTAGTTTCGCTCTGCCGTTTTGCGAAGGAGAGGGACCGCCCCCCTTTCCGAAATCATTCTCCCGATAGAATTGTGTGTCCAACGACTTTTTGGTTCTTTGCATCCTCAAGGAGGGTGATAGGCCTCCTCAACGTTCCGCTGCCGCTTCGGACGCCTCTCCACCTCCTGAAGACATCCTCCCTTTGGTCTTCGTTCCCTTTGACTTAACACTCCACTCCTTATGACGACCTCCGCATTCCCTGTAAGCCCACAATCGTTCTCCTCGTACTGGCTTCCGCTCTTCCTCGTCATCGGCGGACTCGTACTGTCCGGCTGCGGAGCCACTGCGCCCGTGGTTCAGTCCGTGAGCGGTCCCGACACGCTGGAGACCGACGAGTCCGGCACCTTCGAGGCAACCATCAACACCCAGAAGGCCGATAAACCGATCGAATACACCTGGTACTTCGGCGACGGGGCCTCCGCCTCCAGCCTCACCGCTGAGCACAGCTACGGCTCGACGGGCCAGTATGCCGTTCGCTTTCAGGCGAGCAACAAGGGCGGTTCCGACACTGACACCATCTCAGTGCGCGTGGTGCCGCCCCCCCAGCCCGCATCGATCACATCGGTCAACGCCAGCCCGAATCCGGTCGACGAGGGCGAGCCGGTCCGCTTCAGCAGCAACGTGCAGGGAGACAGCCCCATCTCGCGCAACTGGAGCTTCGGCGACGGGGCCAGCGCCACAGGCCGCTCCCCCACTCACACCTACCAGGAGCCCGGTCAGTACACCGCCCGCCTCCGCGCCTCGAACGACGTCGGGAAAGACACCCGCACCGTGACGGTTCGCGTAAATCGGGTCCTTCCGGACATCTGCACCACGGTCAGCGAGCTGAGCTCGGTCTTCTTCGAGCGCAACTCGAGCACGCTGACCGAGGAGGCGAAGAGCAGTCTTCAGGAAAACGCCAGCGTTCTCTCGAAGTGCCCCAACATCACCGTGCAGGTCGAAGGCTTCGCCGCCCCGAGCGAGCGCAACGAGCAGTCGCTCTCGGAGGACCGGGCCGAGGCGGTGGCGAGCTTCTACCAGAACAACGGCGTGCCCAGCGATCGCATCAAGACCACCGGCAAGGGGCAGGTCGAGGGCATCACCACGAAGAAAGGCGGGACGCGCAAGTTTCGTCGGGCCGACACCATGCCTCAGCGTGAGGGCGGCGGCATGTAACGGCGCTCGGACATTGTCGACATCGTCGAACTGCCTGACGGGCGGTCTCCTCAAATCGGGGGGCCGCCCGTTTTTGTATCGCCTTGGCCCTGCTCACCGGGATCCGCATGGGCGGGTGCCTCCTGATCCAGTTGCGGACCGGCCCGTCTTGCGTCTTCACCGCCCCCCTTCCTACGGCAATCGCATCTTGGCGACGACGACTGCTCGCACCGTTTTGCAGGTGCAGAATGTCGATGCCCTCACGCTCCCGTTCTCCCCTTCGCCCGTGCATTTCTGGCATTCTTCCCGCAATCAGAAGCAGTTGAGCTACCATCACTCGATGAAGCCTTCAAGTAGACCCGGGAAACTACGTTAGTAAGAAGCAGTCATTCGAGCGGAGCGCTGGGAGCAACGCGACCGAGTACTCCCCGGGGTGCGAAGCGGGGCGCAATCTAAAATTACTTCCTCGCTATCGCTCGGGGCGCAGCAGCGGGAAGAGAATGACGTCGCGGATTGACTCCTGCCCGGTGAGAATCATGGTGAGGCGGTCGATGCCGATGCCGAGCCCGGCGGCGGGGGGCATGCCGTACTCCAGGGCGCGGAGGTAGTCCTCATCGATAAGAGCATCCGGCTCTACGTCCTCCTCCTCCACCTCCTCGGCCCGCTGGTGGGCCTGTTTCTCGAACCGCTCGCGCTGGTCCTGCGGGTCGTTGAGCTCGCTGAAGGCATTGGCAATCTCGCGCCCGGCCACCACAAGTTCGAAGCGCTCCACGAGCCCCTCCTTCTCGCGGTGCGTCTTGGCGAGCGGACTCAGCTCGATCGGGTAGTCGGTGACGAACGTGGGCTGGATGAGCTCCGGCTCTACCGTTTCGCTGAAGATCTCATCGAGCAGCTCGCCGAGGTCCATGTCGGTCTCCACCTCATCGAGGTCAAGTTCGTTGGCCGCCACGTCGTAGACCCGCTCGGCGTCGGCCCGGTACAGGTCAAACCCCGTCGCGTCTTCGATCGCGTCGAAAAACGACACGCGCGGCCACTCGCCCCCCAGGTCGATCTCGTGGCCCTCGAACTCCACCGTGGACGTGTCGTGCAGCGCCGTGGTGACCGTGCGCAGAAGGGACGCCGTCAGGTCCATCATCCACCGGTAGTCCTTGTACGCCACGTAGCACTCCATCATGGTGAA
>JBDGQN010000314.1:6719-6958 GCA_042219055.1 Salinibacter sp. | reverse complement strand
ATGGCGCGGCTTAAGTCGAACCTGCTCAACAACATGAGCCACGAACTCCGCACGCCGGTCACCAACATCACGGGCTACGCGGAGTTGATTGTGGACAAAGCCGAGGGGCTCCCCGCAAAGTTCGCCGCCCAGATCCGTGAGAGCGGGAAGCGGTTGTCGGAGACCCTCCAGGCAGTGCTGGACATGGCCCAGATTGAGGCCGGTACGCTCGACGTCCGCGTCCGCGAGGTGCCGGTGGC
>JBDGQN010000314.1:0-6692 GCA_042219055.1 Salinibacter sp. | reverse complement strand
GTCCTCGATCGGCACGACTCAAAGATCGACGAGGAGGTGCTTGCCGTAGAGGTGGAGGTGCCGAACACGTACACGCTCCGGACGGACCGCACGCTCCTCTCTCGCATCCTCAACAACCTCGTTCAGAACGCCATCAAGTTTACGGACGAGGGGACCGTCGGCATCACGGTGGAGCCGAAGGAAGATGGGGTGCAGATCGAGGTGCGCGACACGGGGGTCGGCATTGCTAAGGAATTCGAACCGCACCTGTTCGATCCGTTCAAGCAGGAGTCTGAGGGCTTGGCGCGAGAGTACGAGGGCGCGGGACTGGGGCTGGCACTCGTGAAGCGCATGGTGGACATTCTTGCGGGCACCATTGAGGTGGAGAGCACCAAGGGAGAAGGCAGCGTGTTTACGGTCGAGCTCCCCTCCATGACCGATGTCGGCACGCCGGTTTTGGAGCCGACCGACGAGCGCCCGTCGCCGTCGCCGACGTGAGATGACACGGCCCTTCGGCCGACCCCGGTAGTTCTGCTGGGTCCGGGAAGGGACTCAATGCAGCTTCAACGGGTCCGGTGTGCAACTCGCTTTGGACGGATGCCGTCCGTCCCTACGTCCACGTCCGTGCCACGCGAACAGCGGGGATGTGCCGTCTCCAAACGATCGCTTGAGGCTGCACTCGACCCGTGTCGTTTCGCTCAGGAGGACTCCCTCATACACATTCCAGATCATAATGTCGGGATCGCACCGGAAGGATCTCCGGACCTTCGCAAAGGCGGTTCCGCCTCATAACCTCCAACGTTCCGACGTTTTACGTTGGTCATTTTGAGATCTGTCGGGTCTTCGCTTGGGATTGAGCCGATCAGGAATGCCATGACATTCAGAGGGGGAAACCGTATCACAGCAGGCAGCTTGACGCTGGGCGTGGGGCTCGCCGCCGGTCAGGTCGTTGTGGAATCCAGAAACTGCCGGATGGGGCCGACCAGCGCGTCCCCCATTTCTTCCGGCACGTAGTGTCCCACCTCCGCGAATCGGTGCACCGTCGCCTCCGGAAACAGGCGTCGCCACCGCCGCAGGCACGTCGCGTGGCCAAATGCAGGATCGGCCATGCCCCAGCACAGGAGCGCCGGGCGGTCCCGGAGCCGGTCGCGCCGCGTCCACAGGGCCCGGAGCCACTGCGTGTCGGTACGAAGTGCCCGTGCGAATGCCCAGCAGGCGTGGCGGCGCGGGCGGGTGTTCAGGGCTGCGGCGTAGGAACGAATCCACTCTGAATAGAGGGGACTGGCGGGGCCGGTCGTCGCGGGCATGACCAGATGCGCGAACGCGTTGTAGCGCTCGACGGCAACGCGTCCCAGGGGAGTCGCGAGGAGCCGGCTCGCGGCCCGGAGGAGCGGGCGATGCGTGAGGGGCCACGCCCATGTGTTCATGAGGACCAGGCGCCGCACCGTGTCGGGGTGGCGGAGGGCGTAGTTGAGACCGATGGGACCGCCCCAGTCGTGCAGCACGAGCGTCGCGCCGGAGAGGGACAACGAGCGGAGCAGCTTCTCCACTCGGGTGGCGTGGGCGCGCGGATGGTACGATGCCTCGCGCGGGGCGTCCGATCGACCGAAGCCAAGGTAGTCGGGGGCGATGCAGCGGTACCGGGGTGCCAGCGCGTCGACGAGGTGGCGGTAGAGACGAGCGCTCGTGGGGTTGCCGTGCAGAAAGACGACGGGCGGCCCTGTGCCCACGTCGGTGTACGCCAGTTGGCCCGCTGGGGTGCGGAAGCGTTTGGGGGACGAGCGGGGGGGCAAGGGAGCGTGGGAGTTAAGGGAGCGTGGGGGTGAGAGCGTACGGAGCACGCGGGCGCCACGCATTCCTCAGTCGAGCAGGGTGGGGGTCGATTCGTACTGGTCGGCCACGGCGCGGGCCTCGGCGGCGATCCGTTCGCGGAGGGCGCGGGGCTCGAGGACCTGGGCGTGTGCCCCCCAGCTCAGGATCCAGGGCATCACGTCGAGCTCATGGTCGACTCGGAGCGTCAGGAGGAGGCGGTCGTCGGCGAGGTGCTCCCGATTGGTTACGGTCAGGGACGGGGCCACCTGTACCGACGCGGCGACCTCCGCGGCGAAAACCACGCGGACGCGGCGGCGGGGCTCATCCGCCGGTCCGTCCGAGGGAGTGCCGTAGCTGGGCGGCCGCTCGAAGGTGTCGTCCGTCAGGTCGAGAGCGTCGATGCGCTCCAGGCGCAGGTGGATCACGCGGTCCCGGTCGTGCCCGTATCCCACGACGTGCCAGGAAGTCCCCTGCTGCACCAGGCCGTACGGGTCGAGGGTCCGCGAGGCCGACGCCTCGTCGGCGCCTGCCATCGTGGCCACCAGCGAGCGTTCTTCCACGAGCGCGTGCCGCACCTGGCGCAGGAGACCGTCCTCGGTCGAGTCGCCGAACACGTGGGGGGACACGAGCGGCACACTACCCTGCAGGGCGAGCACCCGCTCGCGGTCCTCAGGGGACAGCACATCCTCGATCTTATGCTGGGCCGCCCGGGCCGCGGCCTGATATCGACCGCCGAAGTTCTGGGCCGCGTAGGCGCTGCCCAGGACGAGCATGATGGCCTCGTCGGTCGTCAGCTGAACGGGAGCGAGCAGGTAGTCCTCCGGCAGTCGGTAGCCCTTGCCCGGCACGCCCTGCAGGGGAATTCCGGCCTCCACCATCCCCTGCACGTCGCGGTACACGGTGCGCTCGCTGACGCCGAGGGTGCGGGCCAGGTCCGCGGCGCGCGTCCAGGCGTCCGGGGCCAGCTGTAGTAGAATGGCGGGCCAGCGTTCAGAAGGCGTCATGAAGAATGGGGCGAATTCGACGATAAGATTCGGCCCCGCCAAGATAACAAAACCGACACCGGATTTTCATCCGGAGCAGCCGTCTGAATGAAGAGTGGCCCTCTCCTACGACGCGGGCTCGACCTCCCACACGAACTCGAGAAGCGGCCGAACCTCCCGAGCCATCCGGACGATCTCGTCCGTGAAGTCCGGAGACTGAAGGACCTCGTCCGGGTAGTTGCGCTTGACCACGTAGTTCTTCCACTTCAGGTAGGGCGCAATCGGGGCATCCCGGTAGTCGTGAAACCCGTTGGGCATGCCGGTCAACGTGTCCTCCATGCTGTGGACCGGCAGGCCGCGCGCCTCCATATCATCGAGAAGCGCAAAGAACCGCTCCGGCTCCGCGGCCACACGCTCCCGGACGGGCCGCAGGTACGACACACTCGGCTGGTAAAAGCCCGCCCCCAGGAGGCTCCTCCCGGGCTCCACGTGCACGTAGACGACCCCATTCGAATCGCGGTGACCGGACCGATCGAAGACGCCGCTGACGTGGGTCTTGTACGGGGTGTCGTCGTTGGTGAAGCGCATGTCCCGGTAGATCCGGAACGTCGACTCCGTCGGATGGGCGGTTAGCGGGAGGTCCGCGTTCGAGAGACGACGCGCGCCGTCGGCCATCAACAACTCCAGCGGCTCCTTCAGTTCCGCTTCGTAGGTGTCCTTGCGGGCCTTGAACCAGTCCCGCTCGTTGTTCTCGGCGAGGGCGCGGAGGAACTGAAACGCCTCCGGGCGAAATCCCGGAAAGGGGGGATGAGAGAGCGGTTCCTCCATCGGTTGGGCATAAAAGCGATCAGGAAAGATCTGGCGATTCCACCCGCAATGCATCCCCTCTTCGGTCCATCAACCACCAGAGTTGTCTGGCAGACTCATCTCCTCGACGATCGTCTCCATCCCCGACTCAAACTTGTTCGCCCCGCCTTGCGAGGGGTGCCGTACGTAGGTGGGGTCGGCCCCCACGTCGTCGAGGGCCCGTTCGCCCTTGCGACCCACACCCACCGTCCGGTCCGGGGCGAGCGTGTCGAGGAGGGCCCGCAGCAGCTCGTGCCACGCCCGCACCTCCGAGCGGCGCGGCGTGCGGATCGACACCGGATCGCCCGGATCGTGCGGGTGGAGAGGCAGGCTGTTCCAAACGAAGAACTGAGGGAAGTGGGGCTGGAGCACGCGCCAGAAGATCGAGGCGCTGTATTCCGTGAGCGGAGGACGATCCGCTCGGCTTGTGACCGTGCCGTCGATGGGAAAGTCGGGATCGGCGAGTTGGTCCTCGCTTGTTACGGGCACTCCCGAGAAGCGACAGCCCCACGGCCCGGGGGCTTCGAGCAGAAGGAAGAGGCGGGGGGCGTCGTCGAAGCACGCCAGGTACTGCCGCAAGTTGTCGCGTCGGTGCGAGGGGGCGTCCGGGGCGTCGAGGTCCTCGTGACGGTCACGGTACGGATTGAACTGCTCGTCGGTGGAGGGCTCGGGAAAGACGTGCGTCTCGAACAGGTCCCAGACGTTTGGGAGCATCTACGAGGAAGGAAAAAGCGGGAAGAGGAATTACGAGGAGGTCTCCTGTCGGGAGGGCGATGATCAGGTCGAGGAGCTGGTTTCTTGCCCGGCGCGGGGGAAGGCGAAGTCGGCGTAGCCCATTTCAGCGGTGCCGAACCAGCGATAGGCGTCCTTGCGGGTGTTCTTGTAGGCGTCGTAGATCTTGCGGTACTGCTTGTTGCCGGACGCGTTGTCCTCCAGGAGCTGAGTGGTGATTTCCTGGGCCCGGCTCATGACCTCGTCGGGGAAGCGGCGGAGGGTGACCCCCTTGTCGAGCAGGCGGTCGAGGGCCGCCGGGTTCTTGTGATCGTACTGTGCCAGCATGCGGACATTGGCCTCGGACGCGGCGGTCTTGAGCGCCTCCTGATACTGGGTGGGGAGCTCGTCGTAGGCGTCTCGGTTCACGTAGAACGTCAGTGCAGGGCCGGGCTCCCACCAGCCGGGAAAGTAGTAGTATTTGGCCACCTCGTGGAAGCCGAGCTTCTCGTCGTCGTAGGGCCCCACCCACTCGGCCGCGTCGATGGCGCCTCGCTCCAGCGACGGGTAGATTTCACCGCTCGGCAGAACCTGCGTGTTCACGCCCATCTCGCTCATCACCTGGCCGCCCAGGCCCGGAATTCGCATCTTCAGGCCGCGCATGTCGTCGAG
The DNA here is from genome assembly GCA_042219055.1 of Salinibacter sp. Classification (GTDB taxonomy): domain Bacteria; phylum Bacteroidota; class Rhodothermia; order Rhodothermales; family Salinibacteraceae; genus Salinibacter. The sequence continues at coordinate 1,689 of JBDGQN010000314.1, read as the reverse complement.
GGACGTGACGCCCGTTTTGAACCAGCCGCCCATCTGCGTGCCCGTGTTGCCCCCGGGAAAGTTGATGATGTTGAAGTCGGCAAAGAGGTTGCGCAGAAGGTCCAGGCCGCCGCCGTAGTAGACCCACGCGTTGTACTGGCGGGCCGTGAGGCCGAACGGGACAGTGCAGTCGAAGGCCAGCGCGGGATTTTTGCCGATGAAGTAGTAGCTGGCCGAGTGGCCCATCTCCACGGTTCGATTCTGCACGCTGCCCAGTACCTCCAGGGGCGGCACCAGCTCGCCGCCGGGGTACGGGAGGATTTCGAAGTTGCCGTCCGTGAGGGCTTTCAGCCGTTCGGCCAGCACCTCGGCCGCGCCGTAGATGGTGTCGAGCGAGCGGCTAAAGCTGGAGGCGAGCCGCCACCGAACCTGCTTGTTGGGTTGGACGTTGGGGGCGCCGTCGTCGGCGGATGATTCGTCCCCGCCACAGCTGGTCAGTAGGCCCGCACCGGCGGCTCCGAGCAGGGCTTTCCTGGTGAAATCGCGCCGTTCCATGGGGAAGGAAAGGGTCAGTGCGCTGAGTGTGCGAGACGGAACGTGTTAGTATAGGGGCCAACGCGCCTCAGCGCAACCGTCCGAAGGAAGGTATGGAGGCGTAGACGAAGACACGGACGGAAGTGGAAGGCGAAATGGGAGAACGGGAGGGGGGAGGCGCCTTCCTTGCGTCCGGAACGATTGACCGAGGACGTTAGAGCGTGAGGGTGTGGTGGCCCGGGTGGAGGCGGTTGATCAGGAAGTCGAACCCGATTGTGAGCATCAGCACGAGGGTGCCGGCGAGGATCACATCGAGCCGAACGGTTCCGGACACGTCCTGGAGCGACATGAGAAGATCGCCGACACTTTGCTGGATCCCGGCAAGCGTCGGCGGCATCAATACGAGCCCGGCGCCTGCACCGGCGATGAGGAGGAAGAGAAGGAAGATCTCAATCCAGACCATACCCGATTCGGAAGCGAAGCCCGCCCGGTCGGCGACCTGTTCGGCGAAATCGTCGGGAAGGTCCGTTCCGTCCGGTTCCTCGCTCAGGTTCGCATACACTGCCTCGTAGGCCGCGGCCTCCGGATCGTCCTCCGTATCGGGCGGAGGCCCCTCGCCGTGGAGGTGGCGGTCGAACGCGTCCTGTAAGTCACGATCTCGGTCTGTCATAGCATGATCTCCTCGCGTTGGTAGCGGTCCAGTAACCAGTCCTTGAGCTTCTTGCGTCCCCGGTAGAGGTGGCTCTTCACCGTGCCTTCGGGGTTGTCCATCACCCCGCTAATTTGTGATACGCTCATCCCTTCCAGATGATACAAGGTGAGGGCCGTTCGGTAGTGCTCCGACAGCGACTCGATGCCTTCGCGGACGACATCGCGCCGCTGCCGGTCCACGGCTGCCTCCGCCACGTCCGCATCGGCGTCGGGGACCCGGTTGAGGGCCATCCGGGCGTCGGGCGGTTCGTCGTCGGGCGACGGGGCCTCGTCGGCGTAGAGCGGCACTTCTTTCTTCTCCAGGTGGTTGAGGCAGGTGTTGCGGGCAATGCGCGCCAGCCAGGTCGAGAGCTTCGACTCGAACCGAAACCCGTCGAGGTAGCGGTGCGCCCGCACGAACACGTCCTGGCACAGCTCCTCGCGGTCGCGGTCGTCGTCCACCATGCGGTAGACGACGTGCTTCAC
>JBDGQN010000313.1:4210-8639 GCA_042219055.1 Salinibacter sp. | reverse complement strand
CATCCGGGCCTATCGCGAGGAGGGGGCCGAGCCCGTCGTCGACGACCTAGGCGACCGCGCGGGAGGCACCCGCGTCGTCCGCGCTCCAGTCATCGACGTCGCCGAGATCCAGGGCAAGGCGACGATCAAGCACGCGCCCGTCAAGACCGCGCAAGCGGCCCTCAGCCTTCTCCATCGTAAGGCCAATGGACAGGCAAAGGGGCCTCGCGGAACGGCGGCCGGGGCCGGCTCGCAAGCGAGATGAAGGGACTCGGAGGCGACCTCGCATGAGCGACGGACAGACTTACCCATCGATCCAGAAGCTCCCCGCCCCGCACGGCGACGACCTCAAGGACCTCGTCGTTGGACCGGAGCGAGCGGAGGCCCTCAAGGCCGAGGCGGTTGAGCTCCCCGACTGGGACCTCACCCAACGCCAGGTCTGGGACCTCGAGCTGCTGCTCAACGGCGCCTTCAGTCCGCTCGACGGGTATTTGACCCAGCCGGACTACGAGGCCGTCTGCGACCGGATGCGGCTGACGGAAGGGACGCTCTGGCCGATCCCGGTCACCCTCGACGTCACACAGGCGTTCGCGGCCGAGATCGGCGAGGGCGACCGCATCGCGCTCCGCCATCCGGAAGGGATGGCCCTGGCCGTGCTGGCGGTCGAGTCCAAGTGGACGCCGGACCGGACTTGGGAGGCGGAACAGGTCTACGGGACGACCGACGAGGCCCATCCGGGCGTCTTCCGTCTCTACCATGAGACCCACCCGGTCTACCTCGGTGGGCGCGTGGAGGGGGTCGAGTACCCGCCCCACCACACCTTCCAGGAGCTACGCTACACGCCCGCGGAGCTGCGGGCGACGTTTGAGAAGCTCGGTTGGAATCGCGTCGTCGGCTTCCAGACCCGCAACCCGATGCACCGGGCCCACGTCGAGCTCACCCAGCGGGCGGCGGCCCGGGCCGAGGCCAACCTGCTCATCCACCCGGCCGTCGGCCGGACCAATCCGGGCGACCTCGACTACTTCGTCCGCGTCCGCGCCTATAAGAAGGTCCTCGAGCACTTCCCCCGTCAGACGACGATGCTCGGCCTGCTGCCGCTGGCGATGCGGATGGCGGGCCCGCGCGAGGCGCTCTGGCACGCGATCATTCGTAAGAACCACGGCTGCAGCCACTTCATCGTCGGCCGCGACCACGCCGGACCGGGCAAGGACGCCAACGGCCAGCCGTTCTACGATCCCTACGCCGCCCAGGAGCTCGTCGGCGCGCACGAGGCCGAGCTCGGCATGGCGATGGTGACCTTCAAGGAACTGATCTACGTCGAGGACTACGCCCAGTACCTCGAGCGCGACGAGATTCCCAAGGGGGCCCAGGTCCTCACGCTCTCGGGGACCGAACTGCGCCGGCGGCTGCAGAAGGGGCTCGAGGTCCCGGACTGGTACTCCTATCCGGAGGTCATCGCCGAGCTCCGGAATTCGTTCCCGCCCCGGGCGAAGCAGGGGTTCACCGTCTTCTTCACCGGGCTCTCGGGCTCGGGGAAGTCGACCGTCGCCAACGTGCTCATGGCCAAGCTCATGGAGATCGGGAGCCGCCCCGTCACGCTGCTCGACGGCGACATCGTCCGCAAGAACCTCTCCAGCGAGCTCGGCTTCTCCAAGGCGGATCGCAACACGAACATCCTCCGCATCGGCTTCGTCGCGGGCGAGATCACCAAGAACCGCGGGGTCGCGATCGCCGCGCCGATCGCCCCCTACGCCGCGATCCGTCGGCAGGTCCAGGAGACGATCGAGGCCTACGGCGGCTTCGTCCTCGTCCACGTCGCCACCCCGCTCGAGGTCTGCGAGGCCCGTGACCGCAAGGGCCTCTACGCCAAGGCCCGCGCGGGGAAGATCAAGGATTTCACCGGCATCGACGATCCCTATGAGGAGCCCGCGGCCCCCGACGTCCGGCTCGACACCTCGGTCATGAGCCCCGACGAGGCCGCTCAACAGGTCCTCCTCAAGCTCGAGAGCGAGGGGTACCTCAACCATGGCGCCATCAATCCGGATGACCCGTCCTGAACGCAGCATCAGCTGAGCCGGATCGCGTGACTACGAGGACGGAGGCGCAAGACGTCGGGTGAGCCGCGCACGCAGGTCAGATAGAGCCCCGCATACAACGAGCCTCCGCGGCTATCGCATCGTCTGCTGAGAGCCTCATCGGCGGTAATGCTGGCCGAATTGTGGGTATCCTTCGGCATGTAGTTATTGGAGATCGCACGGACTTGCCACGATAACAAAGAGCAGCAAAGAACAACGGACTCCTCGGATGAGCGCAACGAACATCTCCGTCGTCGGCGGCGTCGGCTACTTCGGTCTGGTGACCGGCCTCGGCTTCGCTGAGCTCGGCCACCGGGTCACCAACGTCGACATCGGCTGACGATTTGCCATTTCGCTCGCTTGGCGAGTCAGCGAGCATGTCCCTATGCTGTCTAGGCTAGCGTTACCCGAGAAAGGGGTCGACCTTGCCCACGCCTACGAATGGAGATCGGCTTCAGCAGACGATTGCCCCTTTAAAAGCCGAACTCAAGCGCGAGCTGGAGGCTGTGTACGGGTCGAATCTCCGCGGATTGTACCTCTACGGCTCGCACGCTCGGGGGCAGGCGGATCCGGAGTCCGACTTCGACATCGTCATTGTGCTACACGACTTGCGCGACTACTGGGAAGAGATCCAGCGGACCGGCCGGATCATCGCCGAGCTCTCCCTCAAGTACGACGTCTCAATCTCCCCGGTCCGGGTTCGCGACGCCGACTGGCAGTACCAAGATTCCCCCTTCCTCAACGAGGTCCGGCGAGAAGCGGTCGCCCTGTGAAGCAACAGACTCGTCAGCTGATCGAGAAGGCGGACGACGCCATCGAGGCGGCCGAGATGCTGCGCTCGGGCGGATTGACAGATTTTGCCGCAGGTCGGGCCTATTATGCCATGTTCTATGTCGCCGAGGCCTTGCTCTTCGAGCAGGGGCTGTCCTTTAGCAAGCATTCAGGCGTGCATGCCGCGTTTGGCCGTCACTTCGCCAAGACGGGGGAGCTGGATTCGAAGTTCCATCGTTACCTGTTAGAGGCGTTTGAAAGTCGAATCGAAGGCGATTATGGCGTGGATGTGGAGCTAACGGACGAGTCCGTTGAAGAGCTGGTTCGGCGAGCGCATGAGTTTCGGCAGGCAGCAAGGGCGTACCTCGCCGGCGACTGAGCGGTCAACCTCCAAGTATTCCAATGGTGAACAGCAAATGAACGCAAAGAACATCTCCGTCGTCGGCGGCGCCGGCGACGTCGGCCTGGTGACCGGCCTCCGCTTCACTGAGCTCGGCCACGGCGATACCAACGTCAACATCAGCGGCGAGCGGGTGAAACGGAGCGGCGTCCGGACGCGCCCAGCCCGATCCGATGAACGGCCAAGGCAGAGATCACGCTTCGCACTCAACGCGACCTCCCGCTACCCTGGGAGCTAGGTGAACATGCCATGCGCACCGAAATCGTCAAGCAACGTCTCATTGAGGAGATCGAGGAACTCCCCGAGGAACGCCTACGGGAAGTCCTTGACTTTGTGGGCTTTCTCAAGGGCCGAGACCGCAAGGGCGAAGATCCCATCCTGAGGGTCGCCGGCTGTCTCTCTGGGCCGCCCCTCACGGCGGAGGAGATCGAAGACGAACTTTATGGAGCCGATCCTGCCTGATGCCCGATGCCGTCTTCATCGACACTTGGGGTTGGCTGGCCTATCGTGGGCGGATGGTTAGGTGAAACGAGGTGATTCAGCATGCGCTCGTGTGTGGCCTCCATTGAGCAGGATCCTGAGCCAAGAGCAGTCCCAAGCCTTGTAACGCCGATCCGAGAACACCCAGAATCCGATCCGTGGGTTTATGCGCTACCTAGGGCGATCATCCGACAAGTGCGAGTCTACGAGATCTTAGAAAGAAGAACTCAGAACGTAGAACTTCTAATGAACTACCGTTATTGGCTCCGCCGCGACCACTGTGTCGCACGGCATGGCGGTTGAAGATCAACGCTACCGAGAGGCGGCGCGAGCGATCCAAACCATCCGCGATGAGGTCCGCTGGAAATCGAAGAAGGACGTTGATCATCTCGCCAAGCGCAAGTCACTGGGGCATCTTTCACAAGACGCGACCGTCGGCGATTACAACGGCGTAATAGGCCATCTCGTTTCACAACCGGACCATCGGGTCTACCTGTATGTCTACGGCAAAGATCGCTATTATGGGGTCCGAGGTGCCTGGCATGGAGCGGAGTGGTTGGCATTGTTCAGCTCAAACGGGATCATGGAGACGGCGTTCCCGCCCGCTGCCATGGACGATTATCTGGATGCGCGAGGCTTCGTGGAGCTCGGAACGTTGCGAGAGGTGATGTCGTGGATCATCGAGAATGGCTAAGCCGTTTCGAAAGCGGGGTGCTCCATCCCG
>JBDGQN010000313.1:324-4200 GCA_042219055.1 Salinibacter sp. | reverse complement strand
GAGCGGCTTCGAGGTGCTGGAGCTGCTGGATGCCCGCAGTGCCTTGGCCCAATTCGAGGATCGACTGAGCGACGAGGAGCGACGGCGGGTGGAGGCGGCGGATCGAGCGTTTCTGGCCCATGCCCGTCGATTCTACGAGAGCGTGCGTCGGGTGGCGAATCTCGAGGGTCAACGTCAACGAGCGAAGGCGTCCCCGTCGCACTGGTGGTGGTACCTGGACGAACTGGTGGAGCTCAGTGAGAGGGAGCCGTCAGCCCCACAACAATCGGCATGAACCGGAGCCAACAGCAGTCCCAAGCCTTGTAACGCCGATCCGAGAAGACCAGAATTCGATCCGTGGATCATCCGCTATCTGCGGCGACCATCCGACAAGAGCTGGTCTGGCGGAACTTAGAACGTTGAACTTAGAACTTAGAACTTGGAACTTGGAACTCAGAACTTCCCATGAACTATTGCTACTGGCTCCACCGCGGCCTCGGCGTCAAGCGCTGGACTCTGACGAGCGGACGAGTGATGACGATCGACGGCCGTCGTCTGGGCACAATCAACGCGACAAACAGCTTGACCGATTGAGTCGTGGAGCCATTGGCAAGCCCTTGAATATGCCGCTAACATCGTGGAGGCATAACGATCACAGAGGATGAGAAACCACCATGCCGACGGACGCTGACCCGGAGAAGCTGCGAGAGACGATTGCCGCAGTGTTGACCGAAGGCGGTTATGCTTCGGAAACGGAGGCGATGCGCGATCTCTCGCTCACGATCGCCTTGGCGAAAGTCAGCACTTATGAGCGCGAGTGTAGACGATTTCAGCGAAAATACGGGAGATCATTCGAGGAACTTCGCGATCAGGTTGAAAGACAGACCGGTGACGAAGACTTTCAAGTCGACGACGATCTGCTCGATTGGGAGTTTGCTTCGCGGGCCTTAACGCACTGGCGCAACCGCCTCCACGTGCTGCAGAATGCATAAGGCCCTTCAGGCTCACGACGACGTCATTGCATCGTATGAGGTATCGGCCTACGAGGTCGAAGGGTCGAACCGGCGACTTCGCCTCCTCGTCACGTTCCATGACGGCAGCACGCTCCATGTTCGGGATTACGTCTTTGCCGGCGAACGGCGCAAGTACGCCTTTCACTGGCAGGATTCGCATGGCGAGCTCAGAATCCGCTGGGACAATGCGCCCCACTGGCCGGACATCGACACGCATCCACACCACAAGCACGTCGGTGACCCAAATCGCGTCGAACCGGCCGAGGAGCTCGAGCTTGAGGACGTCCTTGAGGAGATCGCGCGCCGGCTTCGATCCGGGTAGGCGGCCCTCCATGGGCGCTTCCTCGTGAAGGCTGTCAAAACGGTGAAGCCGCAGATACGGTCCCCGGACAGATAGCCGATGCAGGGATCAACCGAAGACGTCACCCTTGCCCACCAGAGATCATCCCCCGCCACATGTTCATGTGCGGTTACCCGATGGGAAACAGATCAAGATCAACCTGATGGACGAAAGCTTCATGGCCGAGTCGCCGAAGGGCCAGCGCCCGATGCACGTCTCGGGCCGCTTTACGGAGGGGTGCGGGGCACCCCCAGCAGACGGCGGGATGTGGGCATCTCTGAGGATCCGGCTCATGATTCGTCCAGATGGGCAGCCTCGATCTCGCACGATGAAGGCCCCGACCCTCGCATCGACCCGTTCAGTGTGACCCCACCCCCTTGACAAGCGAGGCTCAGATACGCTAAACAAGCATTAAACGCCTTCCCCGCGAGTCCACGCGCTTGTGGCGACCGGGCGAGGCAAGGACGTCGCAACCAGAAACGCTGCGTCCAAGGAGGATTCCGAATGGGGCAGGGAATACTCTTGTCAGCGAGTCTCGGCTGGCTCGTCGACGTGAACGGAGACGTGCTTCACCCCTGTTCTTGACTCCTGGCCGATCGACGTCCGAATGACCAACTGACGAGGCGGCGCGCCTCAGTTGACAGGCGCGCCAGAGCAAGGCGAGACAGCCTTGCTTCTTAGGTGCTGTGGGGAGTGGCCAATCAACCGAATATGGGGGTGGTGTGTCCTTTCCACGGCCAACGCTTGATTCGGAACCCAGAAATCATCGCTCGATCTCGCCCTCTTTCCCGAGAGTTGACTGACCCGATCAACTCAACGAACCCAAGAAACCTAGCAAACAAAGGAACTATCGATACTGGCTCCGACGCGGCATCGATGCCAGACGACCGTTCGAAGGGCTGAGTTAGACGCTCGGCAGAACCGACGACAACTTGTCGTCTGAGACCCAAGGGTTAGACTAACAGCATGAGGACAGCTCGACTTCAATATTTGCTCAGGGCTCACCACACCCGTCTGAGGGAAGAGTTTTACGTGGAGGAAATCGGCCTCTTCGGCTCTTTCATGCGCGAGGAGGCCGTCGCACATAGCGACATTGACATCCTGGTCACCTTCCGGAAGGGACATAAGGACGTCTTCAACTACATGCGACTGAAGCACTTTCTCGAGGACATGTTGGGACAAGAGGTGGACCTCGTGCTGAAGGAAGCGCTACGACCACGGTTGCGAGACAAATTCCTTGGTGAAGTCGAATATGTCTCCTGAGGGAAGAGATTATTTGCTATTCATCGACACCTGGGGATGGCGGACGTATCGTGGATGGTTCATCCGGAGAAATGAGGTGATGTAGCATGCGCTCATTTGTCGCTTACGTTGAACAGGATCCCGAGACGAAGCTCTATGTGGGGACGATTCCAGGCATTCCCGGTGCTCACACGCAGGCGGCCGACCTGCAGGAGCTTCAATCAAACCTCCAGGAGGTTCTCTCCCTGTGTTTAGAGGAGTACGACGAAGACACTGATGAACTTCCTCATTTCGTCGGCCTGCAACGGGTTGAGTTCGCGGAATGAGCCGGCTGCCCATCGTCGACGCCCGAACGATGGAGAAGCTCCTGTTCCGATTGGGGTTTGAGCGGATTCGACAGAAGGGAAGTCACGCGTTCTACCGTCATCCGGATGGGCGCACGACGACGGTTCCCCATCATCCGGGGCGTGACTTGGCTCGACCGTTGATACGAGAGATTCTGCGCGAGATCGAGATGTCCCCTGGAGAATTTCGTAAGGAGCTGGATCAACTCTGATTCGTTGTGTGCTCTCGACGCCCAAGTTTCATCCATTCCAGAGGGTCTAACAGACGAACGCAACAAACCCAAGAAACCCAAAGAACCCAACATACCCAACGAACCCGATGAACCATCGTTATTGGCTCCGCCGCGGCATCGGCATCAACGACCGTTCTATGTGCTGAGTTCTAAGTTCCACGTTCAAGGTGCTAAGTCGTACACCGATGGCCATCCGATCGTTCGAAGAGATCGACGCTTGGAAGGCGGCGCGTGAGCTGACCCAGCAAATCTATGAAGTCTCAGCGCAGGGTCCTATTGCCAAGGACTTTGACCTGCGTGATCAAATTCGACGCGCTTCCGTGTCCGTCATGGCCAACATCGCCGAGGGGTTTGACAGTCAAACGAATCGTGAGTTCATTGGTTTCCTCGGATACGCACTCCGCTCGGCTACTGAGGTCGAATCACATCTCTATGTGGCGCTCGACCAAGCGTACATCAGCCAAGAACAATTCGACGCGTTGTACGACCGTTCCGAGAAGACCAAGAACCTGATCCGTGGGTTCATGCGCTACCTAAGACAACAATCCGACAAGAGCGGGTCCGACGGAACTTAGAACCTTGAACGCAGAACTTAGAACTTCGTGATGTCCTCGGCCCCGGCAGCCTCTACACAAGCATCCTCCCCAACCTGCTGGTGGAGGGCCTCGCCGCAGAAATCGAGGAAAGCCCGGCCCCGACGGTCTACGTCGCCAACGTGATGACCC
>JBDGQN010000313.1:0-314 GCA_042219055.1 Salinibacter sp. | reverse complement strand
CGGCTACACGACGGAGGATCATGTGGACGTGATCGGCACGTATCTCGACATGGACACCATCGACACGATCCTCGTCAACTCGGAGCCCATTCCGGAAGAGCTCCTCGCAAGCTACCGTGAGGAAGGGGCCGAGCCGGTACTCGATGATATGGGCAGCTGTGACCGCGGCCTCCACGTCATCCGGGCGCCCGTCTTCGACGTCGCCGAAATTCAGGGCAAGGAGACGATCAAGCACGATCCGGATCAACTGGCGCAGGCCGTGCTCGGGGCGGCGACCGCCGAGAAGGGCCTCGCGGGCCGGCGACGATCGCCTG
>JBDGQN010000312.1:0-5860 GCA_042219055.1 Salinibacter sp. | reverse complement strand
TGGAGGTAGACGTCGATCGGGCAAGTTCGGTAGTTGAAGCCGTACTCGTCGCGGTCGTAGCCGATCGCTCGGATCGTCTCGCGGGCGAGGGCCTCATAGTCGACCTCGGCATTCGCGCTGATCTCCCCGCCGAGCACGAGCCGACCGTGGGTCGCAAAGGCCTCGCAGGCGACTCGGCCCTGGGGGTCTTGGGCGAGCACCTCGTCGAGGATCGCGTCGGCGATCCGGTCGCAGAGCTTATCCGGGTGGCCTTCGGTGACCGACTCCGCCGTCGCCCAGCTTCGTTCCCTCGAATGGCGCATCGGATCTCCCATCTTAGGCCTTGGCTCCATGCTCTTGGATGTGGGCTTTGAGCGACGCGTCGGATCCGTAGAGGAAGTGCTTGTCCAAATCCGGCGCGTAGCGCGAGGCGGGCGGGGTTCGGCCGATCGCCTCGGCCACCTCACGGATGTGGATCGGCGCCGCGCCGCAGCAGACGCCGAGATAGTTGATGCCGAGCTGATAGGCGTCGTAGGCGAATCGGCCGATCTCGTAGCGGTTGGTGTAGAAGGGGTCGAGCGCCGTCGGGAAGGGGCGCTCGCCTGGCAAGGGCACGCTCGAGTCCGGTTCGGTCAGCTTGAAGAACGTCGGGGCGGCCTCGTGGGTGCGATAGGGCACGGGCAACGCCGCGACGTGGCCGCTGACCGCGTCGCGAATCCGCTCCAGGTGCGGCCACATCGTCGCCGGCCCGCGGAAGCAGTTCATGCCGACCACGTCCGCGCCCTCGTCCTCGAGGGCCCGACAGGCCTCCTCGACCGACCAGCCGTCGCAGAGTTGCCCGTCGGCCATGAGGCCGAAGGTCACGACCGCTGGCAGCCCGGCGGCGTTGATCGCCTCCAGCGCGAGCCGCGCCTCGCCGAGATAGTAGAACGTCTCGGCGATGACGAGGTCGGCGGCCTCCTCGGCGGCCCACTGGACCATCTCCTCGAACATCGCCCGGACCTCATTCCAAGATCCTTCGTCCTCGGGATCGTAGACGTTGGTGTTGCAGATGTTGCCCGCCACCAGGGGCGGCTCGCCCTCGACCTCGTTCGCCACGCGATGGGCGACCTGCAGCGCGCCGCGGTTGAGCGGCTCGAGCAGCTCCTCCTTGCCGATCAGCCGCAGCTTCTCCCGGTGGCCGTAGTAGGTGAAGGCCTCGATAATGTCCGAGCCGGCCCAGACGAACTCGCGGTGGACCTGGGCGAGTGCTTCGGGGTTGTCCAGCGTCACCTCGGGCACGAACGCCCCGGCCTGCAACAGGCCGCGCCGCTCCAGCTCGAAGAGATACCCCTCGGCGCAGACGACGCCGCCGTCGTCCAGTCGCTCTCTGAGACTCCGTTTGATGGGCATGCCATCGCCTCCCATTGAGTAAGTTGGAGGCGACCATGGAGATTTGAGGCGGAAGGGGACGAGTTTTCAGGAACTCGGCCTTTTTAGCCGCTTCTTTTACGTGGCCGCAATAGGGCGCAAATCACCACGGTCGTCCGATGCTGCTAACCTTATCATGATCAGGTAGGTCGGTCAAGAGGGGGCTTTCTGAATCGCGCAGCTGGCGAACAATATGTCGCCATGATGGATTTCTGTAGGGGCAATCCTTGTGATTGCCCTTCAGAAGGGGCGAATACGAGATTCGCCCCTACAAGACCTCACCGTTTGAGGACCAGTCGCAACGCACGCCCCATATCATGGACGACCATTCGCCAACGCAACCTACCCCACGAACCCAACAACTCAATGAACGCAACACCCCCGCTCAATACGCCTCCTCCCGCGTCAACACCACCCGCACCGTCCGCAGCGCGATCACGACGTCCAGCCAGACCGACCAGTTGCGCACGTACCAGGCTTCGATCTTGACCCGCTCCTCGAACGGAATCCGGTTTTTCCCCGAGACCTGCCAGAGGCCCGTCAAGCCCGGCCGCGCCTGATGGACCGTCTCGATCTCCGGCTCGGCCAGCAACTGTCGGCAATGTCATAGAAAATCGGCTGCGGAGACCCGTGCCCTTCAGGGCGCGGGAGGAAGCAGCCGCAAGCTCGTCAGAGCTTGACTCGCATCTCCTATATGAGTATAATTGTAAGTGTGATGCCCGTTCAGAAGAAAACGCTGAAGATCAAGCTCGCTCCGGACTCGAAGGCGAAGCACGCTTTCGAGGAAACGATATGCGTTTTCGGCCAGGCGTGCAACTACATCTCGGGCATCGCTCATGAGCACCGTTGCTACAACAAAGTGGCCCTCCACCACCTTACGTACTATGCGGCCAGAGAAAAGTTTGAACTTCCGGCCCAACTGACGTGCTGTGCGCGTGACAAGGTGGCGGAGGCTTATAAGGCGTCGAAGACGAAGCGGAAGCGGTCGTTCGGGCCCTACACGCCCGTCCGTCTCGACGCCCGCACGTTCGGAGTTCTCAAGGATGGCGAGACCGCGTCGATCTCGACCGTCCGCGGGCGCGTCCATGCTCGGATGGTGCTGGGCGACTGGCAGCGGTCGGTCCTCCGTGAATGGGAAATCAACGGCGCTGCCGAGCTGGTCTACGAAAAGAACTCGGATACGTGGTACGTCCACGTCGTCGTGCGGCGAGACTATGAGCCCCCCGAACCGAGCGGTCGTGCCGTCGGCGTGGACATCGGCATGGTCAATCTCGCCACGTCCAGCATCGGCCACAAGTTCAGTGGGAGATACGCTCAACATATCCGTCGCCATCACCGCAACGCTCGGTCTGCGATCCAGTCCAAAGGCACAGCGTCCGCTCGCCGGACGTTGAAACGGCTTCAGGGCAAAGAGCGCAGGCAGATGGCGGCGATCAACCACGAGATCAGCAGGCGTATCGTGGATGATCTCAACCCCGGCGACACGTTGGTTCTGGAGAAGCTGACCCACATTCGCGAGCGAGCCAGCCAACGCCTTAAACAACGAGCCGACTTCCACTCGTGGGCGTTCGGCCAGCTCCAGCAGTTTCTCGACTATAAAGCCCGCCACGCGGGCTGTTACGTCGGGTATGTGGACCCGCACTACACATCCCAGGATTGCTCTCGGTGCGGGGAACGTGGAACTCGCCAGGGCCACCGTTTCGTTTGTGTGCATTGTGGTCACGATGCACATGCTGATTTCAACTCGTGTTTCAACCTTGTTCGGCGGGCAAAGCAACAGTTCGCGCCGCCGGATGGGCGCTCGTCAACGCGCCCCGAAGTAACGCCCGAGGTTGCAAAGGCTCAAGCGAGCAACTGCGCGACCGCTTGAGGGCAATTACAAGCTCGATGCCTTTAGGCATCGGGTAGTTGACCGCCGCTCTCCCTATGGACGCTTGCGCTTCCGATACTTGTGCCGATCCACGGTAAACAGTGTGCCCGCATACTCGTCTTCCGGGATCTCTGACAGAAGCCTATCAAGGACTGCATGGATCTTTGACATGTTCTCCGCTGCATCTCGTGGCGTGATCCTCAACACGATCACCCCGGCGTGCGTGGAGGGCGGGAATGTGCGGATGTCACCGAAGTCCTTGTCGGCCGTAAGCAAGACCCGATCTTCGCTTCGGGCGGCGTCAAACACTTGCGGATCTGCCGCTCCGCAGAGCCCGTCTTCCCGGGCTGTCTTGATGTCATACCCCCAGCTCTGAATGCGTTCTACCGTCGGACCGGGCAAGGACTCATCGGCCAGGAAAGCGACCATGGAAACGTCGAGATCGGCTAAGCCTCAACGGGGTGGATTTCCTCGTTTTGCACAAGCGAATTGGCATAGCGAATGCACGCCAGGACGTCCTCAGGGGCCAACTGAGGGTACCACCGCTTCGCGATCTCCTCTGCGGTCAACCCGCCTGCCAGCAGATCGAGGATCAGATGGATAGGAATGCGTGTGCCCTCGATGACAGGCTTGCCCAAGCAGACTTCGGGATCCGCTTCAACACGATCCGCAATCTTCATGGTGCTCACCGAACTCAGTCTAGCTAGCTGAGGGAATGGAGCGCAAATGGCGCCGCGGCGGCCCACAACTCCTCTAGCGCGGTTTCCTCGCTAGCGCGAGTCCCGCCCCTATCTAGTGGACGGCCATTCACCGACGCAACCAACTCCACGAACACAATGAACTCCACAACTCAACGAACCCGTTCAGTACGCCCCCTCCATCCGCAGCCCCGTCCGCGCCGTCCGGACCGCGATGATCAGATCCAGCCAGAGTGTCCAGTTCCGGATGTAGCAGACGTCGAGCGCGACCCGCTTGTCGTAGTCGAGGTCGTGCTTGCCGCTTACCTGCCACATCCCCGTGATGCCGGACTTGACGGAGACGGACCAGTCCCGGTTCTCCCAGTCATACTTCTCCAGCTCGTCCTGCCTGACCGGCCGGGGGCCGATCAGGCTCATCGTTCCCTCATCAGAACGCTTGGGCGCGGTTGGATCCCGGTAAGTTGAAGGTTTATCCGAGTGAATCCAAGAAACCCTTGAATTCTGCAAGCTGACCCTCCAGAGAGCGATAGAGATCGCCGAGGTTCTCAGCAAGTGGTTCAATACGTCTCCAGCGAAGCTCAAATCCGTAAATGTTCCTAAAGACGTGACGGAATCCCATGTACGCTTCCAGGTGCTCGGCCTGCTTCTGGGTAATGACGGCGGGTCGAACGCCCTCCAACGGGATGCTCATCCGTTGAAGCAGCTGTCGGTGCCAGTCTTCCCCTGAGGGCAGGTCCTGATCGATCTTGACGGCGATGCGCTGAAAGATTCTCTCGAGGCCTGTGTAGAAGTCGTGTAGTAGGCTGCCCGCTGCGCGGGTCTCAATTTCGGTGACGTCGGAGGAGGCTTTCCTCAGAACGTCCTGCAGCGTGCGGTCGAGCCGCTCCAGGTTCTTGAGTTCATGGTCGATGTCCGCTTTAAGTCCGGCAAAACGGCTCATCTACTGATCACCGCGAAAGTCCGGTTAAGTCAATTGCTGTCGGTGGGGCCAACATGTCGACCGTCGGTTGACTCGACTTGTGCGGTGGTCTGTAAACGCACACCTTCCTGGAGGACCTTTTGACGGATCTCCGGTTGAGCATCCTCGAGCGGAATGAGATCCAGACCAAGGCCGGCCGGGAGTTGCCGACGCAAGCTGGCAAGGGCGTGGAAGTAGCGGTCGTCCGGTAGGCCTCGCACAGCGAGATCGAGATCGGAGCGTTCGTGGAAGCCCACGGCATCAGCGACAGAACCGAGGAGATAGACGTCACATACGCCATAGGTGTGGTAGAGTTGGCGAGCACAAGCCTGTGCGGCTTGGCGCGCGCGTCTCAAGCGCGACTGTCGGGCCCTCTCTTGCTCCGCGAAGCGACGTATCCACGTTGTATAGCACATCTGCATCCCCTGTTCCCATTGTAACGACTCTTCCTGGGCCAAGCCTCCTCCTCACCCGACAGGGAAAGGAGCTTTGGCTCGTCGTCAGCTGAGCGTCTTCCCTGTAGCCTTGCCCTAGACCGCTGAGGGCTGACCCCTGACTGCCCCTAATACGCCCCCATCATCCGCAGCCGCGTCTCCGTCCGCGGCGTCCAGATGGCAGAGATGCATCACCGAGCGCGCCACGAGTTATCATCTGGCTGGTTGCTCGGGTTCTCGGGATCGTCGCCCCAGCGGGCCGGATTGGCCTGGATGTAGCGACGGAGACGGGCCAGTTCGTCCTCGTCGCGGATGACGCGCTCGTGGTAATTGCGTTGCCACAGACGCCGATCGAAGGGCGGCCAGCCTTGGTGACGCACGCCGTGGATGTCGGCGTTGGTGGTGAGGGACTTGAAGGCCCCCATGACCTCCCCCAACGACGGGTTTTCGGCCCCTGTAGCAACTGTGTCATTTGTCAAGGGGTAGCATGCTGAGGATCCCAAGGAGTTCG
>JBDGQN010000311.1:0-24225 GCA_042219055.1 Salinibacter sp. | reverse complement strand
GCTGACCGCACCGACCGCTCACAATCTGTACAACGATTCGGCGCAGATGGTATTATTACACCCGAGACTGGACGCACATGTGCAATACGCAATAGGTACCTTCTATCGCACCACCGATCCCTCTTCGGCCTCCGTGGTCACCGGCACGAACGTCCCGTCCGGCTCCTCGGCCATCAGGACCATGCCCTCGCTCTGCAGGCCAAACATCTCCTTGGGCGCCATGTTGGCGACGACCACGACCTGCGTGTTCTCCAGGTCGCCCGGCGCCATCTGCTCGGCCACCCCGGCCAGAATCTGGCGGTCTTCAAAGCCGAGGTCGATCTCCAGCCGCAGGAGCTTGTCGGCGTCAGGCACCGGCTCGGCGGTGGTCACCGTGCCCACGCGGAGGTCCATCTCCATGAAGTCGTCGAACGAGATGTTCTCTTTGAGGTCGTCGTAGTCCATATCGGGATCGGTTGAATCAGAATCCTGTTCGGCGGCCCGCTCGCGCAGCTTCTCGACCTGGGCCTCAATGGTGTCGTCCTCAATCTTCTCGAAGAGAATTTCGGGCTCGCCCAGCGTGTGTCCGGCCTCCAGAATTGGCTCGGCGGCATCGTCCCATCCGCGACGGCTGTCGGGACCCTCTGGATCGTTGCCTGGCGCGCTGGACCGCACGTTTGAGAGCCGGAGCATGTCTTGCAGCCGCTGGGCAGCATCCGGAATGATCGGCTCAATGAGAATCGACAGTGCGGCGCAGACCTGGAGGCTCACGTGGATCGCGTTGCCGCGGCTGGGCTCATCGGTGTTCCAGGGCTCGGTGTCGTTGAAGTACTTGTTGCCCTCCCGGGCGAGGGCCATCGTCTCGGCCACCGCCTCCCGCATTCGGTAGGCTTCATAGGCCTCCCCCACCGTGTCGGGGGTTTCGGCCATCGCGTCCAGGAGCGCCCGGTCGGCGTCGGACGGGTTCTCCAGCGGGGGCACCTCGCCGTCGAAGGTGCTGTGGGCGAAGGTGAGCGTGCGGTTCACGAAGTTGCCGAGCACGTCGGCCAGCTCGCCGTTCACACTTCGCTGAAACGCCTTCCAGCTAAAGTCGGCGTCCTTCGTCTCCGGCAGCGTGGTGGCGAGGGCATAGCGGAGGAGGTCCGGTCCGCGTTCGTCGCCAAAGTCGTCGAGGTACTCGTGCAGCCACACCGCCCAGCCCCGGCTCGTGGACAGCTTCTTGCTCTCCAGGTTCAGAAACTCATTCGCCGGCACGTTGTCGGGAAGAATGTAGTCCCCGTGCTCCATAAGCATCCCCGGGAAAGTGAGACAGTGGAAGACAATGTTGTCCTTCCCGATGAAGTGGACGAGTTCGGTGTCGTCGTCCTGCCAGTACGCCTTCCACTTCGTCGGCGCGTTCTGCTCGATGGCCCACTCTTTGGTAGCCGAGATGTACCCGATGGGCGCGTCGAACCAGACGTAAATGACCTTCCCCTCCGCGTCGAGGCCGTGCCGCTCGGCCACGTCGGCGGGCACCGGCACGCCCCAGGGCACGTCGCGCGTGATGGCCCGGTCCTTAAGCCCGTCGTCGAACCAGCTCTGGATCTGGCCCAGCACGTTGTTCTTCCACTCCGGGTGCGTGTCGATCCAATCTTCGAGCGCCGGCTGCATCTCCTCCAATGGGAGGTACCAGTGGGTCGTCTTCTTCAGCTCCGGCGTCGCGTCGGTGAGCCGGCTGCGCGGGTCCTCCAGTTCCGTCGGGCTCAGCGTCGACCCACAGCTCTCACACTGGTCGCCGTAGGCCTCGTCGAAGCCGCACACCGGACACGTCCCGATCACGAACCGGTCGGCCAAAAACATCTCCGCCTCCGGGTCATAGAGCTGCTCTTCGGTTTTCAGGTTGAACACGTCCTTCTCGTCCAGGACCCGGAAGAAGTCCTGCGCCGTCTCCTCGTGAAGATCGCTCGTGGTGCGGCCGTAGTAGTCGAAGCTCATCCCGAACCGCTCAAAGCTCTCCTGGATTTGGTCGTGGTAGTGATCCACGATCTCCTCGGGCGAGCGGTCCTCGCGCAGGGCGCGCATGAGCACGGCCACACCCATCTCGTCGGACCCGCAGATGTAGGCCACGTCCCGTCCCTTCAGCCGCTGGTACCGCACGAAGAGGTCGGCCGGCAGGTACGCCCCCGCCAACTGGCCGATGTGGACCGGGCCGTTGGCGTACGGGAGCGCCGAGGTGACGAGGAGGCGCTTCGGAGAGGAAGATTCTGCCATCAGTAGACGAGGTGCTTATCGCAATCGATGTACCAGGTGTTGAGGGTTATTGCGTATTGCGTATTTCGTATCCGAGCAGTAGTCAAATCGAAATACGCAGTACGCAACACGCAATACGCACTTGGGGCATTCGGGCAAAGGCGACTCAGCCTGAAGAGTCGGTTCCTCCTCAGTTAAAGCTCACCCCATCGAGCGGGTCGCCTTCTTTCTTCCGCAACGCCTCCTCGGCGAACCAGGCCTCCTCCACCTCCTCCGTGGTGTCCGGCAGGTCCTCGTGGGGCTTCTCGTAGCCGTCGATGTCCTTAAGCCAGACGAGCGTCTTGGTGCGCATGGTGCCGTCGCGGGCCTCGAACTCGACGTTTTCCTCGCGGGCCGCACAGGTGCCCTCCGCCTCGTCGTAGACCCCGCCGAGCTTGGGGTGGCGGAGCAGAATCCGCACGCGCTCACCGTAGTCGAACCGGCTATCCGTGAAGTCTTCTTCGCTGTACGTTGGCACAATTCGTCGTTATCCTACGTCAAGAAGACCGGTGAACACTCTTTCTAGGGCCCCGCATCTACAGAGGAGTATAAAAACCAACATCGACTCGTGCGTGTTCGTAGACCATGATCCCCTCGTGAAAACAATTTTCCTCGCTTAGTCCTTGTATCCGGCTGATGTCTGAGCCTTCTTTCTCCCCCCGCACAGCGACCGTCGAACGCACAACCGCCGAGACCGAAGTCACCCTCGACCTCACCCTCGACGGGGACGGTAGGTACGACATCGACACGGGCGTCGGGTTTTTCGATCACATGCTTTGCCTCTTCGCCAAGCATGGCGGACTCGACCTTTCGGTACACTGTGATGGGGATTTAACTGTGGACGACCACCACACCGTCGAGGATGTCGCCATTGGTATAGGCCAGGCGCTGAAGGAAGCCCTCGGTGAGAAGGCCCACATCGCCCGCTACGGACACGCCTACGTGCCCATGGACGACGCCCTTGCTCGCGCTGCAATCGACCTCTCCGGGCGCAGCTACTGCCGTTTCGACGCGTCCTTCGATCGCGAAGATGTCGGCGACCTGTCGACTGAGATGGTAGAGCACATCTGGCGCTCCGTGGCCGACCACGCCCGCTGCAATCTGCACCTGACGGTCCTCCACGGTCACAACGCCCACCATAAAATCGAGGCTTTGTTCAAAGCCGCCGCTCGCTCGCTCCGCATGGCCGGCCGCCGCCACGCCGACCACGCCGAGGTGGCCTCGACCAAAGGGACGCTGTCCTGAGTGTGGATTATAGAGTGTGGATTGTAGAGTGTGGAATGAGGAGTATGGAATTCGGAAGTTAAAGCCGCCCACCGCTCCACGCCCAACTCCCAACGCCCAACCCTCAACACCCCAACCCCCAACATCCAACCCTCAACGCAAATCCTATGCTTTCCGACGAAACGGTGGCCGTCATTGGCGCCGGCAACATTGGCCATGCCCTCATTGGGGGCATGATCAACGGCGAACTGATCGATCCCGACCACGTGATCGCTACCCGACGCACCGCCTCGGCTCTCGACGAGATGGCCGATGACTTTCCAGGGCTCCGGACGACGACCGACAACGTCGCCGCGGTCCAGGACGCCTCGCTGATCCTGCTGACGATCAAGCCCCAAAGCCGGGCCGAGGTGATTACAAACATTCGGGATCACGTGGAGCGGGACGTGCTCGTCATCAGCGTTCTCGCCGGCATCACCACCGAACGGCTCCAGCTCGGGTTTGGCCAGGACCAGCCCGTGATTCGGGCCATGCCCAACACCCCCGCCCTCGTGGACGCCGGCGCGACGGCCCTCTCCCCGGGCACGTACGCGATCGACGAACATCTGGAGAAGGCCACGTCCATCTTCGAAGCAGTCGGCGACGCGGTGGTCGTCCCCGAAGAGTACATGGACGCCGTTACGGGCCTGTCGGGCAGTGGGCCTGCCTACGTCTACATGTTCATCGAAGCGCTGACCGACGCGGGCGTCAAGCAAGGCCTCTCCCGAAAAGACGCCTCGAAACTGGCCGCGCAAACGGTGTACGGCGCCGCAAAATTGGCGATTGACACGGGAAAGCATCCGGCGATCTTGCGGGACGAAGTGACAACGCCCGGCGGCACGGCCATCGCCGCGGTCTCGTCACTCGAAGAGCATGGCCTTCGAACGATGCTCATCAACGCCGTGGGGACCGCCACGCAACGGTCCGAGGAGTTGAATGAGGAGTGATGACACTTTCGAATTTCGGATGGCGAGTTTCGAGTTCGGAATTCGCCCCCTCTCCCTGCGACATTCGAAACTCGTACTTCGAAATTGACATGGTTACCGTTATCGATTACGGCATCGGCAACCTGCGCTCCATCGAGAAGGCCTTCGAGACGGTGGGCGCTCCGGTCAACCGCACGGACGATCCGGAGGACGTAGCGACGGCGGACCGACTTGTACTGCCGGGGGTGGGCGCGTTCCGAGCCTGTATCGACGAAATTCGGCAGCGGGACTTGGAGGCCCCAATCCTCACCGCCATCGACCGGGGGACACCGTTCTTGGGCGTCTGTGTGGGAATGCAGTTGCTGTTCGAGACCGGCCACGAGAAGGGCGAGCACGAGGGCCTCGGCGTGCTCCCCGGCTACGTCGCCCATTTCCGAGACACGAAGGCCGAGATGCCCAAGGATCTTTCGGTACCGCACATGGGCTGGAATACGATTGAGCCGACCCGGGAGAGCCCCCTGCTTTCGGGCCTTGGAGACACGTCCCACGTGTACTTCGTCCACTCGTATCATCCGGTGGCCGCGAATGACCGGGACGTACTCGCTCTCACCACCTACGGCCACGCCTTTCCCTCCATCGTGCACCGCGACAACGTGTTCGGCGTGCAGTTTCACCCTGAGAAGTCACAGGCCGCTGGGCTCGGCCTCCTGGAAAACTTCACGGGACTTGAACACTCCCCGCAAGACACGGAGGCCGTTGCGTGACAAGGCCCCCTCCGCCCCGGGATTTCGGGCGCATCAGCCCCGCATCGGTTGTCTCCAAATCAGGCGTCTCCGTCTCGGAGGCTTCGACGACCGGTTCCACCGCCCTTCCCCTTCCAGAAAGAGCCTTTCTTGCGGGCAATCCCCGGCGTGGTCAGGCGTCAGAGCGATTTCGAGCGGGGGGCCGAGCGTACTTACGAGGTCCGGGCCTTGGGCTCCGATGATTGCCTGACGGGATCCCTCTCCGGCTCGATCTCACAGCAAATTTGCCCGCCGGGCGGTGGTATTTGCTATGCCCCTCCCTCATCTTGGAACGTGCGGAAGGAAAGTCCCCCTTCCACGTGCTTCACCGATCGCCACCATCCGCCCGATGCGTCTCGCCGTCTTTGCCTCCGGGGGAGGAACCAACTTCCAGGCCATTCTGGACGCGATCGACGCAGGTAATCTCCCAGCGGAGGTCGTATGCTGCCTGAGCGACACCCCCGATGCGGGCGCCCTGGTCCGTGCCGACCGGCAGGATCTTCCGACAGAAGTGATCGAGCCGTCCGCCTTCGACGCCCCTGCCCCGTTCGGCCGCGCGGTACTCGATACGCTGGCTCACTACGACACCTCGTTCGTTGCCCTCGCGGGCTACATGCAGAAGATTCCCCCGAACGTGGTCGGGGCGTACCGGGGCCGCATGACCAACATCCACCCGGCCCTCCTCCCCGCCTTCGGCGGCCAGGGCATGTACGGCATGCACGTCCACCGCGCCGTCATCGAGTACGGCGTGCACTGGAGCGGGGCCACCGTCCATCTCGTCGACGAAGAGTACGACCACGGCCCCATCGTGCTCCAGGAGCCTGTGCCCGTCTACGCCGACGACACCCCCGACGAGCTGGCCGACCGCATCCGCGACGTCGAGCACCGTTTGTACCCGGAGGCCCTGCGCCTCTTCGCCGAAGATCGAATCGATCGCGACGGCCGCACGATCTCGATTGACGACCCCGAACACCCCCGCCGAGACGATTGATGAGGCCTCACATCTGTCCCCCGATGCCCCCCAGCTCTGAACCTTCAGAACCTGTTTGGTGAGCGAATACGAAGCCGAGACACAGTGGTCGAAGTTGCAAAATGGCGCTCAAACGAGTCCCTGTAGTGGAACTACCGGGCGAGTGCAGAAGCCATTTTGCGCTGGGAACGCAGTGACCGAGTAGTTCCCAGGCTGCACGAGATCCACGCAGTCGCAGGCCGTAAGCGTTTCGCCAAACAGGTTCTCAACCCTAAACTCTCAACCCCAAACCCTTAACCCTCAACTCTAAGCCTCACCCCGCATGCCCTCCGACGCTCCTGCCCCCGTCCGCCGCGCCCTCCTCTCCGTCTACGACAAAACCGGAATCGTCGACTTTGCGCGGCAGCTCCGCGCCCTGGACATCGAACTCATCTCGACGGGCGGGACCGCCGAGACGCTCCGCGAGGCGGAACTCACGGTGACCGACGTGGCCGACGTGACCGGCGTGCCGGAGGTGCTGGAGGGCCGTGTTAAGACCCTCCATCCAGCCATCCACGCCGGCATCCTCGCCCGGCGCTCCCGCGAGGACGACATGGCCGCACTCGACGAGCACGGCTACACGCCGATCGATCTCGTCGTCTGCAACCTCTACCCTTTCGCCGAAGCAGTCGCGGGCCCGGCGTCCGACCGATCCACCGCCATGGAATACGTCGACATTGGCGGGCCTACCATGCTGCGCGCCGCCGCCAAGAACCACTTCGACGTGGGCGTGGTGACCGCCCCGAACCAGTATGGGGCCGTCGCCGAGGAGCTTGACCGAAACGACGGGCATCTCTCTGCCCCCACCCGCCGCGGCCTCGCCGAGGCTGCCTTTGCCCACACTGCGGCCTACGACCGAGCAATCGACACCTATCTTTCCGATCGCCCGGACGGAGCAAACGATGACGAGTGGGATCTTCCCGCCTCCTACGAGACCACTCTCCCTCAGGCGCAATCCCTCCGCTACGGCGAGAATCCCCACCAGAAGGGGGCGCTCTACGGGCATCCGTCCGAGTTCTACGAGAAGCTCCACGGCAACGACCTCTCGTACAACAACCTCCTCGATACGAGCAGCGCCCTGGCACTCATCGACGAATTTCGGGACGCAGGCCCCACGTGTGCGATCCTCAAGCATACCAATCCCTCCGGCGTGGCCACCGCCGACACCCTGGAGGAGGCCTGGCACCAGGCCTTTGCCACCGACACGCAGTCGCCATACGGCGGCATCGTCGTGGTCAACCAGGCGCTTGACCGCGCCACGGCCGAGGCCATCGACGAGATCTTTACCGAAATCGTCATCGCTCCGGAATTCGAGCCCGGCGTCCTCGACCTCCTCACGGAGCGCGACCGCCGGCGCGTCGTCCGGCACGATCGGGCAAGCCGCGAGACCGACCGGTTCGACGTACGGTCCGTCCTGGGCGGTCTTCTGGTGCAGAGTCGCGACCCGGTACTGCCCCCCGCCGACCAGCAGGACCGCTGGGAGGTGCCCACCGCGCGCCCCCCGACCGACGACGAACGAGACGACCTCGACTTTGCCTGGCGGGTGGCCAAGCATGTGAAGAGCAACGCCATCGTCTACGCCCGCAATCGTGCCACGCTCGGCGTGGGCGCCGGGCAGATGAGCCGCATCGACGCGTCGGAACTCGCGGTATTCAAGGCCCAAAAGTCGGAACTTGACCTCACGGGTTCCGTGGTAGCGTCCGACGCGTTTTTCCCATTTGCCGACGGTTTGGTGGCAGCCGCAGACGAGGGGGTTCGGGCAGCCATCCAACCCGGCGGCTCCATCCGGGACGACGAGGTGATCGAGGCCGCCGACACCCACGACGTGGCCATGGTCCTCACGGGCCGGCGACACTTTCGTCACTGATGCACCGGTCGTCCCAGCCCACCACCACAGCGTCTTTTCAGCAGCCCCGTCCTCCTCTTCTCCCCTTTCCTCTGCTACCCCGGACCAGCCGGGTCCGGTCCCGCTCTCCTTTTCGCCCCATTCGGCCTCCACTCGTATTGCAACATCAATGTTTTTCAACCTCTCCCAGGACGTTGCCATCGATCTGGGTACGGCAAACACTCTGGTGTACATTCGCGGCGAGGGCATCGTCCTCAATGAACCGAGCATCGTCGTGGTCGACTCCGACACCAACGAGGTGCGCGAGATTGGGTACGAGGCCCTCCAGATGCACGAGCGCACCCACCAGGACATCGAAACGATCTGGCCCCTGCGCGACGGCGTGATCGCCGACTTCAAGGTGGCGGAGGAAATGATTCAAGGTCTCCTCCGCAAGGTC
The DNA here is from genome assembly GCA_042219055.1 of Salinibacter sp. GTDB lineage: Bacteria > Bacteroidota > Rhodothermia > Rhodothermales > Salinibacteraceae > Salinibacter. Next base: position 15,713 of record JBDGQN010000311.1, on the reverse strand, counting down.
CGAAACAACTGGCTCACCTCCATTCGGAGCATGGTCGTGTGCGTGCCGAGCGGCATTACCGAGGTGGAGAAACGAGCCGTGCGCGACTCTGCCGAGCACGCCGGTGCCCGCAAGGTAAACCTCGTCTCCGAACCCATGGCGGCCGCCATCGGCATCGGGCTCGACATCACCGAGGCGGTCGGCAACATGGTTGTGGACATCGGTGGGGGCACCACCGAGATCGCCGTCATCGCTCTCTCCGGCATTGTGCTCGACGAGGCGCTCCGCGTCGGCGGCTCGGAGTTGGACAAGGCTATCGTCCAGTACTTCAAGCGCAACCACAACCTGCTCATCGGCTCCCGGACAGCGGAGCGGATCAAGTGCGAGGTCGGAAGCGCCATCGAGCTCGACACCGAGCTCGAACTCTCCGTGAAGGGCCGGGATCTCGTGAGCGGCATCCCCAAGGTCCGCACCATCTCGTCGATCAACGTGCGGGAGGCACTGCACGACAACCTCGAACAGATCAGCGCCGCCGTCCTCCGCACCCTCGAACGCACCCCGCCCGAGCTGGGCGCGGATGTGCTGGAGCGAGGCATCATGATGACCGGAGGGGGGGCCCTCCTTGAAGGCATCGACCAGATGCTCCGCAATCGCGTGGAGCTGCCCGTCTACGTGGCCGAGGATCCTCTAAAGGCCGTCGTCCGCGGCACCGGCGAGGTGCTCGAAAACCTCGAAGACTACGAGCGGGTCTTGACGTAACTCCCACGCCCGCTCGACCGTCGCGCCCTGCTCGTCGGCTCCCCAACCTGAGGTCCGTTCCTGCCGATGGCCCTCTCCGACCGACACGGCGACTGGCTCCTCCTAACCGCCCTGCTCCTGGTGGCCGTCGGCATCATGGTCACCCAGAACCAGCCGCTCTTCCGCACCCTCCGAGCGCACGCGATGGGCTGGACCGCGGAGGTCGAAAGTACCTTTGCGTGGATGGGCCGCTACCTGCGAGCCCTCGAACGAAACGACGAGCTGCGACGCGAAAACATCAAACTGTCCAGCCAGGTGGCTCGCACCCGCGCTATCCGCCAGCGCAACAAAGAGTTGGAACGGCTGCTGCAACTGACCGACTCCACCGACGCCCCCGTCCGCACCGCCCGCATCGTCACCAAGGACATTTTCCAGAAGAACAACTTCCTCACGCTCGACGTGGGCCGTGCCGACGGGGTCAGGGAGGGCATGCCCGTCGTTCACGAGAGCGGCATCGTGGGCACCGTGGTCCTCGTCAACGAAGACTACGCCCGCGTGATGCCGTTCCTCAACACCGACTTCCGTGTGCCGGGAACGGTGCTCCCCATCCGGGCCGAAGGGATCGTACGCTGGGCCGGGGAACGTCTGAACCGACTCCAGCTCGACCACGTTGTCCAGACCGAACCGGTGAAGGCCGGTCAAAAGGTCGTGACCAGTGGCCACAGCGCCGTGTTCCCCCCCGGACGGATGGTCGGCACGATCGACTCCGTCGCTGCTCCCCCCGGTCGCAACGAGCTTCAGATTTTCCTCCGCCCTGCCGTCCCTCTCTACGAAATCAGCCACGCTGTGGTCATCCTCCGCACCCCAAACCCGGAGCGCCGAGCGCTGGAGAAACGACCCATCGGATAGCCTCGCTCCCCCCCGCTCCAATCTGGCTAAAGTTTGTCGAAAAACGGAACGGAGATCACAGGCCTTCGGCTCACTCGAACCCCCCAAACCGGTAGGTCGTAAGGGGAAAAATGCTGATGCGGCGGCTTCCCGTTCAATCAGCTGCCCTCTTTCTCTGTGACGAACCGTTCCCGCATATGACCGCTGAGACCGACTCCCCGCACGCAACGACCGTTCTTGGGGTTCGGCACAACGGGCAAATTGCCCTCGGCTCGGACGGCCAGGCCACCATGGACGAAACCGTGATGAAGCACGAAGCCGAGAAAGTCCGGACGTTGTACGATGGCGAAATTCTGGCTGGCTTTGCGGGCTCCACGGCCGACGCCTTTACGCTCTTTGAGCGCTTTGAAGACAAGCTTCAGGAGTACGGCGGCAACGTGGCCCGGGCGGCCGTCGAACTGGCCAAAGACTGGCGGACCGATAAGTATCTCCGCCGTCTCGAAGCCCTGCTGGCGGTCGCCTCGCCCCGCGAACTGCTCCTCATCAGCGGTGCCGGCGACGTCATCGAGCCCGACGACAACGTACTTGCCATCGGCTCCGGGGGATCGTTTGCCCTCGCCGCCAGCCGAGCCCTGCTTCAGAACGGAAGCGACCTCTCCGCTCACGAGATTGTGGAGAGCGGCCTCTCGATCGCCGCGGACATTTGCATCTACACGAATCATAATCGCACAATTATGGAGATCGACGCGGACTCGGCCTAACGCGCTAGTGTCGCGGAGGTCTTCTCCTCCGTCTGTTTCTATGGATCCGCCTGGACGGAGGCCTCCACGATATATTCCACCGATTGATGCATATTTTCTATGAGCCACGACCAGTCCCCAGACGCCGTCCAATCGAGACAGGCGGCCATGTTTGTTGACTATGACAACCTCTACACGATTCTGAACTCCCAAAGCGACCGCGACCGTTCGACGAGTGCGTACGCGGAAGAGATATTCGAAGAGGTTCGGCGGTACCTCGAAGAAGGAGACGATACCCCCACGATCTTCGGACGAGCATACGGCTCGTTCAACACGCTCCTCGCCGACGAAGACGCGGACGTCCCGTCCGCCCTTCATCGTCGTGGCATCGAGCCCGTCCAGGTGCCCGCCGGCATGCAGGAAAACCCGGCCGAAGTCCGCCTCACCCTTGAACTGACGCACTTCGTTACCCGCCGTCCGGACGTGGAGACGCTGGTGATTGTGACGGGCAACCGGCCCTACCAGCCCCTCGTTCGCTGGATTCGGGAGCAGGGCTGTCGTCCGCTCGTCGCCGCCGTGAATCCTCCGCAAACGGCCGATACCCCCTCCTTCGTCGAGGACAGCAAGTACCTCGACGCCCGCAACCTGCTCAGCCAGGAGTCTCGCGAGGCCCTACTGGCCAACGCCCCGACGAGTGGTGCTGCGTACACCCGCGCGCAAACCCCCGATGACCCCCCGCCGCAGCAGTTTCAGTCCCTCGACACGCCGGCGGCACGGCGCGCCGTCGAGATCACCGAGAAGCACTTCGGACAGTACGAGGAGGTGTATCTCACGCCGTTGCTCCGGAAGCTCTCGGACCTCCTGAGCGACAATCAAGACCCGAAATCTCTCGTGAGCGAACTGGAAGCCGCCGGGGCGGCCCGGTTGGAGAAGCGGAACGGGTACCCGTACAACTACACCGTCCTCATCGTCAACGACGACCATCCCGACGTGCAAGAGGTCCAGGCTGATCTCGACACTGAGCCCGCCTCGACCGATTCCCGAGACGACACCGAGGCGGACCGGAGTGAGGAGTCCGCACCGTCTACCCACGACGAGTACGAGATGGACGAGGCCATCGAGTCGCCCACCGCGTCCAAGACGACCCTCTCCTCCGATAACGGCGACGAGCACGCGTCTCTCGACGGACACGAGTAGCCCCCCGTGCCCTCCCCCCTTCCCTGACTCCGTTCATCGCTCCCCTCAATCCCCGTATGCCAGACGTCACTCAGCACGTTGAAGACCTCACGCCTCGCCAGATTGTCGAGGAGCTCGATAAATACATCATCGGCCAGGACAAGGCAAAGAAGAACGTGGCCATCGCTCTCCGCAACCGCTGGCGCCGCCAGAACGCGCCGGTGGATATGCGCGACGAAATCATGCCGAATAACATTATCATGATTGGGCCCACGGGCGTAGGAAAGACCGAGATTGCCCGCCGACTGGCCCGCCTGGCCCGGGCCCCCTTCATCAAGGTCGAAGCCTCCAAGTTCACCGAGGTCGGGTACGTAGGCCGCGATGTGGACAGCATGATCCGCGATTTGACCGACATCGCAGTGAACATGGTTGAGGAGGAGCACAAGGAGGAGGTGCAGGACCGCGCCCGCGAGCTGGCCGAGGAACGCATTCTAGACATTCTGATCCCGCCCGAGGACGAGGAGCAGTCCCGCGCCGGCGACGGTGCCCGCGACGAGCCCGGGTTCACCGTCCGCCAGACGGGCGAGGCGCAGGTCGAAGAAGAACGCCAGGAGAGTCTTCGGCAGCGCACGCGACAGAAATTTCGGGACAAGCTGCAGCGAGGTGAACTCGATGAGCGCGAGATCGAGATTGAGGTGACCTCCGACTCGCAGTCCATGATGCAGATGTTTGGCCCCATGGGCATGGAGGAGATGGGGATCAATCTGGAGGAACTCTTCGGCAACCTCGGGGGGGGCAACCAGCGGAAGACGCGCCGGGTGACGGTGGAGGAGGCCCGCGAGATCCTGACGCAGGAGGAGGCCCAGAAGCTGATCGACCAGGATCAGGTGAAGGAGGATGCCCTGGAGCGCGTGCAGCAGGCCGGGATCGTGTTCGTCGACGAAATCGACAAGGTTGCTGCGGGCACTCGCACCCGCGACGAGGGCGGACAGGGCGCAGGCGTGTCCCGACAGGGCGTACAGCGGGACCTCCTCCCCATCGTAGAGGGCTCCAACGTGCAGACGAAGCACGGCATGGTCCAGACCGACCACATCCTGTTCATCGCCAGCGGCGCGTTCCACGCCACCAAGCCCAGCGACCTGATTCCCGAACTGCAGGGCCGTTTTCCCATCCGGGTCGAACTCAACAACCTCGACGAGGACGACTTCTACGAGATCCTGACGGAGCCCAAGAACGCGCTCGTGAAGCAATATCGAGCCCTCCTGCAGTCGGAGGACGTGGAAATTGAATTTGAGAAGGAGGGCGTCAGCGAGCTTGCGCGCATCGCCGCGGAGGTAAACGCAGATGTCGAGAACATTGGGGCACGGCGCCTCCACACGGTTCTCACTACGCTTCTGGAGGACCTCCTCTTCGACGTGCCCGAAGAAATTCCGCCTGGGTCCGAGGTGATCATCGACGCTGAGATGGTTCGGGACCGACTTAGCTCCATCGCCTCCAGCCGCGACCTGAGCCAGTACATCCTGTAAGACGGCGGAAGTGGATTGGGGGCTCGATCATAAAGACTCATCACGATTCTCCCCGAACATGGCCTCCTCGGAGTCCGATTCTCCCACTGTTCTGCACCCGGCGAGCGGGATCCTCATCCTGGGGCTCGACTGGCTCTTGTTCTCCGAGAATGCGATGACGCTCGGCCTCTCGACACCCCTCAGCGTAGCGGTCGGCTTCTGCGTCGCGGGTCTCGGTACAGGTCTCCTCCAGCGGACGTACCACGAGGATGGGATGGGCAAAGCTGTTCTGAAGGGCTTGCTGGCCGGCGCGACCGTTGGGATTCCCCTTCCCGTGGCGGGCACGGCGGTCGGTGGCGGCATCCTGGCGCTCAGCGGCCTGAACCGACTTTGGGACTACTCGGACCGTGAGAAGATGTCTCCCCCAACCTCCTCGCCTCCGGACCCTGATCAGTAATGTCCAGAGGGAGTCACCGCCCGGTCGCTTCCGGCATGGACGCCGCGACTTGCTCGACCAGTGAGCGATACGCATCCCGTACGTCCGGGTCGTCGTAGAGACCATTGTGCTTCCCGCCCTCTACGATCACGAGTTGTCGCTCGTCGCTCCCCGCCGCGGCGTGCAGGCGACGGGCCATCTCGGGGTTAGTGACGGGGTCCTCCTCGCCCCCCACCACGAGCAGCGGCACGTCGAGCTGCCGCACCCGCTTGAGGTTGTCGTCCTGTTTGAGGGCCGGGACCACTTCTACGCCCAGGAAGAGGCGGATGTACCACGGAAAGAGGTGCCCGGCCATGTCCTCGGCCGTCGTGATCGGGTTCTCCAGCACGACGGCCCCCACTGTTCGCTTCGTCGCCACCTGCAGGGCCGGGAAGCTCCCCATCGAGTGCCCCCACACAATCACTCGCGAGGGATCGACGTTCGGCAGCGCCACGAGGGAATCGTACACCGCCAGGGCATCATGGCGCACGGCCTCGGCACTGGGTGCGCCCTCACTTCGTCCGTAGCCGCGATAGTCCCAGAGCAGCGCATTGGCGGAGGGGCGGGTGAGGGCCCGCAAGTAGCCTCGTGACTGGACGAGGTAGAAGCCATTACCCCCGAAGAAGAGGGTCGTGACCTCGGCGCCCGGCTGCGTGAGGTGCCAGGCGTTGACGTTGATGCTGTCGGTGACCGGAATGGACTGCACTGCGAGGTCTATGCCGTCGAGGTCGAACGTCTCGGGCGTCACCGACGACTTCGGCTGAAAAACGGTGTCCTCGTCGATGGTAATGGACGCACAGGCCACCAAAAACAGGGACACAAACAGGACGAGGAGCACGGAACGCATGGGATGAGCCTGGAAATGAGCTGTGATGCATCATCCATTACCACGAATGGACTGGACGCCGGGTTGCACGTCCGTGCAACTCCTCTGTAATTCTCTTCCCGGCGGTACGGACGCCGGGAAACGCGGAGGCGTGGATGCGAACGGTTTCGAATTCGGGACTAGGCAACGTGATTCGTTGTGTCGGGAAAAGGGGCAACGCATCACGAGGGGTCGTACCACGGATTAGTGTTGGGCTCCTCGCGGCCGTCGTGGACCGCGCTGTAGCGGAGGTAGTTCTGAGCGCCCTCCTTGATCGCCCCCACTTCCTCGTCGGTCACCTCCCGCACCACCTCGGCGGGCTGGCCGAGTGCGAGGGATCGCGGGGGAATCTTGGTCTCCTTCGTCACGAGGGCCTGCGCGCCGACGATGCTGTGAGTCCCGATGACGGCGTGATCAAGGATCGTGGCCCCCATCCCGATCAGGACCTCGTCCTCAATCGTGCATCCATGAATGACCGCCCCGTGCCCGATGGTGACGTGGGCGCCGATGTCCGTGGGCGCGGTCCCGTGCGTGACGTGCACGACCGTGTGATCCTGCACATTAGTCCCCTCGCCGACGCGGATCCAGTTCACGTCGCCTCGCAGGGTACAGTGGTGCCACACACTGGCGTTGGCCCCTAGCGTCACGTCGCCGATGAGCACTGCCGTCTCGGCAACGTAGTTAGAGTCGTCGACCGTCGGCTCCACGCCGAGAAATGGTTTGATCATGTCGAGAAAAGGGGAACCTTTGAGGGCGTGATGAGAAGATGGTGATGGAATACAGTGCCGCTCCCCCCGTTCCGCACATCCCACTTTCGGAAATGTCCACGTCTCAGCAAAATACCCTCATCCCGCAGCGTCCGTACCAGACGCTCGGTTTGCTCGTGGGCATTCTGCTCCTGGCCTACGTCGCTACGCGCTTCATTGAGGTTCTGTTTACTGTTTTCGCCGGCATTCTGCTCGCAGTCTTCTTGGCGGGCGTCTCGCAGGAACTGACTGAGGACATCCATCTTCCCCGCCCGCTCGCACTACTGTTAACCGTAGTCGGGCTGGTGGGCCTCGTCGTAGGCCTCTGGGCCCTGGCGGGTCCCGACATTTCTGAGCAGATAAATGCCCTCGCCGCCCTCCTCCCCAACGCCACCGAACGACTGGCCCAACAAATCCGCGCCAGTGCTCAGCAGTACGAGTGGGTGCAACGGTTTGTCGACCCAAGTCAGCTGTTGCCCTCCGTCTCCAGCGTCCTTGGGCGCGTCACGAACGTCTTTCGAGGCACCCTGAGCGTACTGGTGAACGTCTCCATCGTCCTGTTTATCGGCATCTACGGAGCCGCCGCCCCCCACCTGTACGTCGACGGCGTCGTCCGACTGGTGCCTCCCGCACACCGCTCCCGGGCCCGCGAGATCCTTCATGCGATTGGCCGGGCCCTCCGCTGGTGGCTGACGGGCCGATTCGTGATGATGGGCATCGTCGCGGTCCTCACGGGACTCGGGCTCCAATGGGCGGGCATTCCCTCTCCCGTGGTCCTCGGCCTGGTGGCCGGGCTCTCCTCCTTCGTGCCGTACCTCGGCCCGGTGCTGTCGGTCGTGCCCGCCCTCCTCGTGGCGTCGGTGGTGGGAGGGACAGAAGTGCTGTACGTCCTTGTCATCTACGGCACAGTGCAAGTGCTTGAAAGCTACCTCTTTACCCCACTCGTGCAACAGCAGGCTGTCCACATTCCCCCGGCCGCCGTCATTACGGCTCAGTTCATCGGGGGCATCGGAGGAGGGGCAGTCGGCGTCCTTCTCGCCACGCCCCTCACCGTCGTGGTCATCGTCCTAATCCAAACCCTCTATGTGGAGGACGTGCTCGGCGACGAAATCCCGCTTCTGGGCGAACACTAGCCTGGGCCCCGGCGTGCGACGGGAGCACAAAGAATTCCATCCGCGCAACCTTTCCCGAGGACCTCTTGAGGATGGCATTCAAACGATTGGCGCAGATTATCCGGTCCTCACGTTTCTCTCAGGCCCGGACCTCATGACGAGGCTATCAGTTGTGGCCTATTAGTCATGAAATGAATATTTCGTTCCAAGGTCTCCACGCGCTTCTATGCCCGCCCTTGATTGCACGCTCGGTGAGGGGCTCCGCCGCTGGCTCGCACAGACGACCAGCGACGAGATCGCCGATCACTTCTTTCCGTGGATCCGATCCGCACTGGTGGACACGGGCTACAACCTGGACCGCCCCGCGACCGAAGAGGCGCTCCAATCCACGCAGGCTCTCCTGCGCCGCGCCGACATCACCCCGGCCCGAATGCGGCGCGCGGTGCGAGAGGCCCGACGGGCGGAGGCCGAAGGGCTTTCGGTGCTGGAGTGGGCCCAGGGCCTGCAAGCACGAGCCTACAGCAAAGATGTGGCCGAGGACGCGACCCAGCGGGCGAAGGACCACCTCACACAAATGACAGAGGGTCCGCCGCCGGACCTCGATGTGCCGCCTACCCCAAAGGATACCTTCGCGTTTTTGCTGGCGTGGGAAGAGCTCGGCGGCACCCCGGCCCTGGCCGCTCTCCGCGAGCTCCTGACGCGGGCGAGAGGCGCTCCTCCCCAGAATTGACGCTGCCCTCGCCCGTTCCCTCCCCACGGCCCTGCCGTCGCCCCGCGGCACAGCCCGGCAGCGTGCCCAACTCGACCCCAAACGCCACACCGAGCAGGGCATAGCCCAGCGCTGTAATGAGGACGACGAGCAGGAGATTGAGCCACACGCCCACTCGGCTCATCTGCGGGATGGTGAGCAAATCGCTGCCGTAGACGATGGCATTCGGAGGCGTGGCCACCGGCAACATAAACGCACAGCTTGCGCCGAGGGCCACAGGAATGGTCAGCAAAAATGGGTTTTCCCCGAGCTCCACAGCCACGGCGCCCAGGATCGGGAGGAACGCCGCGGGGGTCGCCGTATTGCTCGTAATTTCCGTAAGTAGCACAATCAGGGCCACAGTGCGGATGACCACGAGGGGGATGGGCCATCCGCTCGAGACATTCAACCCCTCCTCAATCCGGCAGTTGGCCCCGGTACAGCCAGATTGCACTCTCTTCCCCCCGATCGAAGGTACTGTTCACGACCGCTACGGTCCCCTCCTCGCTGACCGCCACTTTCTCGGCCAAAAGTCCCTGCTGGCTGCCGTTGAAACCGGGTGCTTCCGCACTTCCCGGTACGAGTGAGGGGGAAGAAAAGGAATCTCCTCCGTTCCGCGACAGCGCCATCCCGAGCCCTTGCGGGCGCCGCTTTTGCGCCGGAAATCGCTCCCACAACACCAGCAGACTCTCCCGGGAACCCGCGCGAAGGGTCGGATAATGGCGGCTCGCCACGCGGGCCGATCGCTGGGACAGGAGACGCATCGATGCCCGGAAGGCCCGCGCGGTGTCGGCGCGGTGCGTGTAGCGGAGGTGGTACCGGGACGGTCCCTCGGTTCTGTGCTCGGCGTAGGCGAGATGGAGCGTGCCGTCTCCGTCCACCGCGAGCGAAGGTGCGTCGGAGTGCCCGTCGCTCTCGGCAATCGTTGTGGGCGCGCTGAAGGTGCGACCCAGATCGCCGGAGCGGGCGTAACGGAGGTCCGCAGAGGGATCTCCACCCGTGGCCCAGACGAGATGCACGGTCCCCTCGGGGCCGACGGCCAGACTGGGACCGCGCGCAGGCCGGGCGTCACTCCCGGCCACGTGGACCGCCGAATCAAACTGCCGTCCGCCGTCCACCGAGCGACGGATCCAAAGCCGCCCCTCGTACTCCGTCCAGGCGGCATACACCGTCCCCTCCGGCCCCACGGCCAAATCGAGGCCTCCGTTGTCCCACCGGCGATCCGTGAGGCGCCCCTTCCCGTCCCCCGCCACGCTCTGGGAGAGGTTGATCGGGGCCTCGAAGGTGCGACCGCCGTCGGTCGAGCGCGCGAAAAAGGCCTCCCCGCCGTGCGTGCCGCCGGAGAAGACGATTTCCTGCCACAGGACGTAAACGCGGCTCGCGTCGCCGTTCGGAAACACCACGCGGGGCAACCAGGAGAAGATCTCCGGGCTCCGCGAGACCTGAACCGGAGACTTGAACTGAGGGGACCCGTCGGGCGCGAACCGCTGAAAGAAAAGATTCTGCTCGGTATGATCCGTCCACGCCACCCCGATCGTCCCCTTCTCCGTCAAGGCCACCGCCGGGTCGTCCACGAAGGTCCAGTCCGAGTCGTTCATGCGCCACGGCCCCCGGAAGGCTGCTCCCGTGGCCACCTGAATGGGCGCCTGCCACTCCACCAGCGCCGAGTCCGCAGGGGGGGCTCCCCCTGATGCCGACGAACTCTCCTCCCCGAGGAACAGGACTCCCCCTCCCCCCACCAGTCCGATCACGCACCCAACCAGATACGGCCTGAGCCACTCAACCATGACCCTGGTGGAGGCAAAGACAAGACAAGCCCCACCCCGACCAACGGAGAGGGGGCCTCGCGGAGCTGACGGGCGGACTCGAACCGCCAGCCTGCGCATTACAAGTGCGCTGCTCTACCAGTTGAGCTACGTCAGCTGATTGAGGGTCCTTGGACACGACCGACGAGCAAAAATGTTCGCCGGCTCGAGTCCTCCACTCTATTCTTGATCCGACGAGGCGGTCTCAGGAGAGGCCGGGGATGCCTGCTGCCCCCTGCGCCAATACCAGCGGACCCCGAATCCGACGGCGACGAGGATCAGGAAGGTCAGGACAATTCGGCCGTAGGCCTCGAGGTACTCCACCACGAGGCCCCAGTTCTCTCCCACAGCGTAGCCCGCGTAACTGATGAGGGCCGTCCAGACCAGCGCGCTCACCGTGCACCACCACGCGGTCCGGGTCGCCTCCATCCGAAACATGCCCGCGGTCAGTGAGATGACCGACCGGGCCCCGCTCAAAAACCGGTTGGCCGCAATCACCCCATAGCCGTACCGCTGAAGCCAGCGCTGCGCCCGGTCGAAGCCTTGCTGGGGCAGCCACTGGAGTCGGTCGGGATTGAGGACGGCTCGTCCCAATTTGTGTCCTACGGCGTACATCGTCATGAAACCGAGGGCTCCGCCGGCTGTGGAGAGGAAAATGACGACGCCGAGGTGGAGCCGCCCAAGACCAGCCATGTACCCGGCGAAGACGACGACCACGTCCCCCGGAATCGGGGGCATCACATTTTCGCCATATGCGACAAGCAGGAGTGTCAGGTACGCCCAGACCGCCGGCAGGGCCTTCATCCAGGCAAAAAAGTCAAAGACCCCTTCGAGTACGCCGGAGAGCACGGGGAGTAAGGCTTGGGTCAGAAGGAATCTTACAGGGATCGGATCGTGCAAACGGACTTCGCGGCCACCCCCTCCCCCCGGCCCACAAAGCCCAGCCCCTCAGTGGTGGTGGCCTTCACCGACACGCGATCGCGACCGAGGGACAGCGCCGTGGCAATGTTCGCCCGCATGGCATCGACGTGAGGGCGGAGCTTGGGCCGTTCGAGCAGCACCGTCGCGTCGACGTTGTGGACCGTGAAGCCTTCTGTCTGAAGTCGCGCCGTCACTCGGCGCAGAAGATCCTGACTGTCGGCCCCCTCCCACTCCGCATCGGTGTCCGGGAAGAGGGTCCCCAGGTCCCCGAGTGCAGCGGCCCCCAGCACAGCATCGGCAATGGCGTGCAGGAGCACGTCGGCGTCGGAGTGGCCCGCGAGGCCTCTTTCGTGCGAAAGTTCCACGCCCCCGAGCACGAGTCGTTCATCCTCGACCAGCCGGTGCACGTCGTACCCAGAGCCAATTCGCATCGGAACGCTACCGGATCGTTGGAAAAAGCTACTCGGAGCCGTCGGGGGAACGCTCCAGGCGATTGGAATCGTCGGTCCACGCCGGCCACAGTTGCTGGGCCAGCGCCCAGTCGTCGGGCGTCGTGATCTTGAAATTGCGGCGGTGCCCCGGCACGAGAGGGACGTCGTGACCCAGGTGCTGCACGAGGGCCACGTCGTCCGTGGCGACCACGTCCTCACGCGCGGCCTTGCGATGCGCCGCCTCCAGCCAATCCCGGCGGGCCCCCTGCGGGGTCTGCATTCGATAGAGGTCCTCCCGGGGAACCGTATCGCCCAAGATCTCGCCTTCCCCCTGGCGCAACGTGTCGGCCACCGGGACGGCCAACGACGCGGCCCCCTCAGCGTGGACGGTGTCAACGACGGCCTGCACCTGATCAGCAGCCACGAACGGACGCGCCGCGTCGTGGACGAGGACGAACTCGACGGGGTCCGGCACGGCACGGAGGGCGTGGCGGACGGAGGCCTGCCGGTCCTCTCCTCCGGTCACGACTGCCGACAGCGAACTGAGCCCTTCTGCCTGAAGCCGATCGGTCACCTCCTGGAGATGATCCGACGGGGCCGCGACCACGATGGATCCTACCGCTGGATGCTGCTCGAAGAGTAACAGCACCTGCACGAGAAGGGGCCGCCCACCGAGCATGCGAAACTGCTTAGGCGTCCCTCCCAGCCGTCGGCCCCGGCCCGCCGCCGGAACCAAAACGGCCACCTCATTGGGCGGGGGGGCGGAGGCATCCATGAAGCGTGCGACGGACGGGACACGGAAAAGGCGACGGAGACGGCATGCCTACGAGAATGATCTTATTTGATAAACATCGCGTCCCCGAAGGCATAGAGCCGGTATTCCTCCTCAAAGGCTTCCTCGTACGCCTCAAAGAGGAAGTCGTACCCCGAAAAGGCGGCCGTCATCATCATGATCGTGCTCTCGGGACGGTGGAAGTTCGTAAGCAGGCGCTCCACAATCTTGAACTCGTACTCCGGGTAGACGAAAAGATCCGTCCAGCTGTGGTTCGGCTTGAGCATCTCATCGGCCGTGAGGCTCGACTCAAGAGCCCGCACCACGGTCGTGTCGCAGGCCGTTACCGTGTTTTCCTCGGAGCGCAGGGCGCGGTTTACGGCCTCGGCGGTCTCCTTCGGAATGTGGTACTCTTCCGAGTCCACCCGATGCTTCGACAAATCCTCAACGCCGACAGGCTCAAACTTGCCGCGGCCCACGTGGAGCGTGATGGGCACGATGTCGACTCCCTTCTCTTCGAGCCGATTCACCAAATCGTCCGTAAAGTGTAAGGCCGCCTTGGGGGCGGCCACCGCCCCGCGTTCTTCAGCGAAAATGGTCTGGTACCGCTGGCGATCCTCGTCCTCCACCTCCCGATCCATGTACTCGGGCAGCGGGGTCTCGCCGAGGTCGCGGATTTTCTGATACAGCGCCTCGTTGACGTCGTCGAACGCAAACCGGATCGTTCGTCCGCGGGACGTCGTGTTGTCAATCACCTCGGCACTCAACTCGTCGTCGAAATAGAGCTTGTTGCCGATGCGGATTTTCCGGGCAGGGTCTACGACCACGTCCCAGAGCCGGCTCTCGGGGTTGAGTTCGCGAAGCAGGAAGACCTCGATGTCGGCCCCGGTTTTCTTCTTCTGCCCGTAGAGGCGGGCGGGATACACCTTCGTGTCGTTCACGACCAGCACGTCCCCCTCTGAAAAATAGTCGGGGAGATCGTGAAAATGTTTGCTGTGATCGATGGAGTGAGTGTCCCGATCGACGACCATCATGCGGCACGAATCGCGAGGGTCGGCCGGATATTCGGCGACGAGCTCTTCGGGAATGTCGTAGCTGAATTCCGAGCGTTTCATATACGGTCGTCAATCAGTCGAGCGATGCGGAGGATACGCGAATGAGGAGATCCGGCCAGTCCGAGCGGGCCGGAAAGCAATACGACAAGCTATACCGCCCCTACCAAACTCTGGTTCAAAATCAGTGATCCGGGCCCAGGAGGCGTTCTATTGAAGGCTCTGTGCTTCCGCAGGCGTCGACCACAGCCACTCCAGTTGACCCGACGAACGCATCATCAACTGGACACGGACGTCGACTCAATCGGAGTCCCCCACTGCCGTTCCCAGTCCGCAGCGGGCGGATCGGGCTGCAGAAGGTTGGGGTGGAGCACTGAAGCGAGCAGTTCGATGGCCCGGTAGAGGCGCGGCCCCGGACGGTTGAAGTACGCATTCCCGTCGAGCACCGCCACACGATCGTTCTGAACCGCGGCAAGGTCGTCCCATCCCGACCGCTCGGTCAGATACGGCAGGTCCCGACGCGTCTCTTCAAGCGAAAAGCCGCAGGGCATGATGGCGAGCACGTCCGGGTTGGTGTCGCGCAAGTCGGACCATTCAACGCGGCGCGTGGGCTCTCCGGCGGTTCCCAATACAGGACGCCCGCCCGCCATCTCGACGACGTCGGGCATCCAGTGGCCCGCCACCATCAGCGGCTCCAGCCACTCGATGCAGGCCACCGACGGGAGCGACTGCGGATTCGTCGTGCGGTCCACCCCGATCTGATCGCGCAACACCCGAAGCCCCGTCTCCAGATTGGCAATCACCTCCATGGCTCGTTCCAGGGCATCCATGGCGCGGGCAAGCTGCAGGGCCTCGTCGAGCACCTCCTTGAGCGTCTGCGGGCGCAGCGACACCACCTCGGGCGTGGTGCCGGTCCAGTCCCCAAGCTGCTGCTCCAACTCCGGAAGGCTCACGGCACAGACCTCGCACTGGTCCTGCGTCACAATGAGGTCCGGATCCAGTGATCGAAGCCGCTCCAAATCTACCTCGTACAGGCTGAGTCCGTCCTGGAGTTGCTCCTGTACCGCATCGTCAATGGCCGCCGAGTCCCCCGCTGAGTCGTAGGTCGGCGCCGTGACCACCGGCACGTCCTGAATGGCTTCGGGATAATCGCATTCGTGCGACCGGCCCACGAGATGACCTTGGCCCCCGAAGACGCAGACCCACTCTGTGGCGGCCGGCAGCAACGAGACGATACGCATGGCGACGAATGTGGAGTTTGGAGTTCGGAATTTGGAGAGTGACGTGTAGAAGCGAGCACGTACTCGCAGCGGAGACGGAGAACCAAGCCCTACTCAACACCCCTCAGCTCCCATTCCCCTCTCCGAATTACACACTCCAAATTCCACACTATCGAACGGGCGGGCGACGGGTATGAATGTCGGTCTCCTGCTGCACAGCGTGGGCGAGGGTGAGCGTCATGTGATCCTGGTACAACGGCCCGATAAAGCTGATGCTTCCGGGCTGTCGACGCTCGTCGGGGCCCTCCTCCACTGGCCGGAGGGCGTTGGGGATACACACGCAGGGGTGGCCGGTGAGGTTGGTAATGCCGAGCGTGCCTCCACCGAAGCTGGGGCTCACGAGCACATCAAGGTCCTGCATCACCGCGTGAGCCTGCTCCATGAGATCGACGCGAAGACGACTCATCTGCACATGCTCGACGCCCGGGACGAAGCAGGCGGTGCGGAAGACATTGGGCCACGTGTCTTTGCCCTGCCGCA
>JBDGQN010000310.1:0-4091 GCA_042219055.1 Salinibacter sp. | reverse complement strand
CTTAGCGACCAGGGCCTGTTCGACGGCGACGCGTTCGAGTTCGTGGAGCTGTTCGTGGACTAACGTCCACTGCAACGGGCTCAGTGGAGCTCTTCGCTCGGGATCCATTGTTCGGCGTAGACGCCTCACGTCAGCGCCTCGCACAGCGCTCAGCGCCTCGCACAGCGCGACGAGTCTTGTCGCTGCGGCCCGCGACGGCCTCCAAGCCGCGCCCCCCTCAACGCGCCCCGACACGCCGGACCCGCTCGGCGACGAGCGCATGGCCCAGGTCGTCGACGGGGTCCGGAGAGCGATTGACGCGCTGGGACACGGGCAAAGGGGGCGTGGGGGAATTACGGACGTCTCACGGGCACGCCTCTCATCACGAGGACGGCACCAGCGACTTCCGGTCCGGCTTCACCACGAACACGGGCGAGGGCGATTGGCGCAGCACTCGCTCCGCCACGCTTCCGAGCAGCACCCGATCGAGACCGGTGCGACCGTGCGTGGCGATGACGACGAGATCGACGCCGTTGTCTTCGACGTATTCGAGGATCGTGCTGTCCGGGGGACCCAACTGGGCATCAATCATCACGTGCTCGTATCCAATCTTCTCGCGTGCCAGGTCCCCAAGCTGGTTCTCGACGTTCTCCACCACCTCCTCGGTCGGGAAGCTGGCCGGGCCCAGTCCGTACTCGGTGGGATAGAGCGGCTCCTCTACCACGTGGAGCAGGTCCAGCTCCGCGCCGTAGGTGAGGGCAATCTCTTTGGCGTGCTGAATGGCCGCCTCGGAGGCCTCGGAGAAATCGACGGGGGCTAGCACGCGGCGCACGGCCTGGTCCGGCGGAACCTCCGCGTCGGTACGGACGGTAAAGGCCGGGCAGGGCGCTTTGCGCACGACCTCTTCCGTGACGCTCCCGAACAGCATCCGCTCCACGCCCCGGCGGCCGTGCGTCCCCATCACGATCAAGTCAATGTCCTCGTCTTCGGCGTAGGCAACGATCCGCTCGGCGGGCTCCGCCGACTCCACCTGTTCCTGCGTAATGGGGAGCGCCTCCAGGTCCGGCCAGGGGGTGCCGGAAACAGACTGGACCGGGCGACGGAGCCACTCGGTGAGCGCGTCGAGGGGAACGGGAAAGCGCTCCTTCGCGGTGTCGTAGTCGTGCCGGTGGCGTCCGGTCACATTCAGGAGGTGAAGGCCGGCGTCATGCCAGTCGGCCAGGTAGGCGGCCTGGGGAAAGGCACGCTTCGCGCCCTCGGAGAGGTCGGTAGGAAACAGTACACGCTGAATATCAAGCATAAGAGGGACGAACGCTTAGTGGGAAAGAGTGGGCGAGGAAGAGCAGGAAGCCCCTATTGAGCCGTAAGTCCGCCGTCGAGGATGAACTCGCTGCCCGTCACGAATTTGGACTCGTCGGACGCGAGGTACACGACGGCGTACGCCACGTCGTCCGGCTCGCCCATGTGCCCGATCGGATGCATGGCGTCGAGGTCTTCCTTCGTCGTATTCTGCATCTCCGCGCCGTAGTCGGCCATCTGGGTGTCAATGTAGGCCGGGTGGACGGAGTTGACCCGGACCCCGTCGGACGCGAGCTCAATCGCCGCGTCTTTCGTCATGGTCCGCACGGCCCCCTTGCTCGCTCCGTAGCAGGCATGATTGGCCACGCCCACAAGTCCGGCCACGGACGACAGATTGATGACGGAGCCGTGCCCCTGCTCTTTCATGAGCGGCGTGCAGTGCTTCATGCCCAGGAAGACGCCGTCGACGTTGATCTCCATGAGATTGCGCCAATCCTCCACCGACATCTCGTCGAGGGGCTCGATGTGGTAGATGCCCGCGTTGTTGACGAGCACGTCCGGGGTCCCGAAGAACTCTTGTGTCGCCGCGACGACCTCTTCCCAGTCCGACTCGGAGGCGACGTTGTGCTCCCGAAAGATCGCCTCCCCGCCGGCCTCAGTGATGCGGTCGGTCGTGTTCTGCCCGTTTTCGGTGTCGATATCGGTCACGGCCACCTGAGCCCCCTCCTCGGCAAGCATCTCGGCGGTGGCCCGCCCGATTCCATTTCCCCCTCCGGTGACAATCGCAGTGCGTCCATCTACGCGTCCCATAAGAGCATTCTGGCTGGTGTGTGAGAGTCTAATGATCATTTTCTAAGGTAGCCACGCTGCCCGGGCTTCGCTGTAGGAGTTTCCCGGGCATCGCCGTAATGGATTTCCAGGTGATTCCGTCTCACAGCGCCACACCGACGGATCGACCGGGCATACGAGATCCCCGTCCTGTGGGGACGCTACTACGTCACGGCGGCCAGCGCCGAGGCGACGGGGGCCGCCCCCTCGACGTGGAACCGGGAGAGGCCCTGCTCCTCATCGAACGCCTGTCGCTGGCGGACGAAGAGAAGCGGATGTTTCGGACGGAAATCTGGATTTTCCGATCGGCTTTGGAAAAGCGGATCGTTATGATAGCGAGAGAAATGTGTCTCGGAAACAGCCCTCTCTGCTCATTCCTGGGACGACCAATCGTGCCCTACACCCGTCTCCGCTACCACCTCGTGACAGGGACCCACAACCGTGAGGCCCTCATCATACCAAATGCGACGATCCACTGTGCATGTTCTCATCCCAAAAACGAACAAAGGGTCGACCGGGGGCCGAGTGGAACGAGGTCATGCTGGTTCAGTGCCGGTCGACCCTCTGCATGATGTTTCGGGAAAAGGTCGGAGTGGGGGGATGTCTGCTCCTCGGCCTCCGTGTGTGGGACATGCACATTCATCTTCCGCAAATGGTATCACTCCATCCGTGGAGAATGTGCTTTATCCTGCCCTTCGCGTCAAGGCCCGCGATTCGGACGGCCGGATCCTCCGTCTCGGGGGCATTTCGGATCACGTGCACTTGGTTGTGGCCCTCCGGCCCACTGTGGCCGTATCCGATTTCGTGCGAGTTGTAAAGACGGGAAACTGCAGCGCCGTCCGTGAACAGTTTGGACCCGAGGCGTTCCGTTGGCAGCGTGGATATTCAGCCTTCACGGTCGCGCCGCCCAACCTCCAGGGCGTTCTCGACTACGTCGGCGCGCAAGAAGAACGACACGCGAGTGGGCAGCTCTGGTCTGCCTACGAGCGGACGAGCCAATCCGACTGAAAGACGCTCTACTCCGATAATCGCCGGGGACGCAGGGCGGTCCCCGGCTATCTATTCGTCAGTCCCTTCGGGACGAACCACGTTTCCGCAGGGAGACCGACGAAAAGATAGCCTGGAACCGGGAGCGAAGCAGACGTTCCAGGCGGGATTTCGGCCAAATTGGGGCGTCGGAGGGAGGAACCGTTCGGCAAACGCAGGACGCTTTTCCTTCGGCCCGTGGCAGGCGAGGCACGAGGTGATCCGCCGGGCGTAGCGCCAGCCCTCCGTGTTCTCTTGAACCGTACGGATCCACGTGTCGGTAGCTCGGGCGACTTGGCGAACCGCTCATAGAGCTTCCTGGCCTCCACGTCGAGCTGGTGGGCAGGATTTCGGTATTTTCGGGCGAGCTGTTGCATTCGCCATCCCCGCTTCGCGCTCACCTGCTTCATCCGCTTGCCGACGGGCTTGCAGACGCACTTGAACGTGCTCTTGTCGACGGTCGGCGTGTCGATCGTCGCGGCGAGGGGTTCGCGCGTGTCGGTCATCGACTGCACGGTGCGCTCAACCGCTCGCTGGAGGGAGTCGGGCGGGCGGGTGACGTCTCGGACTGCGATTCCCCACAGGCCCCCGCGAGCAGGACGAGACTGAAGACAACGGCGAGAAGACGTAGACGAGTCATGGGCTCGATTGAGGGTGGTTCAGAACCGTGGTCCCAAAAGTTACGAAGCGGAGTGGGGCCGGCCTGTAGGAACGGAGAGGGAAGAGAGGTGGGCGCGTGTCGTACGCGGAGTGTCTGGAATCGGTGGGTGAGCAAATGGATTAGAAGAGATCCAGAGCGCTCGGGACGCCCTCCTCGACAAAACGAGGCCGGGACCGCCGGCCCGAACCCATTTCCTTCACGATGTCCGTCGACACGATATTTCGAACGGCCTACCCGCGTCCGAATCATACCATCTGCGCCGAATCGTTGTACAGATTGTGAGCGGTCGGTGCGGTCA
>JBDGQN010000031.1:0-11866 GCA_042219055.1 Salinibacter sp. | reverse complement strand
ATCATCCCGACGCAACGGGGAAGAGCGCGTTCTTTTGCGGTCGGTACGGAAGCGATTGGAAGCGCCTACGAGGGGGCGGGTGTGGAGGTTGAAGAAACCCGGCACGCCACGAGGTACGTTACAGAAGAGCCGCTGTCGGACGCGCTGGTCCGGGGCGTCTGGATGGTTTGAACCGGCGAATGGTGTCCGCGACGTGTCACGGCGTACCCCATTGAATGCTGCATGAGTTGGTGCAGAACCAAGCGGTTCCTTAGCGGTCAAGTCATTTCGACCGAAGGGTAGCGCCGGCGCTGGGAGCGAAGTGACCGAGTGCTTTCAAAATACCATCTTTTCGTCGGTGTCGAAAGCCTTCGGCACCGAAGACGACATAGCGCTCCACGAGTACTTGCTTCGCAGCGCCGGGGACCGCTTGCGTCCCTGGCGGAGGCAGTTCGCAGAACCTTTACGGCTTGCGTAGCGCCGATGCGTTCCGTCGTGCGGAATGGAACGGGCGAGCCGGGGCAGGCGCAGACGAACAGGGCTGGACGTTGGGAAAAGCGTTTCAGACGTTAAAACACAGCCCCTGAGAGCCGACCGCAGGGTCATCTCGCATCTGCGGAAAGAGACCTCCGGAAAATACATCGACCCCTCGACGATGCTGTACTTCAGTGGATCAAGGTTCTGGCACGGGTCAACGGCCCCCTTCACGGACCGATGTCGCACTCTGCGCTACGCTGCTCTCGTGGGGCTGGTCGCAGCGTCGCTGTGTCCGTCGACGGCAACGTCACAATCGAAGGCCGGACCGGACAGCTCGGGCGTTACGGCGGTCGAGTACACGCGTCTCGATCAACTGGTCTTCGATCGTGTCTCTTTGCGGTCCGGGCGACCGGCGAGGATTGCCTTCCGTCTCGTGGACGTGCGGGATCTAAACACAGGCCGGACCCGTCGCGGAGTGGAGGTGGAGGTGGTCACGACAGGGCGACGCAGCGGCCCGGGGGCACTTGTTGGCACGTACGGGTCCACAACCTATCGCCCCCTCCGCAGGGCCGGCCACGCCTTCCTTCGCCCGCAGGCCCTGGCAGACGTTGCGTCGTTGCTGGAGCGGGCGCTGGGAGAAAAGAGGCAGAGGCGAAAGAAATACAAGACGTGGACGCTTGCCGTCGGAAAGACGTTCGGGCTCAGAGTCCGGTACGACCCCTCGGAGCCATTGGTCAGGCATACGGGGCGGGATCCATACAGACGCCCGCGGTGGAGGCTCCTCGTCACGGTGGCCGGGACCACGTGTGCGCTGGAGTATCGTCAGGGCCGAGCGGTCGGCCGCACATTTTCGGACTGGCGGGAGCGTCTTCCGTCTTCCCCCTCGGAATGACCGTCGTGCGCGAGGCCGCGGGACGCAGGACGTGATGCGGCCTCAACCGGTCTCTTTCGGGGAAAAATTCTCTAGATCTGACGGACGACGACTGTCCCGGAGAGATTGCCCCACGACTGTCGACTTCGGTGGATTCGGGGAGACCTCTCTCCGAAGACGGCCGCTTCGAACGCCGGATCGGAATGGGGGGCGGGAAGGCGTAGGATTTAAAGGGATGCCCCGGCCAACCGATAACCGCAACGGGAAGTCGATCCAACTTCCTCCGGCGGTCCGGACGAATGCGTGGTTTTGGCGCCCAGGAGATTCGGATATACTTCCAGCGGTCCTTCTCGGCCCCTGGATATTCTTCTGACTCTGAGCTCCCTCTGACTTTAAGCCCCCATCCCTATGGAGTCTATGACAATCGTATACACGGTCGGGACTCTCGGAATGCTTGCCGGGATTCCTCCTGCGTTGGCTCTTTCTGGAAACGAGGTGGGACTCGACTTCAAGTATTTATTCGCGATCCCCGGGCTGGCCGCCCTGATGTATCTGTTGATGACGTTCGAGGTCGGCACGGTCACGTTCCAGGGGTATCACGTACCGATTCCTCGGTATATCGACTGGATTCTTACGACCCCTCTCCTCGTCGGCTACACCGCATACATTGCTGGGGTTGAGAAGAAGCGCATTATAAGACTTGCTCTGACCGATGTCGCGATGATTGGCTTTGGGGTTGGGGCCATTGTCTTAGCACCGCCGGGTCAATGGATTGCGTTTGGGGCCTCGTCGCTCTGCCACCTTGCCCTGCTCGTTGGGCTGTACGGTCCCGTCCGTCGGAGTGCATGGGAGCAGTCGAGTGCTCGGCGGCGCCTTGGGCGGCTTCTTCTGAACTACATCGGTCTTCTCTGGATCGCCTACCCTGTGGTCTGGCTGTTCGGCCCAGGTCTGCAACTGGTTACACAGGATGGAATCGCTGTCATCATTACCTACATGGACGTGACCGCAAAAGTCCCCTTCGTATACTTCATATACCGGGTCCGGAAAAACTTCAGGCGCGCAGAGAGCAGTGCGGTCGGGGACGCTTCCTCTCCTCAGGGGGCGCCGAGGCCTACACCCAGTGCTTAACGAACGTCGGGGGGACGGCCGGCTATGTGTTCGTTCTTCGTTTTCGACGCACAGGACATGATTTCGTTATGAACCGATTTGTAACCAAGTACGTCTTCTGGTATTTCCTCACGGGAGTCATGATCGTGGGGGCCGTTCTCATTACCAGAGATCCTGTAGCCAGTGGACTGGCCACCTTTGTAGGATTCGTGACGCTCGGGTCGATTACGGGAACGATCACGATTACCACGCTCAGAGATCTACGCTACGAAACCACTGAACTCGTGGAGGGGGATCTCGATCGCTCAGTGCGCTCCGGGCGGCAGGATGAGTTTGGAGATGTCTATCGGGCCGTTGATAATCTCCGTGAGTCCCTTCGCACCCGAATCGAGGAGGTGAAGGTCCGCGAAGAGGAGGCCCAGCAGGCTCAGCGCGAGGCCGAGGCGCTCGCGGAGCGACAGGAAGAGAAGAATCAAGCCCTTGCCGAGGAGGTCGACCGGATGGTTGAGGCGATAGAACGCTTTGCGGAGGGCGACCTCACGGTTGAGGTTGGAGCGGAGGACGGTCCGCAATCCAGTGCGACGCAGCTAAGCGATGATCAGGCCAAGGAAATTCGGCGGCTCCAGACGGAGTTCAACCGATCGGTGCAAAACATTCGTGCGGTCATGCACCGTCTGTCCGAGGCAGTCGACCAGGCCGACGCAGTGGCCAACCGGCTCGCAGGCTCCGCCGACCAGTTGAACGCGGGGGTGCAGCAGCAGGCGGAGCAGGCCAATGAGGTGGCCGCGGCCATGGAGGAGATGGCCCGCACGATCGACGACAACGCGCAGAACGCCACCGAAACGGCGGAGGCTGCGCGCCGAAATGGGGAGTTGGCCCGTGAGAACGGCGACGTGGTGATGAAGGCGGTCGACAAGATGCGCGAAATCGGATCGGTCGTTCAGCAGTCTGCCGAGACAGTGAGCGGCCTGAAAGAGTCGAGCGAAGAGATCGGCGAAATCGTGGCGACGATCGACGAGATTGCAGAGCAGACGAATCTTCTGGCCCTCAACGCGGCGATTGAGGCGGCTCGCGCGGGAGGAGGGGACGGGGGCGGGCAGACTGGGCAGGGCTTCGCGGTGGTTGCCGAAGAGGTGCGGGAGCTCGCCGAACGCACCTCACAGGCCACCGACGAGATTGAAGAGATGGTTCACTCAGTGCAGGAGGAGACCGGGGAAGCTGTCGAGGCGATCGAGCAAGGACGCAGTGAAGTAAACGCAGGAATCAACCTGGCGGGACAGGCGGCCGATGCGTTCGAGGAGATCGTCGATAGCACGGGCAACATCACCGATCGGGTCGACAGCATCGCTACGGCGACCGAGCAGCAGGCCGCCACGGGCGATCAAGTTTCCGAGAGCGCCCAGGCCATCTCAGAGGTGTCGGAGGAATCGGCCCGTGGCATCGAGGAGGTCGTGCAGGCCGCCGAAGAGCTCGGTGATCTGACCGGTAACCTCCGGGGGATTGTCCAGGAATTTACGATCGACGATGACGTCTCGAGGGAGGACGTCGTTGAGTCGTCCGGACGGAACGTCGTTGCCGCTAAGTCCGCGCGCGACGGAAATGGGACCGCGGAAGGGACAGCCCACACAAGCCGAAGGAACGGCGGCCCGAGTTGACACTTGTAAATCATCTCTCGTCTCCAAACTTTTCCATAGCACCAGAAGCACATTATGAGTAGGGCTTTCGGCTCCTCCGCGTCTCCCGAAACTTCGGCGTCGCCCCGGGTATCGGGAGGGGCCTTCTCGGAGGCGACCCGGGCCCAAATTCTTCGGCGCTACGTGGGGCAAGACACGGCCCCCACCCTTGATCGCATCGTCCGGGTTGCGGCCACCTTGTTCGGGACCGCGACCGCGAAAATCAGCTTTGTCGGGGACTCGACGGTCTGGGACGCAGCTACCGTGGGCATGGATCTCCGACCGCGCGCTCCGGAGGAGAGCTTGTGCGCACACACCGTGCAGT
Organism: Salinibacter sp.; assembly: GCA_042219055.1. Classification (GTDB taxonomy): domain Bacteria; phylum Bacteroidota; class Rhodothermia; order Rhodothermales; family Salinibacteraceae; genus Salinibacter. The sequence goes on along the minus strand of JBDGQN010000031.1, from coordinate 7,434 downwards.
CGGCAGAACCGACGGTGGTTCGCGATGCGGCGAAGGAGGAGCGGTGGGCCGATCATCCGCAGGTGGAGGAGGGGCTCCGATTTTACGCCGGGGTGCCTCTCACAGGGCCGGAGGGGCCTCGGGTCGGGGCGCTCTGGGTGGCCGATGCCGCTCCGCAGACCCCGTCGTCGGAGCTCCTTCGGCGGCTCGAAGATCTCGCCGCGATGGGGAGCGACGCGCTGGACCTGCGCCGAGATGACGACGGGTGGGACGAGGGAGGCCCCGCAGGAACCGCCGGCGTATCGGAAGGGATCTTCCGGATGACGCCCGACGAGGGGCTGGTCTACGCCAATCGAGCCTTCGCCGACCTGTTTGGGTACGACACGGTTGCGGCGGCAAAGGCGGCCGATCCGTCCGACTTCTTCGAGGACCCGACCGCCCGGAGGGATCTTTGGGCACACCTCCGAGACCACGGGCACGTGGACACTCGGGAGGTTGTCTTTCAGCGAACAGACGGGTCGTCATTCGTCGGCCGCCTCAGCGCGACCGCGGTCCACGGCGAGGAGGGGGAGCTTCGGTGCTACGACGGCCTCATTGCCGACAGGGCGGACCCGGAAGAGGTGACCCGGCAGCATCGTCGGGATCGAGACCGCCTCCGGCGTACCCAGGAGGTGGGCGAGGTGGGCGGCTGGGAGTACGATCCGGATACCGACACCCTCGAAGGCACCGAGCAGTTTTACCGGCTGATAGGGGCTCCCCAGGACGCGGAGCTCGATCGGGAAAGGGCCCTTGACGTCTATCCCCCCCCGGCCCGCGAGCGGGTTGCGGCGGCCGTGGACCGCTGTCTCGACGAAGGAACCTCCTTCGATTTGGAGGTCCCATGTGTTTCGGAAACGGGAACGCAACGATGGGTGCGGGCAAAGGGCGAGCTCCGAGGTTCTGAAGAGAGCCTCCCCCGCTTGGTTGGCACGCTTCAGGACATCACCGACCGCAAAAAAATCGAAGACACCCTTCAAGAGCGGGAGGCGTTGCTCAGCTCCGTCACCGAAAACGTCTCGGATGGCATCTACCGGTCGACGCCGGAGGACGGCATTGTGTACGCCAATTCGGCCTTCGTTGAGATGTTCGGGTACGACAGCCTCGACGAGTTGCGGGATGTTGATCCGACCAATCTCTACGCCGACGCCGAAGAGCGGGAGGATCTGTACCAGCGAGAGGCCGAACAGGGCGGCCTCGATGGGGCCGAGGTGCGGTTCCGACGGAAGGACGGATCGACGTTCGTCGGACTGCTCAGTACCCAAAACATAGAGGAGGGGGACGAGGCGCCGACGTTCTATGACGGCGCCGTCACCGACATCACCGAGCGGAAGCAGAGTCGTCTCCAGCTCGAGCGCTACCGAGAATACACCGACCGCATGCTCAATGGCATCGATGACCTCTTTTTCGTCTTTGACGAGGAGGTGCAGTTCCGACGATGGAACGAAAGTGTCTGTGAGGTGACCGGGTACACCGACGAGACACTCCAGGACATGAGTGCGCTCGAGTTCTTTCCCGAATCGGCCCGCGACCGCGCCATCGCGGCCCTCGAGGAGGGGTTCGAAACCGGATATGCGCAGCTGGAGGCGCCGCTCATGAACAAAGACGGGACGACCACGCCCTACGAGTTCGTGTGGAACCTCGTGGAGCATCCCGACGGTGGGCGGCGCGCCGTCGGAATCGGTCGAAATATTGTTGAGCGCAAGCAACAGCAGCAACGGCTTCGGGAGCGTCGACAGAAGGTGGAGGTCCTCTACACGGCTACCGGAAAACTGCTGCGCGCCGAGAGCAAAGACGCGGTGGCCGACTGCCTCGTCTCCCTAGTGGACGACACGCTCGGGTATCCGGGGACGACGATCCGCTTCGCGAAGGACGGTCAGCTTGAGCCGAGCCGCGTGCCGTCCATGGTGCGCAATCACATGCCGGAGCGTCCAGCGTACGATCTCGACGGGGACACCCCGGCGGCACAAGCGTACCGGGCCGGTGAGACCCGGGCCTACGAGGATCTCTCCGCCAACGACAACGTCGAGGGGCGGGGCGACATTCGGGGGACGGCGTACGTGCCGATGGGAGAGCATGGATTGATTTCGGTGGGGAGTCTTGACGTCGGCGGCATCGACTCGTTCGATCTTCGGCTCCTGGAGGTGCTGGCCGCCTATGCCACCCTCGTGCTCGACCGCCTCGACTACGAGGAAACGCTCCGGCAGGCGAAGGAAGAGGCCGAAGCGGCCCGGGCCGAGGCCGAGACGGCCAGTCGCACGAAGTCGGCCTTTCTTGCGAACATGAGTCACGAAATCCGTACCCCCCTCACCTCCATCATCGGATTCGCCGAAGCCATCGGGACCGAGGCCAGTGAACTTCCCACACCGGGCCCCCTGGAGGAGTATGCCCGCCTGATTGAGCGCAGCGGTCAACGCCTATTGGACACGTTGGAAGGGGTGCTGAACCTCTCAAAGCTCCAGGCCGGAGAGATGGATCTGGAGTCCACGTCGGTCCGGCTCGCTCAGGAAGCCCAGCGCGCCGTCGCCGAGCTGCGGGAACGAGCCGACGAAAACGACATCGACCTGAAGGTAGAGGCCGAGACCACGCCCCTTCGGGCAATGGCCAGCGAGGGCGGTGTGCAGATCGTGGCCCGCAACCTGATCTCGAACGCCATTAAGTACACGGAGGAGGGGGGCTCGGTGGTCGTGCGGGTCTGCCCGGATGAGGAGGAGAGGGTGATGCTGGAGGTGGAAGATACCGGCATCGGCATGGAGACCTCGAAGACGGATCGTCTTTTCGAGCCGTTCCGGCAGGCGTCGGAAGGGCTCAGCCGCGAGTATGAAGGGACCGGCATTGGATTGGCGGTTACTCAGGAAGCGACCCAGCGGATGGGCGGGACCATCGAGGTGGATAGTGAGAAAGGAGAGGGTTCTTGTTTTACGGTCCGGCTGCCACGAGCTGAGGGCACGGAGGACGTCGAGGGAGACGAACGCTGAAACGGGCGGCTCTGGGGGAGAAGAGGCTGACGTCAATTCGCACTGGAACCGCCGCTCCGGTTTTTCACATCCAAGTGCAGTCGCTCTCCAGAGGCCGGTCCGCGCGCAGTGGGCTCCGCAGCCGAGTGGACCGCCTCAGACAGCTATCCTTGTGCGTAGTGCAGTCTCCAGCAATTCCCTTGAGGTAGAGTCATTTCGAGCGGAGCGCTGGGAGCGAACGCGAGGGCCGAGAAAACGAGGTCATGCTGCCCGCAGCACGAGTACTCCCCGGGGGGCGTAGCGGAGTCGAGAAATCTCCCCGAATCCACCGAAGTCGACAATAGTGGGGCAATCTCTCCGGGACAATCTTCTTCTGTCAGATCCGGAGAACTTTTTTCCCAAAAGAGACCGGTTGAGGCTGCAGTAGAGGAGCGGCTCGTGTCTTCAGGGCTGTCGCCCCACGGGTGGGGACGGATCGAGGAGACGGCAGGAACTGCCGTCGACGGACGGAAAATTGTGCCCGCCCCCCCGATCGGAAAAAGCATCTCTGCCCGAGAGCCGTCTGCGGTGCCTCTTGGTAGGCTCTTTGAAGAGCACTATGGGTGACTGATTCCTGAACGTGCTCTTCTCGAATCTCCTTTCGGCCCATGCTGCTCCGTCTCGAGAACGCCGCGGCTGCAATGAACGCGCTGCAGCGCAATCAGGAACGGATTGCCAACAACCTGGCTAATGCGAACACGACCGGCTACAAGCGCGATCGGTTCTTTACCGAAGCGTTCAACGAGCATCTCGATGCACAGCGGGCGCCGCGCAGCGACCGCCGCGTGCGACAGGCCAACGACATGTCGAAGGGGGCGCTGAAGCAAACGGGAAATCCGCTAGACGTAGCCCTGGGGGGAGACGGGTTTTTCGTGACGCGTCCCGAGGGGAGCGACGCGAGGCACTACACGCGGGCCGGGCACTTTGTGCTCGGAAAGGAGGGGATCCTGCAGACGCCCAGCGGCAAGCAGGTGATGGGAGAAGGAGGGCCCATTCAGATTCCCGTGAATGCGGAAGGGGACGTGAGTATTGCCAAGGATGGAACGATCACCGTCGGGCAAAATCAGGTTGGGACGCTTCGGGTCGTGCAGGTCGATGATCCCGCGCAAATGGAGCGGCGGCAAGGGGCCGCGTTCGTCGCGAAAAACTCGGAGCCCGAGTCGATGGAGGACCCGACCGTACTACAGGGCAAGGTCGAGACGAGCAACGTGAGCCCGATTGAGGAAATGACCGAGATGATCGAGACGTCCCGTCAATTTGGGGCGCAACAGAAGGCCATTCGTGCGACAGATGCAACGCTCCGTCGCGCGACGCAGAGCCTCGGAAACCTGTAACTTCCTTTGCCTCTCACGAGCATCGAATAGCGTATTTCCCTTTATGCCGCCACGCTCGCTTCAAACCGCCGCGCTGGGCATGAAAGCTCAGCAGACGAAGGTAAACAACATCGCGAATAACCTGGCCAACGCCAATACGACCGGGTTCAAGCGCTCGCGCGTCGTGTTCAAGGACCTTCTCTACCAGAATGTGCAGGCTGGCGGGGGAGGCGAGGGAACAGGGGCCGAACCGGCCGAGCTACAGATGGGACACGGGGCGACTGCAGTTGCCACGGTGCGCAACTTTTCGCAAGGGGGGTTCACCGAGACGGGCAATGCCCTGCATATGGCCATCAATGGCGACGGCTTTTTTCAGGTGCGCCGGTCGGACGGCAGTATTGCATACACTCGCGACGGGACGTTTACCTTGAGCAGTGAGGGCAACATCGTCACCCAGACGGGGTTGCAGGTGCAGCCCAACATTAACGTGCCGCCCGACGCCGTCGAGATTGACGTCAACAAGAAAGGCGTCGTCTCCGCTCGGTTGCAGGGGGAATCCGAAATGATCGAGCTCGGCCAACTGGAGTTGGCCCGCTTCTCCAACACCGCGGGGCTTCGGCCCGTCGGCGGCAACCTGTACGAGCAGACGGAGGCGAGCGGGGAGCCCTTTCTAGGGGCGCCGGGGCGAAATGGAATGGGCAACGTTCGCCAGGGCTTTCTGGAAAAAGGAAACGTGGAGGTCGTCAAAGAAATGACCAGCCTCATCCAGGCTCAGCGGACCTATGAACTAAATTCGAAGATGGTGAAGACCAGTGACAATATGATGCAAACCGCCAACAACGTGAAGCGATAGGCTCTCTGCCGTGCTTTCCTCCTTCGTTCTTCGTGATGCGCTGCCCACTCGTCGTGTTCGTTGCTGCCCTGCTAGGGGGCGTCGGCCTTCCTGCGCCGGGACAGGCCCAGAGCACGCGCGCGACGGTGCGCAAGGTGGCGACCGAGGTGCTCTCGGCCCGCTATCCCGGAAGTGCCGATCACCTCGACGTGCGGGTCCGCCGGGTTCGGGGCGATCTCGATACCACGAGGGCGTTGCGGCTCCGGTTTTCGGACAGCGAAGGCACGCCTACGGGATTGGCTCAGGTCGACCTCCGCACGCGGGGAGCCGACGGAGCCTGGAAGGAAGCGGGGTGGGCCCTCCTTCGGGTGGCCCGACTCGACTCGGTTGTCACCGTCCAGAGCCAGGTGGCGGAGGGCGAGACCATTCCCCGTTCCGAATTGGAAACGGCATGGATCGAAACGTCGAATCTATCCGGGGAACCACTCCGAGCCTCCAAACTGTGGGGGCGGGCGGATCGGGAGTCACTCGTGGCCGCGCGCTATCTCCGCGCAGGGCGTGTGCTTCGGAAACAAGACGTGCGCCGGCCCTACACCACCGAGATTGGCTCCTTGATCCGGATGCGTTTTCGGCAGGGACGCCTCGTGTTTCGGCTGTCGTGCACGGCCCGCGAACCTGGCTTCGTCGACGAAGTCATCCGCGTGCACTGTCCTGAACTCGAAACCATGTACCGCGCCCGCATCACAGGAGAAGACACGGCCCAGTGGGTCGAAACGCTTTGAGTCGCCAGTGTCCTCTTCCGATTTCCGAGATCCCCATGACTGATTTCCGCCTTGCCTCTGTTTTCTGCCTCGTCGCTTTGGGACTCCTCGTCGGGCGGTCGGCCCGGGCCCAGAGTCAGTCGCTCTACGCGGACCCGAAGGCCAGAGAGCCCGGCGACGTCCTCACGGTGATTCTGGACGAGCAGACCTCTGCCGAGCGTCAAAGCAGCTACGAGGGAAGCTCCAACTCTTCGATCAGCGGCAGCGGCTCGGCCACGGGGCCAGGGCTCCAAAGCCAGTTCGGCGCCAACGCTCAGATTCAAAGTAATACCGACAAAAGCAACCAGACGGCACAGAGCGGAACGCTAAATGGGACCATCACGCTCCGGGTTGTAGAGGTAAATCAGGCGGGAAACTTAGTGGTGAAGGGGACGCGGAATTTGACGGTGAACGGAAAGACCCACATCATGAAGGTGTCCGGGATTGTGCGGCCCAGTGACATCCGCTACGATAACACCATTCTGTCGTACCAGATTGCTGACGCCAAGATCAAGTACAACCAGGAGGGATTTCGGCACAACGGATTCTTCTCGAAGGGCTTCCTGCTCAAGGCTGGATCCGCCGTGCTGTTGGGAATCAGCATTTTTCTGGGACTCCAGTAATCCGCGAGGAGCAGGACTTGTACCCTGAACATTCGGCGTCATAAAATCTGCTTATAATCGCTATTCAGATTTCCGATGGTCGCCAAGATCAGCAAATTCGGTAAAATATGCATCATATATCGTTGTAGGGACGATCAGCCGATCGTCTCTACGTGAACGTTGCGGAGCAGAGGTGCACGTTGAAATACCGCATTAGTATTATTGCAGCGGCCCCGCGTCCGAAACGTGCGGGCCTAGAACGTTTTGACCTTGTGATTTGACCTCTTCGCTATGGATCTCGCTTCACGGTTTTATTTTGTGCTGGCTGTGGGGCTGATCATTGGCCTCTCGACACCTTCTCCGACTGCCGCGCAGACGGACACGTCGCAGGCCGCCGCGGGACCGGGCGCCCAGGGCCAGACGACGACGGCCGCCACTACCGAGCTGAAAACGATGGTGTCCCTGAAAGGGGCCTCGCCCATTCAGCTCACCGGCTATGGACTTGTCGTTGGACTCGACCGGACCGGGGATCGGGTTCGGGGCCGAGAGGGAGCCGCGTACACTGTGCAAAGCATTGCCAACATGCTGCGCGAGTTCGGGGTGAACGTGAAGCCGGAGATGCTGGAGTCGCGGAACGCAGCGGCCGTGCTTGTGACGGCCACCCTGGATCCCTTTAGTGGGCCTGGAAGCCAGGTGGACGTCACCGTATCGTCCCTAGGCGACGCTCGCTCGCTCTCCGGCGGAGTGCTTCTGCGGACCCCCTTGAAGGGACCGTCGGGAGAGACGAACTACGCCGTGGCGCAAGGGCCGCTCACGACTGGGGCCGCCCAGGCGGCGAGCCGGGGCACGGAAGTGCAGATTAATCATCCCAACACA
>JBDGQN010000309.1:0-4878 GCA_042219055.1 Salinibacter sp. | reverse complement strand
TGCGGATTGCATCTGACGGAGCGCCTCCGCACTCATCTCGGCCCGCTCCTCGGCCCCTGCCCGGTTTAGGTCGGAAAGAATAAACTCGCGGCTGATTACGACCCCCGCAATCGACCCGAGCGGATTGAACGACTGGGCCAGGTTCAGACGCTGAGTGCCTGTTCCCTCCGGCCCCAGAGCCACAATAAACGGATTCGCACTCGTCTCCAGGATCGAAAGGCCACTGGCCAGCACGTAGAGGGCCGCCAGGAAATGAAAGTAGTTCATCGTCAGGCTGGCCGGATAGAAGAGCAACGCCCCCAGGCTGAACAGGCCCAATCCGAGGAGCACCCCGGACTTGTAGGTATACTTCCGGATGAAGAGGGCCGCGGGCAGGGCCAGGCACCCGTACGCCCCGTAAAAGGCAACCTGGACCCAGGAAGTGCGGAAATCCGACATGCTCATGATCCGCTTGAAGGCGGCCAGGAGCGTGTCGGTCATGTTGTTGGCCAGTCCCCAAAAGGCAAAGCAACTGGTGAGCAAAATGAATGGCCACAGCAGGTGCCGTGGAACGACGGCCGGGTCCTCAGTGGTCTGCTGTGCGTCGGCGACAGAGTCACTCATCGAGACACAAAGAATCTACGCGAGTAGCTGAACTGGATGGACAACGGGCTGATCGAGCAGGGCCTCCAGTTGCTCCCGGCAGGACACGCCGCTCGCAACAACGTTCGCTCCGGAGGAAGCAAGCTCCTGTACCTCCTCCTCAAGCTCCTGCCCCACCCGCATACTGAGTTCGTAGTATTTCGATTTGTAGCCAAACGATCCGGCCATGCCGCAACACTCCGCGGAGGTTGTCGACACGTCGAACCCGCACCGCCTCAGCACATCCACCGTGGGCCCCTCGAGTCCGAGCGTCCGCTGCTGGCAGTGACTGTGATAGACGAGCGACTGCCCCGCCCCGGTCGTCAGCTGTGTGGAATCGGCCTCGTCCAGCCGATCCCGGATGACCGACATCACGTCCCGGCACGCGTCTGCCAGCTGCCGCGCCTGAGCGTCCGGAAGGAGCTTCTTGTATTCGCGCTGGACCATCGAGAGATCGGTGGGCTCTACGAATACGAGGGGTCGCCCCGCGTCCACGTGCGACTCCAGCGCCGACCAGGCCGCCTCCGCTCGTGTCGTCGCCGTTGCGACCATGCCCTGCGACAACGCCGGTCGGCCTACGCCTCCAACGTCCGCCAGTCCCACCGTGAGTCCCACCGCCTCCAGCGCCCGCACAGCCGCCTTGCCCCGTTCCGTCCACACGTAATTCGTGTAGGTGTCCGGCACGAGGAGAACGTCCGGATCGCCGTCCGATGAGGCCGCCCGCCCGTCAAACCAGGACCGGAGGCTCGTCGACTGAAACGACGGCAGTTCGCGCCGCCGATCGATGCCGACGGTGCGGTCGAGAAGCCGGCGGACGGTCGGTCGGCGCGCAATCCAGTTTGAGAGGGGGGCGAGCCGGGACCCCCACTGGGCCAACGTATCGAAGTGGGCGATGCCTTTTCGGAGGAGAGGAACAGCATTCGGCTCCGAATCAGGCAGCAGGCCGCTCGCCAGACTGTCGACTGCGTTCGGGGTCGCGTCGCGATTGATGCGGTCCCGCACCACGACGTTGATCCAGGGAATGTCGATCTTCACCGGGCACGCGTTCACGCACCGTGTGCAGCCGGTGCAGAGGTCGTTGAACGACGCGGCCGAGTCCTGGCCGTGGACGCCCGCCTCCCACCCCGTCGCGATTCCCCCGGAGTAGGTCTCCCCGCCGAACGCATGCCCTCCCACCTGCTGGAAGTTGGCACAGGAGTTTGCGCAGGCCCCACAGCGAATGCAGTAGAGCGTCTCGCGGAGCTGCGGGTCGTCGCGCATCTCCGTCCGCCCGTTGTCGAGGAGCACAAGGTGGAAGTCCCGGTCACCCCCCTCCAGCGGCTCGTCCGGATGGTCGAAATCGGGGACTGGCGAGGGGACGGGCGGGCTGAGGAGGGAGAGGTAAGAGGTGAGGTCCTGCCCCGTCCCCGACCGTCCGATGAGTTCCACGAACGGCTGCAGGTCCTCCACCGTGGGCACGATCTTTTCGATTCCCGCGATTGCGACGTGCGTAGGCGGCACCAGTGCCGTTTTGCGGGCATTGCCTTCACTCGTGACGAGCGCGAGCGTCCCGCTGTCCGCCGTGATAAAGTTTGCACCGGTCACGCCGACGTCGGCGTGCTGGATGAGCTCCCCAAGCTTTTTCCGGGCAAAACGGGTGAGCTCCTCGGCGGTCTCAAGCGGCTCCTCCGTCTCAAACCGATGGTTAAAGAGGTCAGCGATCGCCTCCCGTGATTTGTGAATGGCCGGAGCGACAATGTGTGACGGGGTTTCGTCGGCGAGCTGGAGAACCCACTCCCCCAGGTCCGTCTCAATGACCTCGACGCCCGCCGACTCAAGATGCTCGTTCAGCTCAATTTCCTCACTGGTCATCGACTTGCTTTTCACGAGGCGGCTGCTCCCCTCGGCCACATCCGCAATATACTGGTTGGCGTCTGCCGCGTCATCGGCAAGATACACCGCCCCGCCCCGGGCCTCAATGCGTTCACGAACTTGATCGACGAGTTCCGGCAGTCGCTCGATCGCGTCCTCTTTGATCGCCCGGGCCCGATCTTTGAGGCCTTCGTAGTCATCGAGGCTCTCGACCGACGAGTACCGGCCCTGGTTGAACCCCTGTGTGTTTTCAGCCACCGCGTCTCCTTCCGCCTGCATTAAGCGTCGAATGTCGTCAGCAGTGGCGCTAGCGTGGGACATTCACGGTCGAGGCTCTTTTCGAGAGAGAATGTCGAAGAATAAATTCTCGGCGCCGAGTGCGTCTCATATTCCAGACGTCTTTGGTGCCGAGTCTCGTTGCAGTTACAGATCCTCTACCAGGACGATCTCCACCGATCTCGGCCCGTGGGCCCCCTTCACGAGGTCCCCCATGTCGGCCGTCGCACTGGGTCCCGTGGCCAAAATGGCACTTACCGGGTTCTCTCGGAACACCGGCCCCAGTTGAGAAAACGCCGCGGTCATGTCCGGCACAATATCGGACCTGCGGAGCACCGCCACGTGACGGTCAGGGAAAAGGCTGACCATCTCAGTAGCATCGGGGCCGCTCTGAATTACAATTGACCCATAGGACGCGATCGCCATCGGTGCGGCGGTTACCCCCGTCTTCGCGTCCGAAAGCTCGGCGGGGGTCGGATGCAGGGTCACGTCTACAGCCTCCAGATCAAGTCCCTCGAATGGGAGCGAGACCCCAACCGCTGGAGGCTCGATCACATCCGAAAGTGCTGCTGCAAGGCCTGAGCGATCGGTGCAGGTCCACCCAACATCCAGCCGATCCAGCGAGGACAGGAACTCTTCGGTCAGATCGGCCCTCTCTAACTCGGCATCAGGCATGACAATCCGGCGGTTGTTCGGAGGATCCTTTCAAAGTTGGGAGGCGCGACGTAGAGTCACAAGCGTCTCCGCAACCGGATGGAAGCGTCCTTGGGGCTGACAGACCACGATTGCAGCCCGGTCCTTGCAGAAGGGATATCCCCGTGATGCTTGATTCCAAACTGCGAGTATGCCGATCACTGATCCGCAATCGGCTCGGTCGAGTCGCGCACGACGAGTTCCGACTCCAGAACGACTTGTTTCGGGTCAACCGACTCGTCTGATTCGATCTGACGGAGTAGCAGTTTTGCTGCTACCTGACCCATTTTCCGCTTCGGGGCTTGTACCGTCGTGAGCGGAACGGATAGGTATTGGGCAGGCTGGATGTCATCACAACCGATTACCGACACGTCCCCCGGTACGTCCAGTCCGGCCTCTTCAATGGCGCGCATTACCCCCATCGCCACGAGATCGTTGAAGCACGTAACAGCCGTCGGAAATCCGTTTTCCGATTGATCCTCAAAAAGGGTCTTGGCCTTCTGGTACCCATCCTCCATACGAGCCCCCGTCGAGATGATCACATCTTCCGTAAACTGAATGTTCGACTCACTGAAGGCTTTCCGCACGCCTCGAACACGGTCCCGCGTATGCTTTGAATAGCGGGGGCCGGAGAAGTGTACGATCCGCTCGTGTCCGTGGTCGATCAGATAACGCACGGCTAGTTCCGCTGCACGGACGTTGTCGATACTGACGACGCTGGCCCGCAATCCACGCACGTCTTCGAGCAGAACAAAGGGGTACTCATTTTCACGCAACGAAAACAGATGCGAGATGTCCGCATCTTTTTTGAGAATTGGGGCAACAATTACGCCATCCAGGTCCCGATCCTGGAAAGCACCTATCACATCTTTTTCCTTTTTATACCCCCCTTCGGATGTACTGACAAAAACGTCGTATCCTTCGTCATTCATAAAATCACGCACCCCCAAAATCAAATCCGTATAAAAAGGGTTGCCTATTTCTTTCAGGATGACACCAATTTTTTCACTTTTGCCCCGTTTCCCCGCACGGGAGGAGCCCAGGTTGCGCGCAGAGGGGGACGGGCGATACTTGAGCTCCTCTATGGTTTCTTCCACCCGGTCCCGCGTCTCCTTTCGCACGGAGGACTTTCCATTAAGCACAGCCGAAACAGTCCCCGTTGAGACTCCGGCCTGTTCGGCGACATCACTGATGGTCACACGTTCATTGTTTTCCATCTGCACAGTGTCCAATCAATTTAAGACAGTGATTATCAGATCCTTCCCCTACTCTTCGCCCCACACTCGCAACTGGTTTGGAATCAACCGAAAGGACGTTCTATTGAGGTCCGACCACGAAGTACGTATTTGTACAATAGTCGAAATTGTCGTTCTGATCAAGCCGACGCTATAATACCATTTGCGGAAGATGAATGTGCATGTCCCACACACGGAGGCC
>JBDGQN010000308.1:4886-10050 GCA_042219055.1 Salinibacter sp. | reverse complement strand
GGGCTCGACCGCGTGGAGCTGGAGGACGAGGAGATCGTGGAGCAGGTGCAACAAGGCGTGGAGAGCCGTCTCTACGACCGGGGCCGCTACTCGCCGAGCGGCGAGGTGGGCACGCACCACTTCCATCGCCTGCTGCAGCAGTTTATGTTCGGCGAAACGCCCGGCGCGGCACACCCGTGACGTCTGACGACTCACAGCGGACTGGGGGCGCGGGGCACACGCTACTCGGCGTCGTCTTCGATGTGGGTACCGTTTGACGATGCGTTTTCGTCCACGTAGTCGTTTTTGTAGTTGTAGATTGAGGGGCGCGTCAGGCCCAGCAGGTCGGCCATGATGGTGACGGCCCCTCGCTTCTTGAAGTGGCCCTGTCGGTAGAGGTGCTCCACGACCGTCCGCTTCTGGTCGTTGGAGAGCGATTGTCCCATCCACCCCTTCGAGATTCGGATCTGGTCGATGGCATCCTTAATGTCTTCTCGGGGCGTCGTGGCCCCAAAATCCTCCCCGTCTTCGATGTGGTCGCTCTTGTGGGTGGAAATGAGGCGCTCGATGAATTTGCCGTATTGCTCGAAGTAGGAGATGTCGAGGTTGAGACAAAGAGCGCCAATCAGTTCCCCCTCGTCGTCGCGAATGGCCAGGGAAGAGGATTTCATCTTCGTCCCGTCCGGGCTCTCGTTGGCGTAGCCAATCATCTTGTCCGGCAGGTCTTCGCCGCGCAGGCGGCGAAGCCCCAGATCGGTAGCCCCGTCGCCCACCTCCCGGCCCGTCAGGTGGCCGTTGTAAATGGCGATAATCGATTCTTCGGGCTGACGGAGGTCGTGGACGGCCACTTCCATCACCGGGGCCATCATTGTGCCGATGGCCTCGGCCATCGTCACGTAGTGCTCGAGAATGTGATCGACACGTTCAGAATTGACTCGGGGCTCAGCGTGAGATGTTTTTTTCATTTATCTTTGACAAAAGTTTATACATGGTGTAAAGTGGTTATCAAAATGATTCTCGTTCGCAATTTGTTTCCGGAGCCGTCGAGGCGTTGAAAGAGAGCGCTCCGCCTAAATAGCACTGGGGGAAGCAGGGCCGTCTCCGGCACCGACGTCGGGAGAGGCGTCGGCGCTTGATTCGGGCCTCATCGGTCGAGACGTGTCGGCCGACGTGTTCGGTTTGGGTTGACTTTTCTATAATGAAATAGCATTTTGCAGGACGCATCGATCTACATCACAGATGCCCCGATTGTATGTCTCGCTTCTCTCTCCCCACGGAGACTCCCTGGCGTCTCGCGCTCTTCGTATTTCTACTGAGTGGCGTTCTTCTTCTGGAAGCGCCCACGGCATGGGGACAGCAGCCCAGCTCGTCTCCGCTGTACCTCGATTCGACCCGTTCGGTGGAGGCCCGGGTGCAGGACCTGCTGAGCCGGATGACCCTTGAGGAGAAGGTGGCCCAGATACAGGCCCGATGGCTCAGTTACCGGGGCAAACTCTTCGACGACCAGGGACGCTTCCGGCCCGACTCTGCGGAGGCCCTCTTTCCCCATGGAATTGGCGAGGTGGCTCGGCCCAGCGAGCGGCAGATCACTGCCATCGGGAGTCGAGGGCCGCGCGAGCTTGCGAACTACACAAACCGCGTTCAGCGCTGGTTCGTGGAGGAGACGCGGCTGGGCATTCCGGTCCTGTTCCACGAGGAGGCGCTACACGGATTGAATGCAACTGGTGCGACGAGCTATCCGCAGGCCATTGCCCTCACGGGCACCTGGAACCCCGAACTGATGGAGACGATCTACACGAGCGTCGCGGCGGAGACCCGGTCACGGGGGGCTCAACACGTCCTCTCGCCCGTCGTCGACATCGTGCAGGACCCCCGGTGGGGACGCACCGGCGAGACGCTCGGGGAGGATCCGTACCTGGCGGCGCAAATTGGAATGGAAATGATTCGAGGCTTTCAGGGGGCAGGGCCCGGTATAGGAGAGGACCACGTCATGGCGACGCTCAAGCACATGGCCGGGCACGGGACGCCCGAAGGCGGCATGAACGTCGGGACCACGCACATGGGCGAGCGGGAGCTCCGGGAGATGCTGCTGTTCCCGTTCGAGGCCGCCATTAAAAAAGCGGGTGCCGGGGCCGTGATGGCGTCTTACAACGAGGTTGACGGCATCCCGTCGCACGCGAACCGGCACATGCTCGGCGACATCCTCCGCGGGGAGTGGGGGTTTAACGGCATCGTGGTCTCCGACTACGGGGCCATCGGGCAGCTCCATACCCTACACAGGGTTGCCGGCGACCTCACGGCTGCCGGTCACAAAGCACTCCAGACCGGAGTCGACATCGAGTTGCCCGACCCAAACGCCTACCCGAAGCTGGTGGAGGAGGTCCGCGCCGGGCGGGTCGATGAGGCGCTCGTCGACACGGCCGCCGCCCGCATCCTCCGCGCCAAGTTTCGGCTTGGGCTCTTTGAAGACCCGTACGTGGATCCGGACCGGGCCGAGCGGGTTGCGGGCCGCGACCGGCAGGAGAAGCTGGCCCTCCGGGCCGCCCGGCAGGCACTCACGCTGCTTACGAACGACGGGGTCCTTCCTCTGACCGAGAAGTCGATCGACCAGCTGGCCGTGATTGGGCCGCACGCCGGGGAAGCTCTCCTCGGAGGCTACAGCGGCAAGCCTCCCCGTACCGCGAGTCCCCTCGAAGGCCTGCGGACCCACCTCGGGGAGCAGGCGAGCGTGCAGTACGCGGAGGGCGTCCGAATCACGGAGGACTCCACGTTCACCGACGCGACCGGCACCGTTTTCGACAGCACCCGCTCGGTCACCCGCTGGCGTTCAGACCCGGTGGTGCGCGCCAGTGCCGAGTCGAACGCTCGACGCCGGACGAAAGCCGTACAAGTGGCCCGCAACAGTGACGTCGCCGTGCTCGTGCTCGGAGGGAACGAGGCGACCGGGGGAGAGGCCTGGAGCGAGAATCACCTCCGCGACCGGGCGAGCCTCGAGCCCGTGGGGCCGCAGGCGGAACTGGTCCGGGCCGTCAAGGAAACGGGCACGCCCACGATTGTGCTCGTGCAGGGATCACGCCCCCTTGCGATCGGGGACATTGCCTCCACGGCGGACGCCGTTCTGCAGGGATGGTACCTCGGTCAGGAAGGCGGGCACGCTCTGGCCGACGTGCTCTTCGGCAAGGTGGATCCCGGCGGACGCCTGCCGGTGACGATGCCCCGCTCGGCCGGTCACCTGCGCGCCTACCACAACCACAAGCCCTCCGCGCGTCGGGGCTATCTGTTTTCGAGCGCCGAGCCGCTCTTCCCGTTCGGACACGGCCTCAGCTACACCTCCTTCGCGTACTCGGATCTTCAGGTGGCACCGAAGACGGTTCAGGCGGGGGACACCGTGCGCGTCGAGGTCCGGGTCGAGAACACCGGCGATCGGGCGGGAACGGAGGTCGTCCAGCTCTACACGCGCGACGTCATTTCGAGCGTCACGAAGCCGGTGAAGGAGCTGAGCGGTTTTAAGCGGGTGCGCCTCGAGGCAGGAGCCGCCAAGACGGTGACGTTTCACCTCCCGGTAAACCTGCTCGGGCTGTACGACCGGGACATGAACTACGTCGTGGAGCCCGGCACGATTGAAGTCCGCGTTGCGCGTTCGGCGGCAAACGTCCAGCTAGAGGGAACCTTCGAGATCGGCGGCGAGACTCAGTCTGTCGACCAGAAGGCCTTCACGACCCCCGCGACGGTGCGTTGAGGATCGGTCCCGGGGGCCTTGGGCCCTCTCGCCCGCAAGGTTGGTCACCTCCCCAGGGTCCTTCCGAATGCTGAACAGGTGTTCGGTCGGTTTGGGCCCGAACCGTCGCGCGTATTCGGAGGGACAGCGGTCGGGGGACTCGTGGCAGAGCCGGGCCCATGCCTGATAGCCAGAGTGACCCCGCTGGGAAAACTGTCGCAAACCAATGCGGTGCGCCATTTGGGGCACGTGCACGATTAGCGGCACGCGAACGCCGCAGTCGTACGGGTAGTCCTTTGCGCGGGAGGGCGGACCGCCGTGATCCGAGTACACAAAACGACGATGTCGTCGTAGAGGCCGCGCGTTTTCAGGCCCTTCAGCTCAAAGCCGTAGTCGGAGCGCATGGCCTCCAGATCTAGCCCGTAGTCGGGGACCGACAGGAAGTTGACTGACTCAGTCCCTCTAAAATCCGGCCGTCCCTCCAGGCGGAACGACCGAATCCGGCTCATGTGGGTCGAGAACGTACTTCAGGGCACCAGATCTGTCATCACAACTCGAAGCGGTGGACCCGATGGTTTCCCGATTCGATCCCGATCTGATCAGAGGGCCGTCTCACGGTCTTGACATGCCACCTAGAGATTGGCTGCTTCTGGATTGTTCGTCCAGGAATAGCGGACAGCGGTGGGACAAGTGTGCGACGGTCCTGTACCTATCGAGATGCGGCGGATCGTGCCCGAGGTGAAGCTCAGCGCGACGAAGAGGTGCAACGTCGAGATCGTCCCCTGCGACTTGGAAACGACCGGGCAGGAGTTTGACTCTCTCCCCGCCGGACAGTAGCTTACGTTTAGCAAATTAATTTACATAGTGATTTCGATTCCACGGATTGCATGAGCATCCCGGGAAGGATCAAAGCGAAGAGGGGTGGCCGTTTCTCCGGCGTTTTTGTCGAAATGGTGTGGAAGTGGAACATAACGGCTCCTGCGGTGCAGGGCCAACTACACGAGGCAGAGCGCCAGGTTGTGCAGCTCCTTACGGTTGCACGCAGACCCAAACGGGTGCAGTTCTTGGGGCCTTTCTGTGCGACAACACCGCGCTCCCGAGGAACTACCGCCAGCCCGTAGCAGCTCTCAATCCCTCCCACCACGACACTCAGACCGACACTGGTATTTTGATCAGCCGCTGCGGTCGGCAAGCAACGTCGGCGCTGGGCACCGGTCCCGGCCATGGTTGAATCGATCTGTTCCCCACCCAACAACACCCGACCGAACGCGATGTCCTATTCTCGATCTGCCATCGTAGTGCGCTGTGTACTCCTCTTAGGCCTTTGGGCACTTTTTTTGAGCGCTGAAAGTAAAGCCCAGCTGTACAAAGTCTACGGGTACGACACGGCCGAGCAGGGAGAGGTCGAGGCGGTGTTGTGGAACTCGTACGTCGCCCAGAGTAGCGGCACGCGCTCGTTCTTCGGCG
>JBDGQN010000308.1:4122-4876 GCA_042219055.1 Salinibacter sp. | reverse complement strand
CATGATTGCGGGGTATCTTGACTTTCAGGATCCAAAAGGAGAGCCACTTTCCCACACCCGTTCGCGGGCCGTCTTTCTTCGGTACCGCTTTGCGGAGGAGGGCACGTTCTTCTTCGACCCCGCCGTATATGTCGAGTACTACGTGCCGCGCTCCTCGCACAAAAGCTCCGAGACGCTCGAAGTCCGTCTCATCCTCGAACGAGCACTCGGGGACTTCAACCTCCGCCTGAATCCCATTTTCGAGAAGGTGACGAGCGGAGAGGAGATTGAGGAAGGCGTAGAGTTTGAATATGCCGGGGGCATATACTACGGGGGAATCGAGGCGGTCCGCCCCGGCCTGGAGCTTCACGGGGAGGCCGGAGAGTTCAGCGGCTTTGAACCGACCTCGGAGCAGACCCACTACGTGTTCCCGACGGTGGATTTCGAGATCGGCGACGTAGAGTGGCATCTTGGAGCCGGGTTTGGGCTCACCGACGCCAGCGATGGAGTGACGGTCAAGAGCATTCTGTCCTACGAGTTCTGACTCAGGACTATGGTGCAGGAGGAGAGTTTTGGATCTGGACTTGACAGTCTAATAATTTATTTATAGAGTGAAAAAAGTGTCCAATCTCTTTTCCCACAGCACAAACTGTTCGTCCCACCATGACCTTCGTACGACGTTTGCGCCGTGCTGGCTCTTTCCTTGTCGTTTTTCTACTCCTCGCCTTTACACCTGCTGAGGTGCTTGGACAGACAGGCATTTTGAAGGGTCGAG
>JBDGQN010000308.1:1358-4112 GCA_042219055.1 Salinibacter sp. | reverse complement strand
AACCCAGGAGGCACTTCCCGGGGTGAACGTACGAATCGAGGACACTGACCTTGGCGCCTCAACGGCTCCGAATGGGCAGTTCCAGATTCGGGATGTTCCGGTCGGGACGCAGACCGTTGTTGCGAGTTTCGTGGGATACCAGACGGTTCAACGCGAGGTTCGTATCCGCCAGGGGCGGAGCACGCAGCTCCAGATCTCCCTTGCGCAGGAAGCCGTTGAGGCCGGAGGGGTTACAGTTCTGGCTTATCGCAAGTACGCCTCCAAGGTGTCGAGTGCAGGTCTCAAGTTTAGTGCCCCAATCCAGGACATTCCGCAGTCCGTTCAGGTGATCACGGGCGATTTTCTGGAGGACCAGGGGGCAGAGCGTTTGAAAGATGTCTTCCGCAACGTGAGCGGAGTCAATGCCTTCTCCACCTACCAGGACTTCACCATTCGGGGATTTCGCTCCTTCGAGGTGCTCTACAATGGTCTGAAGGCGAGCGGATACGACCCATTCGTCAATCCCAAAATGACGAATGTCAAGCGCGTGGAGGTTATCAAAGGACCTGCCTCTGTGCTGTACGGCCAGCTTGAGCCCGGCGGAATGATTAACGTCGTCACGAAAGATCCGCAGGCCGAACCCGTGCGTCGCCTTTCGATCACGGGCGGAAGTTACAGCCGGATCCAGGGCTCCGCGGACCTGACAGGCTCTTTCGGGGGCGGTAATCTGATGTATCGACTGACGGGAGCCGTCGAAAACCGGAACAGCTTTCGGCGGCACCAGGAATTTACGAACTTCCAGATATCCCCTGCGCTCACCTGGACGCCCGGCACTGCGACGCAGATTATGCTAAAGGGCACCTACTACCAGGACAACCGTGACGGCCAGCGGAACCGGGGGATTGCGGCTCCGAATGGCAATTTGGATGCGTTGCCCATAGAGTGGACCGCCAACGAGCCGAGCGACTACGCCGATGCGTCTGGATATACCGCTGAGCTGAGTCTGAACCATAGGTTCAGCGATTCCTGGCGTACGAGAAACATTTTCCGAGCCGGGCGCGGGAACTACGACGAGGGTTATCACGAGCCTCGTGGGATTCAAGAGGTCAATGGCCGCACGATGTTAGGGCGGCAGTTCAGGGCCTCGGAGTTCGACAACATGTCGTACGCCACGAACGTGAATCTCATCGGAAACGTCTCCACCGGCCCGATCGAGCACAAGATTCTCGTCGGTGGGGATGCCCTATTCGGAGGGCGGGATACGAATGCGAAGTGGGCATCGCAGGGTGTAGCACCCCTGAACGTGTTCAATCCAAAATACGGAAATATCAACCCGAGCAATCGCAGCTTTGGACTCAATTTCAACATCAAGATTGACGAGCGCGAACTCGGGGTCTATGTCCAGGATCTCGTCACCCTGCTGCCGTCGCTAAAGGTCATGCTGGGCGGACGGTTCGACGACTTCCACGCAGGTCAGACCCGAACCATCAACGGCGAGACGGAGCGCCCCGAATCGAACCACGAGGCGTTTACGCTCCGAGGCGGCCTCATCTACCAGCCGACGACCGACGTGTCTCTCTACGGGAGCTACAGCGAAGGCTTCAAACCGCAGGCGGCGAACCTGCAAAGCTTTGGGGGGCCGTTCGACCCCGAGCGGAGCTGGCAGGTCGAGGGAGGATCCAAAATTAGCCTGTTTCAGGATCGCCTGAACGCCACGATTGCGGGGTACCACATTCTGAAGCAAAACGTGCTGGTCCGAGATCCCGAGTCGGAAACGTTCCAGTTCACACAGGCTGGGGAAGTCACGAGTCAGGGCGTGGAGGTGGATGTGATCGGGAGCCTCCAGCCGAACTGGAGTCTAGTGGCGAACTACTCCTACAATCTCACGGAGATCTCAGAGCACACGGATCCGAAACAACAGGGCCTGTCTCTTCCGAACGCTCCCGAGAACTCGCTGGGGCTTTGGACTCGGTATGACATCCTGCCCATCGATCTGGGCGTTGCCGGCGGGCTCTCCTTCGTGGGTGACCGAAGGACACCGGACCAAACGACGTTGCCCTCCTACACGGTCGTCGACGCCGCGGTCTACTATCAGTGGCGAAACGTGGATCTGGCCCTCAACGTCAACAATGTCTTCGACGAGCGACACTTTATCGGAGGAATCAGCCAGGTCGCCCTGTTTCCCGGAACGCCCCGGTCCTTCAGTTTGGAGGCAACCATTGAGTTGTAAGGACCGCGGTCCCCGCTCCCAGGTGCTAAAATCCAGAGGTGTATCGTGGCACACATTCGACCGCTGGCATTTCTCATCATTCTGAGCCTGCTCGTCGAAGGAGGGTTGCTCCTCGGCTGTCAGACATCAGGATCCGAACATCCAGGGCAGCAGGTGGAGGTTGAGACCCGAGAGGGCACGTGGATGTCGGTGGACGTAGCGCCCAACGGACACACGCTGGTCTTCGACCTGCTCGGCGACCTGTACGCGCTGCCGGTAGAAGGAGGTGAGGCGACGCGGCTCACGACCATGTTCCCTTCGGACTCGATTTCCGGCGGCTCTCCCTTCGACAGCCAGCCTCGCTTCTCGCCCACCGGCGACCGAATTGCCTTCATCTCCGACCGCAGCGGGAGCGACAACCTCTGGGTCATGCAGGCGGACGGGACGGATCCGCGGCAGATTAGCCACGAGACCGGGGTCGTGCTCAACTCTCCCACGTGGGCGCCGGACGGGGAGCACATTGCGGTGCGGCGGAGCGCGTCGCTGCGGACGGGGGAGCTCTGGGT
>JBDGQN010000308.1:0-1300 GCA_042219055.1 Salinibacter sp. | reverse complement strand
AAGAAGGCGGGAGTCGTCCCCTCCGCCGCGAGACGTGGCAGATCGGCCGCGTCGACGTGCAGTCCGGCGAGATTTCGCAGGTGACCCGGCGCGAAAACGGGGCGGTTCGGCCCCGGCTCTCCCCGAGCGGCGATACGCTGGCATTCGCCACGTGGATGGACGAGCAGCCGGCAATGGTCCTGCGCTCCCTCCGGACCAGCACCGAATCGGTGCTGACCCGGGGCATCGAGCGCAATCTCCAGGACATGTACCTGTCTCAGCTGGACCTTCTTCCCGGCTATGCCTTCGGCCCAAATGGGCAGTCCGTCGTCCTGAGTCACGGCGGGCACCTCCGTCGCGTGGCCGTGCCGGGAGGTGACAGCGAAGTCGTCCCGTTCCACGTCGAGACGACGCTCGATGTGCCGGAGCGTGTTTACACCGAGGCGTCGCTCGGAGACTCGATGCCGGTACGGATGGTGCGGTGGCCGGACGTGGGTCCGGCGGGGGACATCGTCGTCTATGAAGCGGTGGGGCAACTGTGGAAGCGACGCGTGAGGTCTCCGGGGAGACCGCCGCAGCCGCTCACGTCCCCGTCGACCCACGCCGGTCAGCCGTCCCTGTCGCCGGACGGGCAAGCGGTCGCGTTCGTTGGGGGGGCGATTCGGTTTCCGGTCGTCCTCTCTACCGGATGCCCGTGGACGGCGGTCCACCGACGCGGCTTACGGAAGAACCGGGCACGTACGCCCGCCCGGTGTGGTCGCCGGACGGGACGCGCCTCGCGGCGCTGTACCGGACCTCGGCGGACGCCGGCGACGCGCGGTCGTCCATTCCCGAGAAGCATCTGATCACGCTGTCGGCGGATGGTGGCGAGCGGCGCCGGGTCCTGTCGGCTCCGTTCAGCGACGCGGGCGCTACGTACGGCGCCGACGGGGAGCGCCTCTGGTACACGCTCGGCGGCGCCCTGCACTCTGTCCGGGTCGACGGCCGCGGGGAGCAGACCCACGTCGTCGTGCCCAGCGCCCGGCAGATCGTGCCGTCGCCCACCGCGACACGGGTCGCCGTCGCCTGTGACAACCGCGTGTTCGTCCGTCCGCTTCGGTCGGGCCGGGTCGACACGCTCGACGCCTGTACTAGGCAGCGGCCCTACGCCAACGCTCCAGGTCGTCGTGGTTATTTCCCAACGTGGATCGGCGACGAGGAGTGGGCCTGGACGTTCGGGGGCGCGTTGTCTCGGCAGACCGTCGGGGCCGAGGGCGAGCCGGAGACGCTCGACCTTGGAACGAGGGTTCCCGTCTCGCAGCCCGCGTCGGATCGGGTTCTT
>JBDGQN010000307.1:0-3999 GCA_042219055.1 Salinibacter sp. | reverse complement strand
GAACTCGGCTGCGTGTGCCCGCCGACGCTGCCCACGTCGGCCTTGATCGCGCTGAGCGTGAGTGACATGATGAGTCCCCCTTCGTGGCTTGGGTTGACCAGCAGAAACGGTCTGCTTTTCGGATATCGTAGCCCCGAACGGCTTCGTCGGGCAACTGTCCCGGGCGGTCACAGGCCTCGGCGTTGTTAACGCTCTGTTAACGATCGTCGGATAGACTCGGGTTGCGCTCTTGACGGTTCCTCGCCAATTGACTTATCCTGACTCTTGGAGAGTAACACGTCTTGCAGTTGCCTAAAAAACACTGGCAGCGTTCACCAGGAGGAGGATCCCATGGGGCAGGGAACGTGGCGCGTCTGGGTCTACTGCTACACGTACCGTCGCGCCTACGTCGACAAGTCGGGGAACTATCATCCCCAACGAACGAAGTGGGAAGAGACCTGCAAGTACTACCGCCCGTGGGAACTGCTCAAGATGAGCGAGCAGTCCCGCAAGCTATCCCGACCGGCGTCAGCGGGCGCGAGTGCCATGATGCGCGCCGAAGCGCGACGCCACCAGCAGAACCGCAAGCGAGCTCACGACCTGGAGGCTGATTACTTGCGCTCCACGCATCGACAGAAGCACTGGAGGAGACGCCAAAAAGCCCGGTCGAGAAGCGAGACTTGATGGCCCGTCCGACGACGATGGCGACCCGTTAACCGGCTCAAGGCGATGTCGAACGCAATAGCGCTTGACCGGGAACGCAAGTGGACCAGGGAGTTCGAGATTGGACTAGCTTCCCAAACGGGGCGGGCTGCCTCAAGAGCGACCACCTCTCCGTCGTTGCAGACGGCAATCGGCAGGCCGCCCCGCTTACGCGGTAAACGCTTCCAAGGAGGACACGATGCCGACTGAAGCCACCTCGCATTGGCCCACTCATCTGGCGATCCTCGCCCGACCCCCCTCCGAGTTGACTCAAGCGTCGCTCACCGAGGGGGTGGGCACGATATGTCAAGTCGCCTTCGTCGAGTACGGAATCCCCAATCTTACCGTGATTCCCCTTGATCAGGACCCGGACGCCGGCGCCGACGGCGGACCGCCCGCAAGCTGGGTCGACGGCATGGTGGCCGCGCTGGAAGGGTCGCTGGACTGGTTCCATGCCACCGGCGTCTGTGTCGATTGGATCGGCGAGGTCGTCGGCCAATCGTCGGCCTCGCCCGAGCGAGTTGAGGCGATCCGGGCCGCGACCGCGGACGCCGCCCATCATCGACTGAACGTCGGCCTGGGCTACTGCGGCCGCGCCGAAATCGTCGGCGCGGCGCAACATCTGTTGGCAGAGCGGCTCGCCCGAGGTGACGCCGCTTCGTCGTTGACCGAGGCTGAGCTGCGCGCCTATCTTCATCTCGGCGATCAGCCTGATCCGGACCTCGTCGTTCGCGTCGGCCCGCCGGGCCCGCTCGGCGACGCGTTGCTGTGGCAGCAGGCGTACGCGGAATTCCATACGATCGAGACCCCGCTCGCTGAACTTGATCCAGAGGATCTCCGCACGGCGCTGCAGGCATACGGGCGACGACAACGCCGCTTCGGCGCGATCTCGCTCTCCCCAACGGGAGACAGAACCGACAACGCATAGACTGCGTCCGGCGGGACAGGCCGATCGAAATCTGGCGAAAGGAGGAATGGCACCCATGGCTCAGGCAAGCCTGGCGCTCGTAAAGAGGGAGCTTGAAAACGAACGGTACGCCCTGCAAGGCCTCGACGAGGCCACGGCCGAACGGAAGCGACAGGCGCTGGCGGTTGTCCGCGGGGAGCTCACGCGTCGCGAGGCCCAGCTGCGCCGCTTTCAGCACCCGGAGTTCGGCTGGGTCATCCGCCCGGTCGGGACCGACCGAGAGCTATCGCATGAACTCGACCGGATCGCCGATGGGCTTGAGGCCGTCATCGGCGTGTGGCAGAACGACCTATCGGAGGGCACCCAGGGCCTGCAGGCGCTTTGCACCAAGCTGCACGAGCTCCGAGACGAGCTGCGGGGCTGTCAAGGAGCCGCGACCGATTCGCCCGCTCTGGAGGCGGAGCTGTCGCGCCTCTACCGGACGCTCCATCAAGGCCGGGAAGTGCTCGAGCCCATTCAAGCCCGGGACGCGATGCGGGTATCGTTGCCGAGTTGACCGGCGACGTCCCGCCAAAAGATCTCAAAGGGGGCAGAATATGAGCCAGCGGGTACTGGTGATCGGAACGGGAACGATCGGGGAACCCCTGATCGGCATGTTGGCCGGGCTGAGCGGTCCGCTCGGCCTGGACGAGGTGATCTTTCACAAACAAAGCCCACTGTTGGAGGATCGCTCCAAAGTGACCCACCTCCTCAAACGCGGCGCCAAACTGGCCGTCAACGGCAAGGCGGCCGAGGACTTCGAGGCACTCGACATGCCGCCCGCCTACGAAAAGGTCGAGGCGATCGATCGTGCCGACGTCGTGATCGACTGCACGCCGAAGGGCTATGGCAACATCAACAAACGCGACCACTACCAGCATTTCGAGCACAACACGCACGGATTCATCGCCCAGGGGAGCGAGTTCGGCTTCGGCAAGATGTTCGCCCACGGCGTCAACGACGACGCGCTCGTCCGGGGCCAGGACCGCTACATTCAGGTGGTCAGCTGCAACACCCATAATCTCGCCGCTCTCGTCGACACGATCGCCCTGAGCGCCGAACGGGACAACCTCCGCTCGGGTCGATTCGTCTGCGTCCGGCGGGCCAACGACCTGAGCCAATCCGGCTCGTTCGTGCCGGCCCCGAGCGTCAGCGACCACGACGAGACGATCTTCGGGACACACCATGCCCGCGACGCCTATCACCTGTTCCGGACGCTCGGCCTGGAACTCGACCTCTTCTCCTCGGCGATGAAGATCAACACGCAGTACATGCACACGGTCCACTTCGATCTGGGGCTGCGCATCCCGACGACCCGAGGCGAGGTCGAGGACTGCTTGCACGCGCACCCGCATATCGCCCTCACCCACAAGCGCGAGCAGAACCTGATCTTCTCGTTTGGGCGCGATTACGGCCACTACGGCCGCATTCTGGACAACACCGTCGTCGTGTTGCCGTCGCTCCACGTCGATGAAAACGGCCGCCGCGTGACCGGCTTCTGCTTCACGCCCCAAGATGGCAACTCGCTGTTGTCCAGCTTGGCGGCCACGCTCTGGTTCCTCGACCCCGACCGCTATCGAGACGGGCTCCAGGCCGTGACGCCCTACATGTTTGACGAGGTCTAGCTAACCCGTTGTGCGAGTTTCCCAGATAGCGACCTCACACTGGCGGCCCAAATTCCTTCTCCCCTGGCGGGAGAAGGTTAGGATGAGGGAGATGGTGGAACCAACGAATGCGGGCGCTCGTTCGCTCACCCCCACCCAACCTCCCCCGTCGAAGGGGAGGAGAAACGGTACAGACCGGTAACATGATTGACAGCTTGAACCGGAAACATGGTTGACACGCACCGCACGAGCCGCTCGGCGTGCCGTCGGGCGGATTGAATGAGCGGACGATCCGGTTTATGCTTTGCCGGGCGTCACACCGGGCCCCTGATGGCACAGCGCGTGCCCCGCACGTCACAATTGGGCATCGCAACCGACCCAGGATCACCGCGAGCGGGCGGTCCGTTCGTTCGCAGAGCCCCGAAGCAGCGCGTGGCCCAGGGAGGACGACTAAGCCATGATACGTCGACTCTTGCGCCGAAACCGCCCGAAGGTGCTCGTGATCGGCCTGGACTGCGCCGAGCCCTCGCTCGTCTTCGACGCGTTCGCCGATGAGATGCCGAATCTCACCCAGCTGCGAAACGAGGGGGCCTGGGGCCGTTTGGAGAGCGTCGTTCCGCCCATCACCGTCCCGGCCTGGGCCTGCATGATGACGGGCAAGACGCCGGGTGAGCTGGGCATCTACGGCTTCCGCAACCGGACCGATCACAGCTACGACGGCCTCGGGATCGCCACCTCAGCCAGCGTCCGCGAGCCGGCCGTCTGGGA
>JBDGQN010000306.1:0-3975 GCA_042219055.1 Salinibacter sp. | reverse complement strand
GCGCGGAGCTGATCGGGATCGGGGTCGAAGGACGCGTCATAATCGCTTTCGAGGCGCGCCTCCATGACATCGATGTAGAATGCCCCGAGCTCAGGATCAATCGTCCCGGTTCGGATAAAGTGCTTACTCAGCAGCGTCTTCACACCGGAATGCGTCTCGGCGGTGTACCCTTGTGCTTCCAGCAGTGCTTTTGCTGCGTAGAAGCAGGCGTAGTAGAGCCGATTGTATGCACCACGCCAGTGCTCCTGCTTCACATTGTCACGAGCCGTCTCGATGGATTCACGGGAGAGCTCGATGAGCCGCGTCTCTGAGTCGTTCGTGTTGTTCACAGGGCGATGGCGTGCTTGCGGACGTTTTGTGCGAACGAGGACGAGTGCCGGGGCTCGCTCTGCCACGCGGCGTGGCTATAGATCCGTGCGCTGATCGCCTCGCCGGATTCCAGCTCGAGCTCGAAAAGCCGATGGCGCAGGGTCTGTTTCCGATTGCGATCGACGGGGCCATCGAGGAGAACGAGGAGGTCCCAGTCCGATTCCGGGCGGGCATCGCCCCGGGCATAGGAGCCGAACAGCCAGAGGTCCGCGTCCGGCTCCACCTCGTGGACGGCCTGCTTGATCTGGCGCAGAAATTCGGCCCGTTCTTCCCCGGTTCGGATTTCAGCCTGCCGGTGCACATGCTGCGTCAAAATGGCACGGGCCTCTTCGGAGGGCGAGCGGCCGTGCGCCTCGGCCTGCGCCTCCAGGGCCGCGAGGGTGTCGTCGTTAAGGTCGGGCACGCGAAGCTCCGGCATGGAAATCTCTCGGATTCGAGACAGAAAACGGATAGGAAAGTCCTGATCAGAAGGGACATTCCGTACGAATCCGGGTGGGAAACGCTCCGAGGGGGCTCACCGAAGGGGAGACGCTTCTCGAGCCGCGCACAAGTTTCTGAAGAGTACGTCGCCGAGTGTGGATGTCTGGAAATGGGAGAGCGGGAGAAGGGGAGCGTTGGAGAGAGCAGAACGGGCACTTCAGAGACACGCCCATTCGCCCGTTCTTACGTTCGCCTCCTGAGCGTTCAAAGGCTCCGGAGCGTCGGAAGCACACGATGACGACCGTTCTCGCGCATCGGTCGTGCCTACGACGCCAGGCGCTTCCGGCGGGCGACGTGGGCCGGCGGCTCCACGTCGGGCGGGAGGTCGAGGCGGAGCGCGAGGGCCTCCAGCTGCTCAGGGTCCACCCAGTCGGGTGACTTCACCATCGGCTCCTTGCCGCTCTGGGTCTTGGGGAAGGCGATCACGTCGCGCAGCGAGTCGGCGCCGGCCAGGAGCATCACGAGACGGTCCAGCCCTAAGGCGATGCCGCCATGCGGGGGGGCGCCGTAGCGGAGGGCGTCGAGCAGGAAGCCGAACCGGTCCTGCGCTTCCTCCTCATCGATCCCGAGGACATCGAAGACCTTCATCTGCGTCTCGTGGTTGTGGATGCGGATGGAGCCGCCGCCAATTTCGTTGCCGTTGAGGACGAGATCGTAGGCCCGCGCCTGCACGGCGGTCGGATCCTCGTCGAGCGCATCGACATCGTCGGGGTGGGGGGCGGTGAAGGGATGGTGCATGGAGACGGGTCGGCCCGCGTCCTCGTCGTACTCCATAAGCGGGAAGTCGGTGACCCAAAGGAACTGGTCGGGTCCCTCGTCGGGGGGCGGGCGCAGGCCGAGCTCTTCGCCCAGGTGGAGGCGGAGCTCACCGGCCTGCTCGTACACGGTGGGCGGATCGCCCGCGAGGGTGAGCACGAGGTCGCCCGTCTCGGCGCCCACCTGCTCGGCGACGGCGCGGCCGTACTCATGGGGCAGGGCGTTGGTGCTCAGGTTTTGCTCGAGGCCAGAGCCGTCGGACGGCAGCTGGAAGTAGATGAGCCCGGCGGCGCCGATCTCGTCGGTCACGTGGTCCTCCAGCCGGTCCATTGCGGCGCGGCCCCGATCCCCCTCGCCCGGCACCCGGATCGCCACGATGCGGCCGCCGTCGTCGACGACCGACTCGAAGACGCGGAAGCCGCTGCCCACGAAGCAGTCACTCACGTCGTGCAGCTCCAGGTCGAAGCGCAGGTCCGGCTTGTCGGTGCCGTAGGTGCGCATCGCCTCGTCGTAGGTCATGCGCGGGAAGGGCGTCTCCAGCGTCGTGTCCTCCAGGTCCTCCCAGAGGTCTACCATCAGGCCCTCCGTCAGCTCGTAGACCTGCTCCTCGGTCGCAAACGTCATCTCCACGTCGATCTGCGTAAACTCGGGCTGGCGGTCGGCGCGCAGGTCTTCGTCGCGGAAGCACTTCACGATCTGGACGTAGCGGTCGAGCCCGCCCACCATGAGGAGCTGCTTGTAGGTCTGCGGCGACTGCGGCAGCGCGTAGAACCGGCCCGGGTGCAGGCGGCTGGGCACCAGGAAGTCGCGCGCGCCCTCGGGCGTCGACTTCATGAGCACCGGCGTTTCCACCTCCAGGAAGTCGTGGTCGTCGAAGTAGCGGTGGGTGGTCTGGTAGAGGCGATGGCGCAGGAGGAGATTGTCCTGGAGGTCCGGGCGGCGGAGGTCCAGGTAGCGGTGCTCCAGCCGCAGGTCCTCGTTGGTGTTCATCTGCCGCTCCTCGTGGGCGCTTACCACGAAGGGCGGCGTCTCGGAGGTGTTCAGCACCACGAGGTTGTCGGCACTGACCTCAATGGCCCCGGTCGCCAGGTCTGGGTTGACCATGTCGTCCCCGCGCGGTCGCACTATCCCGCGCACGCTGATCACGTCCTCGCGGCGCAGCTGGCCGGCGATTTCGTACGCCGTCTGGTTGTCCTGCGGCGAAAAGACGACCTGCGTGAGGCCGTAGCGGTCGCGCAGGTCCACGAACACGAGCCCTCCGTGGTCGCGTCGGGTATCGATCCATCCTTTGAGCACCACCTCGTCGCCGTTGTGATCGGCACGAAGCTCTCCGCAGGTGTGGGTTCGAGGAGGATGTGTGTCCGCCGAGATGAGATCGGCGCGGGAAGGGGAGTCCATGGTGGCGAAGGAGATTGATCGCGAACGAGGACGGGCGGAGGAGAAGCGTGGACATCGTCAAAAAGGCACCACCCCGAACGTCAGAATAAATTCCCGGTTCGTCCTCACCGTGAATTTAGACATAGAATTAGACAGAGCAGGGGGGCGTCCGCTATATTCTCAGCGTTCGTGAGGATTCTGTGACGTCGCGCCGTGCGACACCTCCGTACGTTGAGTTCTTCGCATTGATCTCCACCGTTCACATGGCTGCCAGCGATCCGTCGTCCGATGACTCTCTGAAGAATGGGGGCGCAGCTTCGCCAGGAGAGGGCCCGGCTACGACCGTAGCCTCGAATCAGGATTTCTTCGGGCATCCCCGTGGCCTCGCTACGCTCTTTTTCACCGAGCTTTGGGAGCGCTTCAGTTACTACGGACTGCGGGCGCTGCTTGTCCTGTTCATGACGGCCCCGGCGAGGGCCGCGGCCACGAACCCGGGCCTCGGCTTCGGCACGGAGAAAGCAACGGCCATCTACGGCCTGTACACGGCGTTCGTCTACCTGCTGGCCCTACCCGGCGGATGGGTGGCCGATAACATCTGGGGCCAGCGGCGATCCGTCTTCGTGGGGGGCTGCATCATCGCGACGGGCCACTTTAGCCTTGCGGGTCCCGTCATCGGGCTGCCCGAAATTCCTTTCTTCTACCTCGGGCTCGTGCTTATCGTCGTGGGCACGGGCTTGCTGAAGCCCAACATCAGCACGATGGTCGGGGACCTATACCCGGAGGGCGGGGCGCGCCGGGACGCGGGCTTCTCGGTCTTCTACATGGGCATCAACTTTGGGGCCATCCTCGGCCCTACGCTCTGCGGATACTTTGGGGAAGGCATTAGCTGGCACTGGGGCTTCTCGCTGGCCGGCTTCGGCATGCTTGCAGGGCTCATCTCGTACAAGCTGGGCGCCGCAAACTTGGGCCAGGCCGGCACGCTTGAGATTGAGG
>JBDGQN010000305.1:0-6653 GCA_042219055.1 Salinibacter sp. | reverse complement strand
GGGCCGACGGCCCCGCCGAAGTAGCGCCGCTGTCCCCAGAGGCTCACGTGCACGAGGCCCACGAGCACGGGCACCTCCACGAGCGGCCCGATCACCGCCGCGAACGCCTGCCCGGAGCCGATGCCGAAGACCGCCACGGCCACCGCGATGGCGAGCTCGAAATTGTTGGAGGCAGCCGTAAATGAGAGCGTAGTCGTCTTCGCGTAATCGGCCCCCACGGCCGTTCCCATCCAGAACGTGACGGCAAACATCGCCACGAAGTAGAGCGTGAGCGGCACGGCGATCCGCAGCACGTCCAGCGGCAGCGCCAAAATGCGGTCGCCCTGCAGACTGAACATGGCCACGATGGTCGCCAGCAGCGCAATCAGCGTCATGGGACTCACCGCCGGGATGAACGTGTTTTCGTACCAGTCGCGTCCTTTCCACCGCACGCCCGCAAACCGGGAGATCATCCCCGCCGTGAACGGAATGCCGAGGTAGATCGCCACACTTTCGGCGACGGTGCCGAAGGCAATGTCCACGACGCTCCCCTCCAGCCCCAAAAACGGGGGCAGTACCGTAATGAAGACCCAGGCGTAGACGGGATACGTGAGCACCTGAAAGACGCTGTTGAACGCCACGAGTCCGGCGGCGTACTCGGTGTCGCCCTCCGCCAACTCGTTCCAGACGATCACCATCGCAATGCAGCGGGCGAGTCCAATCAGAATGAGGCCCGTCATGTACTCGGGATATCCCCGCAGGAAGAGGACGGCGAGCCCAAACATCAGGATCGGCCCGATCACCCAGTTCTGAACGAGCGACAGCCCGAGGATTCTCCCGTTTCGGAAGACCTCCCCCAGTTCCTCGTAGCGCACCTTCGCCAGGGGCGGGTACATCATCAGGATCAGCCCGATGGCGATCGGGACGTTGGTGGTGCCTACGGACACGCGGTCCCAAAACGCGTCGATGCCGGGCAGGAGCGCACCCACCCCGACACCGAGGGCCATTGCGAGCAGAATCCAGAGCGTGAGGTAGCGGTCGAGCGTCGACATCTGATCGGTCGGCGCCCGGTCGGCGGTCGTCGTGGCCATACAGAAGAGAACAGAGTGCGAGTCCGTGGATCGGGAGGAATACAAAAGGACGGGCTACGCGTCCGGACGGTGGCCCACCACCGTGATGCTCTGCAATTCCGCAGCCTCCTGGCGGAAGCGGACCATCGCGTCGTCGCTGAGGTGCTCGGCGAGGAGGTCGTCCGGCAGTTCGATGGGCTTCTCCGTGACGACTCGTACGTCGGCGAAGCCTGCGTCGCGGAGCAACCGAAGGTATCGCTTCCGCTCCATTGCGCCGGCAACGCACCCCACGTAGAGCTCGGCGGGCTCGCGCAGGTCGTCCGGGAACGCGCCCACGTGCACGATGTCGGACACGGAAAACCGTCCGCCGGGGCGGAGTGCACGATGCATTTTGGCAAACGCCACCCGTTTGTTCGGCACCAGGTTGAGCACGCAGTTGCTCAGAATCACGTCGAACGTCTCGTCCGCGACCGGCAGATCCTCGATGTCCCCGACCTCGAAGGTGACGTTGTCGTAGCCGAGGTCGTCGGCATTTTCGCGAGCCTTCTCGACCATCTCTTCGGCCAGGTCGACGCCGTGGACATGCCCGTCGGGCCCTACGTCGCGCCGAGCCACGAAGGCGTCCATGCCGGCGCCGGAGCCGAGGTCGAGGACGCGCTCCCCCGGCTGGAGGTCGGCGTGCTCGGTCGGCAGGCCGCAGCCGAAGTCCAGGTCGGCGTCCGCGGCGATGGCTGCGTCGTACTCTTCACTCATGTTGACGTCGAGGTCCGTCTCACCGCATTCGGACGGGCCGCAGCACGACCCGTCCTCGGTGGCGAGGGCGGCGTATTTCTCGCGAACGGTTGCCTTCAGGGCGTCGGAATCGGAAGCGAGGCCGGACATGCTCGTCAGCAGCAGTCGGACGGAAATGACGAAAGGGCGAGGGTGTCGAAGAAGGCGCTCAAGTCCTCTTCGAGCGCCGCCAGCGCGTCCGGGTCGAGGCAGTAGCAGGTGCGTCGTCCCTCCACGGTCCCCTGCACGAGCCCCGCCTCCTTCAGCGCCTTCAGGTGCTGGGAGACGGTCGACTGGGCGAGGGGGAGGTCGTCCACGATCTCGCCGCAGATGCACTCCTCGTGCTCGGCCAGGAGCCGCACGATCGCCAGGCGCGCCGGATGGGCGAGGGCCTTTATTCCCGCGGCAAGTCGCTGCTCCTCATCGGTAAATGACTGAGCGGTCGAGGCGGACATAGGCTTCAGTCTTTTTATCGTTGATCGTCGATGTACGATAGGAAAAGACAG
The DNA here is from genome assembly GCA_042219055.1 of Salinibacter sp. Lineage (GTDB taxonomy): Bacteria > Bacteroidota > Rhodothermia > Rhodothermales > Salinibacteraceae > Salinibacter. The sequence continues at coordinate 4,327 of JBDGQN010000305.1, read as the reverse complement.
AGGAATCTGTTCGGTGCTGCGCTGAATCTTCACACCCCGATCCGGCGTCGACGACTCGTCGATGTTTTTTACCACTCGTCGAACGTCCTGGATCGACACGAACGCCACGCGTACGACCTCGCGGACATTCGGAGGATCCTCCTCCCTTTGCACAAACAGTCACACACAAATTCCTCCCCGTCATGCAGGACACGCACTCTCCTCTCCTTCGACTCGCTCTCGCCAGCGTGCTTTTCCTCGCCCTGGGTGCCGCAGTGACCGTGCACGCCCAGGACCAGGAGGAGTCTTCCCAAGAAGAACCTTGTCAGGAGAACTCCTGTCAGGAGACGGCTGCTAGCAACGGAGGGGCCGGGTTCTTTTCCATCGGCGTCCAGTTTGCTGATCTCGCCGCTCTCAATAACCGGCTGTCGAGCAAGGGCTACCCGACATTCTCGTCCGAGATGGTCTCGATCGGGGGAGGAGGCTACACTGTGTTGAATCGCTTCCTCATCGGAGGCCAGGGGCACGGCCTCATCACGGGAGAACAGGGCTACAACGGCCGCGACGTGTCGGTAGGTGGAGGCTACGGCCTGTTCACACTCGGCTACCTGTTCCGGCCTACCTCCAACCTGCATGTCTATCCGCAGGTCGGCCTCGGCGGCGGGGGCGTCCGGCTCGAAATCGGGAGTCGGGGCGATGCCGAAAACTTCGACGATGTTCTGAACGACCCTAATCGCAGTGCGAGCGTTGGCCGGGCGAGCCTTCTCGTGAGCCTGGGCGGCGGCCTAGAATACCAGTTTGGTGGGCCGGAGGAGCACGGCGGACTTCGGCTGGGCCTGCGGGCCGGATACCTGGTGTCCGCCCTCAACTCCGACTGGCAGATCAACACGACGACCCTTAGCGGCGGCCCCGATGCGACGCTGCAGGGACCGTTTATTCGTCTCACCATCGGCGGGAGCGGAACGGGTCATGAAGACGACGAGGAGGACGAGTAGTCGTCCTTCTCGAAGTCTGGTTAGCGGAGCGCCTCGGCGCTGAGCCGGGCGGTCTGCACGCCTTCATCGTCGGGACTCGTCCAGGCGGCGTAGAGGGAGGCCCCGTGCCGTTCGAGGTGGGGCATCCCCACGCCCCGAGACGCGGCCCCGAGCGTCGCCATCGTCACGGACGGGCCGGAGGGCCCCTCCGGCGAAAGGGCCCGAACCCGGAGGGCTGCTGTCTCGTCGGTTCGGTCGAGCCAACTCACGACAGCGTTTCCGTTGTTCAGCAGTACCACGTCGACGCGCCCCTTGGGCGTGCCTTCCGCCACCACGACCGGGGTGGTGAACTGGCGCCCCCCGTCGTTCGAGAAGGCAACCTTCACGCGAGGCGTGCCTCCGGGCGCCGTGTACCACGCTGCCGCTACGCGCTTCCCCGACGCCGCCAGGGCGGGTCCGTTCACGGGGCACCCCGCGATCCTCCAGCCGTCATCGTGGAGGAGCGTGGGCTCAGACCAGGACTGTCCGTCGAATCGCACGAGCCGAATGTTTCGGGTCTCGTTCTCCGATCGGTCGCGGTAAGCCACGAGGGCTTCCTCCCCGGTCCGTACCGCGGCAGTCGGACAACACTCGCAGGTCCGCGCGTCCAGTCGGGCCCGCTGCTCCACGGTGCCGGTGGAGTCGAGCACGGCCCCGCGGAGGGTCATCTCCCCGCCGTGTCCCGTCTTCCCCGCCATCTTGCGCCCATCCAGCCACACGGCCAGCAGGCGGTGCTGGGACCACGGGAGCAGCGACACGAAGCCGTGCTCGGTTTCGGTGCCGTCGTCGTGCGGCGTAACGGGTCGTTGCCAGGTGCCGTCCGAGGTCGTCTGTGTGATGCGCACGGCGTACGCCAGGCTGCTGGGACCGTTGCTCCGCAGGAAATGGGCCGCGAGGCGGCCGTCGGGCAGGGGACGCAGGGACGGCACGTCGGCCCAGTTTACGAACCAGTCGTTCCCCCGCACCACCGTCCGGGGCTCGGTCCAGCTCGTGTCGTGGAGCGTGGCGTAGCGCAGGGCATGCCGGTCGTTGCCGACCGGGGCGACCCAGCTCAGCCAGACAGGCCCGTCGTCTTCAGCGTACAGGTGCGGCTGCCCGCTCTCGGCAGACGCTGGCACGGAAAATCGAGTGGCGGTAACGGACGAAGGCGATTCGGACTGGCACCCCATCATGGAGAGGAGGACAACGAGGACGAAGCTCCCAATCGGCAGTATACGCGGCATGGATCGACTCGGCTCGGTGCGCAGGAATGGATGGAAGTATGGAAGGGGTAGAGGTGTGGAAGGGGAGAGGTGTGGCCCCCCCTTTCAAGATCTTACGGAATTCTGATTGGTACCAGCGTAGTGGGCCCTACGCCGGGGACGTAAGCGGTCCCCGGCTCCGTGTTCTTCGGTGCCGAGAGCATTCGGCACAAACTGCGGGGCGTCCCGAACGTATTCGGGACCGACGAATGGATAGCACTCTGGAAAGCACTCGGTCCCTTCGGTCCCAGCGCCCGGAACCGGGAGCAAAGCGGACGGTCCGGGCGTCAGGAGGCCGAAATAGTGGACATTTGAGTACCCCTTGAAAGGGGTGGAGGTGTGGACGTATGAAGAGGATGCTGTGTCCTCCACACATCCATCCGTCCACCCGTCCATTTTCAAACAAAAGCGCCGGACCCCGACGGGATCCGACGCTTGTTCACGATCGAATGCGGGGGGCTACTACGCCGCGACCGGCTCGGCGTGCTCGATGCGGGTGCCCAGCACCTCCAAGAACTGCCGGATCCAGGCCGGATGCGCGGGCCAGGCCGGAGCCGTCACGAGGTTGCCGTCCGTCACCGCCTCATTCATCTCGAGGTCGACGTACGTGCCGCCCGCGGCTTCCACCTCCGGCGCGCAGGCCGGGTACGCCGAGCAGCGCCGCCCGTCGAGCACGTCGGCGGCGGCGAGCGTCTGCGCCGCGTGACAGATGGCCGCAACGGGCTTGTCTTCCTCGAAGAAATGCTGCGTCGCCTCAATGACGTCGTCATTCAGGCGCAGGTACTCCGGCGCGCGACCGCCCGGGAGACAGAGCGCATCGTAGTCGGCCGGGTCCACCTCGTCGAAGGTCGCATTCAGGGCGAAGTCGTGTCCCGGCTTCTCGGTGTAGGTCTGGTCGCCCTCGAAGTCGTGGATGGCGGTCTTCACTGTGTCGCCGGACTCCTTGTCCGGACACACGGCGTGGACCTCGTGGCCCGCCATGTCGAGCATCTGGAAGGGCACCATCGTTTCGTAGTCCTCGGCGAAGTCGCCGACGATCATCAGGATGTCTTTGGCCATGGCTGATCTGGGGAATTGGTGAGTGAATCGGTGTGGTTGTTTTGCACGCCGGACCGACAGGATGGATTCGGCCCGCCGGTCACGCGAGAGGGGTACGCGTGAGAGCAACGGCGGCTCCGGAGTTTGAGCGTGAGAGCGTGGGAGTGGAAGGGAAAGGGAGAATAGGCGAATGGGGAGGGTGGACGTGGGAATGCAGGGCGCGGGGGCATCGCCCTCAATCGTCGGACACCGTCCTCTTCGAACGCTACGTCAGTGCAACGGCGGCGCGGCGGCCCGCCTCGACGGCCCCGTCCAGGTAGCCGGGATGATCAGTGGCCGTCTCGGCCGCGGCGAGGTGAAGCCGATCGTTCCAGAGCGGTTCTCGGAGCGCCGGGGTGGAATCGGGCGGGGCACTGGGATCGGAGAGGGAACCGACGGGTGGGGTGGTGGCGACTTCCTGCGTCCAGTCGCACGTGGCGATGCCGGTCGGCGCGGCCGCCTCGTCGCCGAAACAGTGCCCGAGCTGGCGAACGAGCGCCTCCCTCCGGTCCGCCGGCTCCGGGGGCGTTGGGGAGTCGGTGCCCGGCGGGTGCATGAAGCCCACGAGGGCGGCGTGGCCGTCGGGCGTTACGGCGTCGTGCCAGTCGTGCACTGGCCCCACGTCGCTCGTCGCGCGCCCGGCAAGCCCAGCCTCGCGCCAGAACGGACGCTCGTAGGTCACGGCCGCCTTGCCAATGTGGCTCATCCACGTCGGCATCGCACGCATCGCTTCGAGGGCGTCCGGCGGCGGGGGCGGACGGAAGCGAATCGTGTACACCGCCAGCCGGGGCGGCACGGCCAGGACGATGGCCTCGACCTCCTCCGTTCGTCCTCCGTCGGGCGTGGTTGCCGTCGTCCAGATGCCCGGATCGGCTCGCCGCAGTGCCGTCAGTCGGTGCTCGAAGCGAATCGCATCCTCGGGAAGCATCGCCGCGAGGCGATCGTGCAGCGCCTGGGCGCCCCCCACGAAGCGCCACGACGGCGGCGGCGTCTCGGGCCATTCGAACCGCTCGACGG
>JBDGQN010000304.1:0-11666 GCA_042219055.1 Salinibacter sp. | reverse complement strand
ATACGACCTGCCGACCCACCCGCTCTACGCCCAAGGCTATCGCTCGCTGGACTCGGTGGGAGCAAAACCCCATGACGAACGTCCTGCTTGGGATCAAGAACTCGGCGTCGGCGAGCGCGCCGGCCGCGAGCAGGACAAGGAAGAGATCATGGAGCGGCTGCGGAGCCTCGGCTACATGTAAGATTCTTGAGCCTCCGAGCGGATCGTTCAGGGACAAGCAACGAGGGAACGACCATGACGCTGCACGAACAGAACAGCCCGTTCAACAGCGAGCAGATTGAGCTGCTGAATCGGCTATTGCCGACGCTGTCCTCGGATCAGATCAGCTGGCTGAGCGGCTATCTCACGGCGATTCAGACGGGGACGAACGGCGCTGGCGACCCGACAGGCGCTCAGGCCGCCACTGCGGTCGCCGAAGCGCCCGAGTCGAGCAATGGCGCTGATGGCTCGCTGGCGGTCACGGTCATCTATGGCTCCGCGACCGGCAATGCCCAAGGACTTGCCGAGGAGATGACCCAACGGCTCCAAGCGCAGGGCCACGACGTGACGCTGTCGGCCATGGACGAGGTCAAGCCGCGCAAGCTGAAGGACGCCAACTATCTCTTGGTGCTGACCAGCACCGACGGCGACGGCGAGCCCCCGCCGAACGCCGTGACGTTCTACGAGACGCTTCATAGCCGCAAGGCGCCCAAATTGGAGGATACGAAATTCGCCGTGCTGGCGCTCGGCGATCTTTCCTATGAGCACTTCTGCAAGATGGGGGTGGACATTGACCATCGATTGGAAGAGCTCGGCGGCGAGCGGCTGCATCCCCGCACGGACTGCGACGTCGACTACGAGGAGCCGGCAGAGGCATGGATGGCGGGCGTGCTGGAGGCAATACAGGCAGAGGCGCCGGCAACGGCCGTCTCCCAGCCCGCCACATGGACGGCGACTATGGCAGCGCCAATGACCGCGCCGTCGGCAGGGACCGCATCTGCTCCGGAGGCTCCGGCCTATTCCCGTTCCAACCCGTTCCATGCTGAAGTCTTGGACAACATCCGACTGAATGCCGAGGGCTCCGACAAGGAGACGCGTCATCTGGAACTGGCGATCGAGGACTCAGGCCTGTCGTTTGCGCCGGGCGACTCGCTCGGGATCTTCCCGGAGAACAACCCCGAATTGGTGGAGGCCCTCATCGACGCCATGGACTGGGATGCCGACGAGCTGGTACCGGTCGGGAAGGGCGATGATGAACAGCCGCTGCACGAGGCGCTGCGGCGAAACTATGAGATCACGGTGTTGACCAAGCCGTTGGTGGAGGGGCTGGCCGAGCTCGGAGGAAACGGCTTGAAGGATCTAGTGGATGCCGATCCGGAGGGGCAGAAGGCTTACCGGAACGGTCGGGATCTGCTCGATTTGGCACGCGACTACGATCTTGCCGGTCTGCCGGCTCGGGAGGTCATCCCAAAGCTGCGCAAGCTTCCGGCCCGGCTCTACTCCATCGCCAACAGCTACGAGGCCAACCCGGACGAGGTCCATCTCACGATCGCGGCTGTGCACTATCAGGCCCACGGCCGAGATCGGGAGGGCGTCTGCTCCGTTCAATGCGCCGAGCGGGTCGCTCCGGGGGATACGCTGCCCGTCTACGTCGATCTGAACCCGAACTTCAAGCCGCCCGACGACCCCGACGCGCCGATCGTCATGATCGGGCCGGGCACGGGCGTTGCGCCCTTTCGGGCGTTCTTGGAGGAGCGAGAGGAAACGGGTGCATCGGGAGCGTCGTGGTTGTTTTTCGGCGAGCGGCGCTTCCGGACCGACTTCCTCTATCAGACCGACTGGCATCGCTGGCTGCGCAAGGGGGTGCTCGCGCGCATGGACGTGGCGTTCTCGCGCGATGCGCTCCATCCGAACGGGCGATGCTACGTGCAGGATCGCCTGCGGGCACGGGGTCGCGAGGTCTTCGACTGGCTGGAACATGGCGCCCATCTCTACGTCTGCGGCGACGAGGCCCGAATGGCCCCGGACGTCCATGCGGCACTGTTGGAGATCATCCAAGAGGAAGGCGGCATGAACGCCAAGGACGCCGAGGCGTATCTCGAAGCGCTCAAACGGGACAAGCGCTACCAGCGCGACGTCTACTGACAGGGATGACGAGTTCAGGCTCTGAAACCCAAACCGAGAAAGGAGAGATCGCGATGACCAAGGCCGACCAGTTCACGACGACGTTCCGGGAGGAGCACCGCGAGATCCGGGATGTGCTTCTCGAGCTCGTCCAGGTGTTCACGGATCGGGAGCCGGCGCGGGCCCGCTCCCTGTTGGAGCAGGCGGCGGCGCTTACGGGGCCCCACTTCCGCTACGAGGAGGAGTCGCTCTATCCGGCGCTGGTAGCGATCTTCGGCGAGGCCTACATCGAGCAGCTCCGCGAGGATCACGACCGGGCCATCGGGACGGCCCAGGCGCTCGTGGAGCTGGCCGAGCAAGAGCAGCTCACCGAGGAGGAGGCGGCCCGCGCGGTGCGCTGGGTGCAACGCCTCCTCCCCCACGTCAGCGACTGCGACGGGCTCTCCATCATGGTCGAACGCCTCCCCGAAGAACAGGTCGAGGCGATCTTCGCCGCCCGCGAGCGCTCGCGCCGCGCCGATCTTGATCTACTCCGCTGGGCCGAGGAGGTGCGCGACCGGCCGGCAGTCGTCCCCGAGTGACTCTGGTCGCTGATGATGGGGGAATCGTGGTTGGGGACAACAACCTGGGGCACCCACAAGGGGTGCCCCTACCGTCCATTGACAATCGGATGGATGTAGGGAGCGGCCCTTGTGGCCGCCCCCAACGACCCATAACCGACAACCAATGACCGACGAAAGGAGAATGGATGGCTGAGACGAGACCGGATCGCTCGACGCAGGAGCAACTGAGCGAACTGGAGCACATCAAGGCGGGCAGCCGCTATCTGCGCGGCACGATCGAGGAGACGCTGGCCGATCCGTTGACGGGGTCGGTGCCGGAGAGCGATAAGCAGATCCTCAAGTTCCACGGCTCCTATCTGCAGGACGACCGCGACCATCGCGACAATCGGCGCCGCAAGATGTTGGAGCCGGCCTATCAGTTCATGGTCCGGGTGCGCGCACCGGGCGGCATCGTGACGCCCGAGCAGTGGCTCACGCTCGACCGGCTGGCTCAGGACTACGCCGACGGCTCGTTGCGCCTGACGACGCGCCAGTCGTTCCAGCTGCACGGCGTGCTCAAGTGGCACCTTACCGACGCCATCCGCGAGGTCAACGAGACGCTGCTCGACACGCTGGCGGCTTGCGGCGACGATACCCGCAACACGATGTGCAATCCCAATCCGTATCAATCCGAGGTCCACGAGGCCGTCTACGAGTGGGCCAAGCGGATCAGTCGGCATCTCACGCCGCGAACGACGGCCTACCATGCCATCTGGCTCGACGGCGAGAAGGTCGCCGACAGTCGCGACGATGGGTCGGGAGACGAGGAGCCGATCTACGGGCCGTCGTACCTGCCGCGCAAGTTCAAGATCGGCCTGGCGGTGCCGCCCTCCAACGACGTCGACGTGTTCACGCAAGACCTCGGGTTCATCGCTGTCGTTGACGACGCGGGCGAGCTCCAAGGCTTCAACGTCGCCGTCGGCGGCGGCATGGGCATGACCTACGACGAGCCGGGGACCTATCCGAACCTGGCATCCGTGGTCGGATTCTGCCGGCCGGACCAAGTGGTGGACGTGGCGGAGAAGGTCGTCACGACGCAGCGGGATTTCGGCAATCGATCCGACCGCAAGCGTGCCCGGCTCAAGTACACCATCCACGACCGGGGCTGGGACTGGTTCTACGATGAGCTGCACACGCGGTTGGGTTGGAAATTGGAAGATGCCCGACCCTATCACTTCGAGCACAACGGGGACCGCCTCGGCTGGGTCGAGGGCACGGACGGCCGATGGCACCTGACGCTGTTTATCCAGAACGGCCGCATCCGCGACTGGGACGACTATCCGCTCATGACGGGCCTGCGCGAGATTGCTCAAAGCCACGAGGGCGACATCCGACTCACGCCCAACCAGAACCTCATCATCGGCAACGTCTCGGCCGAGGACAAGCCCTGGATCGACGCGTTGGTCGACGAATACGGGCTCACGGATGGCAAGGTCTACTCGGCGCTGCGGCGCAACTCGATGGCCTGCGTCGCGCTGCCGACCTGTGGGCTGGCCATGGCCGAGTCGGAGCGCTACTTGCCCGAACTGTTGGACAAGATCGAGGAAATCATGGAAGAGGCCGGCCTCTGGGACGACGAGATCGTCGTGCGCATGTCCGGCTGCCCCAACGGCTGTTCCCGGCCCTACTTGGGCGAGATCGGCTTCACCGGCAAGGCGCCCGGCAAATATAATCTCTATCTCGGCGCCGGCTTCGCCGGCGATCGCCTGAACAAGCTCTACCGCGAGAACATCGACGAGGCTGAGATTCTTAAAACCTTGGAGCCGATCATCCACCACTACGCTGAAGAACGGGAGGATGGCGAACGATTCGGCGACTTCGTCATCCGGACGGGCTACGTCGCCGAGGTCGAGAACGGGCCCGATTTTCATGACTGACTCGGAAGGCGAGGACCCTGATGAGTCGAGAACCCCGCGTCGAGATTCGGTATTGCACACAATGTCGCTGGCTGTTGCGGGCGGCTTGGGTTGCCCAGGAGCTCTTGACCACGTTCCAAGACGAGCTGGGCGAGGCGGTGTTGGTGCCGGGAACCGGCGGCGTCTTCGAGGTCCGCCTCAATGATGAGCTGATCTGGTCTCGCGAGCAAGAGGGACGCTTTCCCGAGACGACGCGGAGTTGCGCCCCCGTTGCTTGCTATCTCATTTGTTTGTCGCTGATGATTTAGCGGTTCATGAACAGGAACCACGCGATGCCGATCGACGCCAGGCTGAACGCCAGCGCGATCTGGGCAAGCCGTCGCGTCAGGAGGTCTTCCTGCACTTCGACGCGGACGACGCCGCCCTCTTGCCGGAGCTTGTCGACGACGTTCTGTTCAACGGTTGACTGCAGGCCGTCTAGGCGGCTACGCAGATCCTTAATGGCCTGATTTTGGTCCGCCAATTGGCCTTCGAGCTTGCCCAGACGCTCGTCGACGCTGGTGAGCTGATCGTCCACGGTCGTCTCGAGCTGGCCCACCCGATCCTGCAGTTTGGCGATGGCGTCGGCGTTGGTGCCCACGCCGTCCTCGTTGGCGGAAACCCGCGGCTCGAGGTCATCCAGCCGCTGCTGGAGCTGATTCAACTGAGGGCGCAGTTGCTCCATCTGGCCAGCCCTGTCCCGCAGTTGGCCCAGCTGGGATTCGACCTGATCCTGTCGATTGGCCAGCGAGTTCAGGCGTTCGGAGATGTTGGCGTTGCTGGACTCAAAGGCCTCACTCAGCTGACCGTACTGCGATTGCAGGTCACGAATGGCGCTCTTTAGCTCGGCCGCGCGAGCGTCGAGCCTGTCGCTCAGCCCGCTCAAGCGCTCCTGGAGCGCGGCCACGTCGTCGTTCAGTTGGCCGATCGTCGACTCGTTGCCCGCCACGCGATCGCCCAATGCCGCGAGATCCTCGGGCGTGACGCTCGGCGATTGCGTCTTGAGCCGCTCGAGGTCGGCACGGAGCCCGTCGAGCCGGTCCATGACCTTGGCGAAGTTGTCCATGAATTTTTCGCCGATCGATTGCGTTTCCTGGACTTGCTTCTCCAGTTCGCCCATGGCCGCCTCGTTGGCCTCAATGCGATTGGTCAGCTCGTCGAGGCGTCCGCTCAGGTGCTGATTGAGCTCGTCGAGGCTCGATCGCTGGACCACGTTGGTCGGCAACGAACTTAGTTCATTCTCCAAGGCGCTCAGCCGTCGGTCGGTCTGCTGATCGTGCGATTGGAGCTGCCCGATCGCCTGCGCCGCGGAACTGAGGCGCTCCGCCAGCGCGGTCACGCGCTCCTGGAGCGAGTCGATGGGAAGCCTACCCAGTCGGCTCCGCACGTCCGATAGCTGCGCGTTCAGTTCATCCAAGCGCGCGGACTGGTCCTGTTGCGTACGACCGAGCTCCGCGACGGTGTCGCTGATCCCGGTCAGTCGTTGATCAATGACGTTCAGCGACGAGCGCGTCTCCGCCAGCGACGATTGAAAACGCTGGCGCAGCGACTCGACCTCCTGGCGGATCTCGACCGACATCGTCTGCTCCCCGAGCGCGGCCACCTCGCGTTCGAGTTGGGTCACGCGCTCGGCCAGCGCCGGGCGCTCTTGGAGATCGCCGACGACGCGCTGGAGCTGCTCTTCCAGATCACTCAGCCTCGACTGCATTGTGTTGAGCTCGCCGCTGTCCGGGCGCTTCTTCAACTGGCGCTGCAGTTGATCGACGCGGGCGCGCAGCTCGTCAACGCGCGTGGAGACCTGCTGGACCGACTGCTGGATCGAGTCGATCTGGGCGGTCACTTGGGACGAGACGCGGTCAGCCAGTTGCGACACCGTGGTGCGCAGCGACGACAGCTCGCGCGAGGTGCTCTTCACCTGATTGCGGAGTTGGAAGATCTGGCTCGTGTTGCTCTCGACCTGCTGGCGGAGGCGTTCGAGCATGAGCTGCGTCTCGGGCGTCGGCTGCTCCTCGGCTGATCCGCCCGGCAGCTCGGGCTGCGGCGCCTCCTTTAGGCTTCCCGTCTGAATCGCCGTGATGCAGTCCTCCATCACGGTGCGCAATACGGGCGTCGGATCGTTGCGGAACTTGACGATGTTGAACGCCTTGCCGTCGGCTTCGGGAATGAGGCCGCCGGGCGTCGGCCCGTAGTCGCGCCCATCAACCTGAAAGCCGGGATCGACCGTGTTGCCCCAGTTGACGATGCCGATCAATGGCGCGCTGCGGCGCTCAAGCGCCTGCAAGGCTTCCGCCTTGGTCGTGGGCGCTTCCTTGTAGATATCCGCGCCTTCGTCGCTGATCAGCACGGCACACGCCTTGGCATTGGGCCGGTACCCTAAGTCAGCGTTCATGGCGAACTGGGTGGCTTGGAAGCCGGGCTCCAACTGTCCCACGGTGACGAAATCATCCAATGCGCGTCGGAATTCGGCGACATCGTTGGTCAGCTCTGAATGGGCGTGCGGTTGGCCCTCGAACTCGGTGTCGGAATGGCCCTTAAACGCGCCGAACCCGACCAACGCAAGCTGGTAGTTGATCCGTCCTTGGAGCGTGTCGACGATCGCTTGGAGGTTCTTCTGAATCACCGCCGCATCGTTGAACATGCTGCCGGACTCGTCGATGATGAAGACGATGTCGCCAGCCGGTTGGTTCGACTCCTGGGCGCTGGCCCCTAACGCTAGTGAAAACGCCAGCACGAGGCCCAGGAAGATGATCGCCCATCTTCGGTTCAGTTGCGGCATAACCCCTCCCGTCATGAATGCTTGCGTGCCCCTTTTCACTGGGGCCGCGTTGCCTCCTCAATCGAGAAATCTTTCCGAAGTATCCTACATTGTGCGGCAACCGGAATGTCAATTGCCAAGATCACACTCGGTGGGGTTGAACGGCTTGCTGTGGCGCAATGGGCGTGAGTAGACTCTCATTGATCTTGGGATGAGTACCAAAGACTCGATCCGATCCTATCTGGACGAAATTGGCAAGGTCGCGCAACGTGGCGACGCGCGCGAAGAGAGTTTCTACGGCGTGCTCAAGTCGCTATTGGAAACCCATGCGGCCTCGACGGATCGCGACGATGCGGCCGTGACGGTCCTGCCGAAAGCCACCGAGGGTGGCAACCCCGACGTGCGCGTCTGGAACGGGCAGAACGAAGTCACGGGCTACATCGAAGCCAAGCACCCGACCGTCGAGGATCTTGATCGAATCGAGCGCACCGAACAACTGAAACGCTACCGCGACACGTTTCCGAACCTCATTCTGACCAACTTCTTCGAGTTCCGGCTCTATCGCCATGGAGAGCGCGTCGCGACCGCGCAGATCGCGCGGCCGTATGTGCTCCATGAGTTGGGACAGACGCCGCCCGTCGAGAACGCTCAGCAATTCAACGAGCTGCTGGAGCAGTTCTTTGCGTTCTCGATGCCGCGCTCGTTTACGGCAGAGTCCTTGGCCGTCGAGTTAGCCAAACGGACGCGCTTCCTGCACGACATCGTGCTGAGCGAGTTGGAGAGAGAAGATGTCACGGGCGGCGATCTACTGGGTTTCTATGAGGCGTTTCAAACCTATCTCATCTCGCAACTTGATTTCGGTGAGTTTGCCGATCTCTATGCGCAGACGATCACCTACGGGCTCTTCGCAGCCCGCGTGCGGACCGACGGCCCGTTCCATCGGCGCATGGCTTACGAGCGCATCCCGCATACCATCGGCGTGCTGCGCGATCTGTTCCAATTCATCTCCCTAGGCGATCCGCCGCAGGAGTTGGAGGTCATCGTCGACGACATCGCCTCGGTGTTGGCCGCCGCCGACGCCGGCGGCATCCTGGAGCGCTACTTCCGCGAGGGCAAGGGCAGCGATCCGATCGTCCACTTCTACGAGACGTTCCTCGCCGAATACGACCCCGCCGAGCGCGAGCGCCGCGGCGTCTACTACACGCCCCAGGCGGTCGTCTCCTACATCGTCCGCTCGCTCCACAAGCTGCTCAAGACCGAGTTCGCCAAGTCGGACGGGCTGGCTTCCGACGGCGTGACGCTGCTCGACCCGGCGGCCGGGACGATGACGTTCGTCGCGCGGGCCTGTCAGGAGGCCGCCGCCGAGTTCGAGGAAAAGTACGGCCAAGGCGGGCGCGAGAGCTTTATCCGCGATCACATTTTGGAGAACTTCTATGCGTTCGAGCTGATGATGGCGCCGTATGCCGTCGGCCACCTCAAGATGTCGTTCTTCCTCGAAGAGCTGGGCCACGAGCTGACCGACGACGAGCGGTTTCAGTTCTATCTCACCAACACGCTCGAAATGGAGGAGCTGGAGCAGACCAGTCTCCCAGGCGTCGCGTCATTGGCGGAAGAGTCCCGGATGGCGGGCGAGGTCAAGAAGGAGCGGCCGATATTGGTCATCCTGGGCAACCCGCCGTACTCGGGGCACTCATCCAATCGGAGCGAGTGGATTCGCGGTCTGATCGACGACTACAAGCAGGTCGATGGCGAGCCGCTGGGGGAACGGAACCCGAAGTGGCTCCAGGACGACTATGTGAAGTTTCTGCGCTGGGCACAGTGGAAGATCGACCAGACGGGCGAGGGCGTCGTCGGCGTCATCGCGAACCACTCCTATCTCGACAACCCGACGTTCCGCGGGATGCGGCAGAGTCTCATGACGACGTTCGACGAGATCCGCGTGCTCGACTTGCACGGCAACTCGCTCAAGCGCGAGACCGCGCCCGACGGCAGCGCTGACGAGAACGTCTTCGACATCCGCCAAGGTGTGGCGATTGCGTTCTTCATCAAGCGGCGCGACGGCGATTCCAACCAACCCGCCACCGTCTATCACGCCGATCTGTGGGGCAAGCGCGATGACAAATACCTTCGGCTCCTGGAAACCGACGTGGAGACAACCGAGTGGCAAGAGATAGAGCCGAAGCCGGAGTTCTATCTGTTTGCTCTCCGTGACGAAAAGGTCGAAGAGATTTATCTACGATGTATAAGTATTGGAGATGTATTTTCAATATCGAGTATCGGAATTGTCACCTCAAGAGACAAATTCGTATTCTCATTCAAAAAAGATTCACTAGAGAAACGAATGGAGACCTTTCTGAATCCGAGACTTGATGATGCAACTGTACGTGAAGCACATGAGCTTAAAGATAACCGGGACTGGAAGATGTCGGAAAAGAGAAAGCTCCTTCAGAACGATCCACGATGGCAGGAAAAGATCATGAAATGCCTGTATCGCCCATTCGATGTTAGATGGCTCTTTTACCACTATCATGCTGTCGATTTTGGGCGAGAAGACATCATGAAGCACTTGGTTGGCAAAGAAAATATAGCTCTCCTGACAAAGCGACAAGGAAGACGAAGTCCATATTCTTACATATTCGTTACGGATAAGATCTGTGAAAGTTGTGTCTTCGAGAGCGCATATGCAAACAACACTGTCCACCCCCTCTACCTCTACCCCGACACCTCTAGACAGGACCTCTTCAGCCAAGACGAACCAACTGGCAAGCGCGAGCCGAACCTAAATCCAAACGTCGTCGAGGCCCTAACAGCCGCCTACGACCGCGAGCCGACGCCGGAAGAGATTTTCCACTACGTCTACGCAGTGCTGTACGCGCCGTCGTACCGCGAAAAATACGCCGACTTCCTCAAGATCGACTTTCCGAAGGTGCCGTTCACCTCGGACGTTGAGCTGTTCGAGGAACTGGCCAAGCTTGGCGAACGACTGGTGAAGCTCCACCTGCTCACCTCCGATGAGCTGGACCTGCCGATCGCGCGTTTCCATGGCGAGGGCGATGGGATTGTCGCGCGAACCAAGGGCCAGGGCTTCGGGTACGATCCCGATACCGAGCGCGTCCACATCAACGAGAGCCAGTATTTCGCGCCGATTTCACAAGACCTTTGGGAGTATCAGATCGGCGGCTACCAAGTGCTGGAGAAGTGGCTGAAGGACCGCAAGGAGCGGACGCTGAGTACTGACGAGATCCGCACGTACTGCCGCGTCGCCACGGCGCTGCAGCTAACGGTCGAGATCCAGGACGAGATCGACGCGCTCTATCCGTGGGTGGAGGCGGGTCTTGTTGAGATCGACGTCGAAAGCTAAGTTGATGAGCGAACCCAGGAGGTGACGCTGTGAGCAACGACAAGCGGGAGCCCGAGTTCATCGTCCGAAACGGCAAGCCGGTCGCCGTCATTCTGGACATTGAGGAGTACCGTGAGATGCTGGAGCGCCTGGAGGACGCGTACGATCTCCAGCAGCTTGAGCAGATGCAGAACGAAGGCCTTCAGTTCCGATCGCTGGATGAATTTCTAGAGGAGCAAGACGCCGGTGTATGAAGTTTTCCTCGAAGGACGTGCCGAGCGTGATCTTAAGCGACTTCCCAACGACATCTTCCAGCGCGTTCTCCCGCAAATCCAATCCTTAGCCGAAGAACCGCGTCCTCCTGGCTGCCGGAAGGTTCAAGGCACAGACAACACCTGGCGCGTCCGGGTTGGCGATTATCGCGTCATCTATGAAGTGCGCGACGATGCCAACGAAGTGCTCGTCATGCGCGTGCGGCATCGGCGTGAAGCATACCGCTGATCACGCAGCGGCTCCGAGATCCGCCCCCTTCGCCTCCTTGATCTTGAACTTCACATAGGGATTGTTCAGGCGTTCCTGGTCGAGCGTCGTTGACTCGAAATGACCGGGGTAGATCGTCCAGTCGCCTTCCAGCTCTCGAAGACGGTTAATGGACTTAACGAAGAGGTCCGGGTTGCCGCCGGGGACGTTCGCGCCGCCCGTGTGGTTCTTGACCAGCAGATCGCCCGTGAACAGCCACCGATAGTCGTCCTCCAAAAAGACCACATGGCCGGGAGAGTGACCCGGCGTGTGCCAGACGCGCAGCGCCACGGAGCCGACCTCGATGACCTGACCGTCTTCAATAAATCCGTCGGGATGGACGTCGACGAGGCCCTCATCGCGCCAGCGCTCCAAGCAGGGCATCTCGGCTTCGTGGACGTGCAGCGGCGCGTCAAAGCGCTCTTGCAACGCGGGTGCGCCGGAGACGTGGT
>JBDGQN010000303.1:0-7500 GCA_042219055.1 Salinibacter sp. | reverse complement strand
TCCCAGTGATGGCCCTACTTATGACGAACGCGCCTTGTGGCCGCCCTGTGACCTCTTTGCGGGTCTTGATGAGATCCACAGTTTCCTTTACCGGCCAGATGTCGACCGCGGAAGGTTGGAGAGGGATTAGGACAAGGTCCGATGCTTTCACTGCTGAGACGTTCATCCGCTCAGCTTTCGCGGCACCGTCTATGATTACGATATCGTACTGCTCGCCAGCTTTTGGAATATCGTCTTCGAGCGTAGCGCGGTCAATTTTAACGACTAAGGGCGTGTCCTCGTCTCCAGACTCTGCCCAGTCGGAGGCCGTTCCCTGCGCATCGGTATCCACTATCAGGACCTTTTGACCTTTCAACTGCAGCCCGCGTGCAAGTTGGCAAGCGATCGTCGACTTGCCCACCCCACCCTTACGGTTCAGAACCGATATGACCTTCATGATAAAATGAGTATTTGAGTTGAGTATCTGAGTAAAACACGTGGACCGAACCGTGCTGTTCCGGGTCTCTTGCAAACCCCAGCGCCTCTCAAAACGGCCCAGCCTCTTGTCCACCCACACTCCAGGCCGATCTCTTTTTCGGCTCCGAGGCGGCCCGAGAGTGCGTTTCATGCGGCCGTGGGTTCGTGCCTGAAGAGGGTCACCACGAGTACTGCGACCGGTGCTGCGACCGGGGGGAGCGGCGGAAGTCCCGACCTGGGGAGGCCGGGCCCGAATGGGTGGAGCGGATGTATGGCCGGAGGGGTTAGACCTGTCCCGACCCGGCTTGGGATACCACTGAGTGTCTCTGTTATTGGACGACAGGATTGGCGAGATTCTGACTGCAATAATGGCATTACCCCTGCTTCTGCCGCTTCCACCGGGTCGACCGCCGCTCCAGATCGGTTTCAACGTCGGGCGCCTCCCTTTCCTCCTCGGTGCGGCTGACGAAGTGGTTGTGGACATCGTCAAACGCGGCGGGCTCGGCGCCTTTCATGGCCTCGTACACCTCCTCTACGAGCGCCTTTGCCTCCTCCGTACCAGCGCCGTGCTCGGCCCGAAAGATCCGTGTGATGTCCCGTTCCGTCTCCTTCACGGCGTCGCTAACCCGAGCCTACTCCGTTTCGCGATTGACGCAATGGCGGCGATAGTCTTCGTCCCGGGCAAGCTTCTTGACGAAGTTCTCGGCGTGGTATTCGTTGTAGGAGTCAAACCAGAAGACTCGGCGGACCTTCTCCCTCACCTTCGGCGGTGCCCCAACACTGCTGGCCGGTGCTCATGCCGGTGTCGAGATGGACGGTGGCTTCGACATCGCCAACTTCGCTCCCGATGATGCACTTTCCGATGTGGAGCCTACATATGTCGTTTTCGGGGGGCGATGTGAACTACTCCGGAACGCCTCCAAGCGTAGGCACCTCAATCTCATACCTCTTGCACTGCTCTCGCACCGTCGTGCGCGCTACGCCCAACGTCTCCGATGCGCCCAGGATCGAGCCTTCCTCCCGCACCGCCTCTCGGTAGTCCGCCTCGGTAAGACCCTTGGCCTCACCGGGCTGGTACTCGAGCTTTGGCTGAAGCTTCTCTCCGCGTCTTGCCAGCTTCTGAGCCTCCTCCAGCAGGCCCTTGTCCTCGTTGGAGAGGAGCATCAGGGCGCGAAGCAGGTCCTGCCTGGAGACGTCCTGCTCCAGATCGGCGGCCGCATTTTCAAGAAATTCCTTTTCTCTGTCGTTGATGGTGAGCATCAGTTGCGACATGGTCGCGGATCAGCTTGCAAATGATAGCAGCTTGCGAATGATAGAACGTATTCGTGCTCATATGTAGACAGCATATGACGGTTCTGGGGGACCGCTTAGGGTTTCCGGTGCTCTCGCAGAGCGGATCCGTTGGCTCCCTACCACTTCTCGCGGTTTTGCTTCTCACGGTTGCGCATGCACCTGGCTTCCTCTTCAGCCAGATCTGGGATGTCGCGCTTGGCCTTCGCGATTTATTGGCCTCCGCGATTTACCAGTCGGCAAGGCCCTCGCTTTGCGGCCAGGGGGCCTTCGCTCTGGGGCCGGCGGGCCTCCCGGCGCTTGTTCTCGAGGTGGGGCCGGACGACTGGATCGAGGTCCTGGTCGGTCTGCTGATCAGGCTGCTCGGGCGCACCTCGCGTGTCCGGGAATGTCGCTGTTTGCTCGGTCGAAATCTCTTGGCTTGGAGTCGTGGTCGTCGAATTGCTGTCGGTTTTTCGCCATAGCTTATCCTGTGGATATGGGTCGGTGGTCCTGGCGTACCCGTCGTCAGTAACGCGAATGTAGGTGTCGGCGATTCGGTACAGCTTGTGCTCGTGACCGAGAAGGAGGGTTGTCCCAGCTGGGACATCGGATTCTCGTCCGGTTTCCGGGTCGACCTTGACCGCCGTCTCGCCCTTTTCGAGCCGAACGGCTCCTCCACCGGCGCTGGCAATGCGATCGTGAACGCTTTCCGGTGGCATCTCCGGCGCCTCGATCTTCTCGACTTCAAAGACGGCGGGCAAGAGCCGATCCTTCCCGGCAAACTTCGTGAGCTCCCTCTGCTTGTCTGTAAGACCTTCGTTTACGGCCTCCTCCAAACCATTCGGGCGCCGGGTGACGCACGCTGCGCCGTCGTGCAGCCTCAGCAGCGGCCGGAAATCCTCCCGCTCCTTTGCCACGTCGATCAAGACGCTCATCAGTTCCTGCTCGTACGCCTGGGCCTGCGTGGCGAGGCAGCTTTTGGGCCCGGCCTTGTTGCAGGAGTCTTTCTTTTCTTCCTCCAGAGAGACCTCGACCTCAATCTCGATACCAGTCGGCGCTTCGACCGTGTCGCCCGGCTTCAGGCTCTTGAGTTTTTCGTCACGTGCGCCAATTAGCCGGGTGATCACCTCGTGCCTCTTGAGGTGCTCCCCGACCTCGGGCCCGAGAATCGGCTTCAGCGCCTGCGTGACATTGGCCTGAATGGAGGGGGCCGGCATCCCGTACACCGTCGAGTAGACCATGATCTTCATCCCGGCCTTGACCTCCTCGTACAGGGGATCCCCCTTCTCCGGGACGTTCAGGCCCTGATCTTCAAAGAGCGGTCGGCAATGCTCCATGAGGCCCTCCCAGATGCAGTAGCCCTCCTGGGTGAGCGTCTCTAAGGCGCCCTCAGCGCTCCAGAGCCACGCCGCAATAAATAGATGGGCCGACCTGAGGTCCACGTCATACAAGCCCTCGCAGAGGATTTCTCTGACCTCTGCGGGCAGCATCAGGGCCGACGCGTTCTGGCTGAAGATTCTGTCGGTGCGATCTTGACGGGAGAATTTGTAGTAGGGCTTGTGCTGGTGGGCGATTTGATGGAGGATCTGCTTGTACTGTACGCGCTGCTGTTTGGCCAGCTTCCTCTTCTCGTGGCGAAGGCGGGCTCTGTACCGATTTACGTTCCCCGCAAGCGTGCCGTCCTCTTTTCTCTCGCATCCGGTAAGATAGCGGAGCAGGCCCTTGTGCTTCGGGCTCACGCTCATGTCGATCTCCATCCGGCTCACGTACTCGATCGCCTCCTCGATCTTATCGTCAAACCGGGAGAAGCGCCGGGAGGGGAGGCCGTTCATGTAGTTCCAGATGCGCTCGGCCACCGGGGAAGGAGGGGTCAGACCCTCGATCTCCCTTTCGATCTCGCCACGGATCTTACCGGCGTCCTCTCGGGCCACGCCGTCTCCGGAGAGGACGTACACGCGATCGTTGTAGCTACATGGAGGGGTGTCCAGGTCCGCGCTTACCGCCTTCCATAGCTTTTCTGGAAGGCCGTCGCTGATGATTTGCCGAGTGTGCTGGCCCGGTGCCCACGTGTCGGAATGCTTCATTTCCGGCAGGCGCTCCTTGACGTAATTCAGCACCGCCTCCGCGGTGTCGAAGCGGTGGTGACCGATCCAATGGAGGATCTTATGGTGAATGACTCGCCGGTGGGTCGTTTGGTCTCTCCAATTGGTCCACAGCGCATATGCGCACCACCGGAAGAGCACCTTGTCCTCTCGGGCTCCCGGAACGTACTCGAAAATCAGCTGGCGCGTCTCGCGTTCGCAGGTGCTCCGCCGAAGGGACTTCCGGACAAGCAGGGGAACGTCAGGCCCTCCTGAATCAGGCTTTTCTGAACCAGTCTCTCCTGAACCGCCAGGCTCTTCATCGTTCTCTTCGCCCCCTGTGTCTACTTCATTACACGCCGGGCTGTCGCATAAGCTCATTTTGGGCCCCACCTCCACTCCGGTCACATTTCCTTCCAGAACGTCGCCTATGGCCGTTTTCTGGGGGGTACATGCCACCTTTGACTTAAAGGCAACTCCCTCTATACCCGTGGAGCCCTGTAGGGGGTTTGCCCAGCCACCCTGTGTGGTGGCGTCTCGGCGTGCCCCTTGGCCAGGGCCGCCCTGTCGGGCTTGGGGACCTTTGTGGTGGAGCTTGTGTCCATCCAAGGGCCTCCTGTCCGGGCGGTGTAACACCGCGCCCTGGGATCGAAGGCTTGTCTGAAGGAGATCCTTAACGAGAGCAAGATCTCCGTACGTAACCAACCAGTCGGCTGCGTCCGCGAGGAGTTGAGGATTATGCTTGTTGACACCATAGCCCCAGAGGCGCTCAGCAATGGGGCCGAGGCGAACCTCATAGCCGGGACTGACAAAGCCGAGACTGACAAACGAGTCCGGCCCCGTTTTCTCTACCTGTTGTTTGACGTCGATAATGGAGGGGACGTGGCCAATCGCCGTGACGGGGTGCAAACGGTTCCGTGTCCCAGCTGGGACAAATGACAAAATGGCTTCCAGGCCTACCGGAGACTCGGCGCCGCTATCGCGGAAATGATTGCACCCACCGACAGGCTGGACGTACGCATGCGCTTCATCGATGGGTGATCGATGCCACACGAGTCCGAGAAGACCCTCGGGGCCGTCCCCCGCCTTGTGAGCTAGGATCTTCTTCCGTTTAGGAACGGATAGGCTGGAGCTTCGAGCATTTCTTCCATCGCTCCGGCCTGCGTGACGGAGGGCCGCACTGCCGAGATCGGAGTCTCTTCTATCGGAGTTGCTGGGGTGAGAATTGGTTCTTCTTTCGGCGTTTCCTTGCGGGCAGGTGTTTGCTGTAGTAGCGTCGCTCATCATGAGTCCTCTGTCAGTTCGGGGGTTGAGGCGGCAGCCGGACCGGGCCTGCGGTCGACGGCAGACCCATTTCTCTTCCCGACCTACACTCAACCTGCGCAATGCCCAGCACCTCCTTGATGAGCGATTTGAGTCGCGTGCCTGCGGCGGGCACGCCCGCGGGAGAATTCCTCGGCGGAATGGTTTTCGGCCATAACCCCCTACCGACATCCCCGGGATAGGAGCACTCTGCGACGGGACACCCCTGCAATGGGAGTGAAGGTTGCCCGCGATGTCCCAGCTGGGACAGACCTCCCCCCATATGCACCCTTCGTCACTGGGGGGGACACTGCTGAGGTGGGAGACCGGGAGCACTCCCGAGTACGCGGGAGGAGGGGCGTGCCCGCGCAGAGACGCGGCCGTGCGGAGATGCCCGTACAGATGTGCCTGCGAGGCCGGAGAGCTGACGTTCAACGTCCCATGGCCAGCAGAAACGTTCAGCAAAGCTGTCGAGGCTCTCAACGGAGGGGGCTCCCGAACTCCCGTTAGATTTGTGTCTTCGGCAAGGAGGGCACCGATACCGCCCGGTATCCTGGACGAACAGTGCCCGCAGGTGCGCGAGTGCCCGCAGGTGCGCAGGGCAATGGCGCATCCGAACCGCGGCTAGTCCAGACGCCTGCAGTGGAGCCACCTTCAGTGGACCTGTCTTCATCGAAGTCTTCGAAAGAGGCCCGCCGCACTGCTGATTCAAAGTCCAGCTCATGCCCCTGAGCAGACGCAGGCGAGACGATCGTCAGCGATCCGGGGAGATTCCCCGACAAAAAGAAAAGACCCGCTTAAAGCGGCGTTCTTCGCTCCGAGAGTCTGTTAATAATATACCCGGTCTATACAGCACCCCTGTGGGCAAGGCTGCCCGGCCTGTGTCCCAGCTGGGACAGACGTTGCCACCTATGCACTGACCCTTACCTTCGCCGATCGGCCATCCAATCGGCCGTGTTACGGCGCGTATCTTCTCGCAGCCTGAGTTGTCGCTGCCTGAGCTTCTACCCCCCGAGCGGGGCCCTGCCCGAGCGAGGTCCTGCAGGGAGAAATGCCCGAGTTTGCCCCACCATATACATGATCGAAGATCAACCCTCAAACACAAAAAGCCCCCGCCGGGCTCAGTCTTGGCGGACAGCCGACGGGGGCACTCACTAGTTCAATAGCAAGCGCTATGAACTACAATCCAGATGCTTCTCCTGTTCGCTCTCTCGACGTCGCGTCGACGCTAACCTCTAACCACGGGCGTTATCAAGAGTCAAACTGCCTGCTCCGCCTCAACGGCCAGGGCAGGCCGGTCGCAATCCGGCCCGTGAGGGGGGTAGGCCAACCGGAGTCATTTGCCTGCCGGCGCTTCCAGGTCATAAGGCCCAACGGCATCGTGGCCCTTTCATATTCCGCGCTTCGAGCGTGGATGAAGGAGGTTGCCCGCCTGGTCAACTAGCGCCAAGTACCCACGGCCAGGGGCGCTTGGCCGGGGCTCTACCGAATCTCACGAGCCCCTAAACGTGACCGGCACCTACGTCATGACTCTGTTCGAAGACTACTCCATCAGCAAAGCACGCGTCCGGCTCCGCGAGGAGAAACGCTTCTACGGCCCCGAGGAGCGCAAACAGGTCACCTCTCCCGATGAGGTGTGCGCTCTGCTCTGGGAGGAGATCTATCGGAAGGCCGCCTGCGAGATCTTTGTGGTCTGCCTGCTGAACACCGCCAACGTCGTCCAGACCGTCTTCAAGACGTCTGAAGGCGGCCTGAGCGGGACGGTCGTAAATCCTCGAGACGTGTGCCAGCCAGCCCTGCTGGACAATGCAAGCGCGGTCATCTGCGCCCACAATCACCCGTCCGGCAACCCGGAGCCGAGCCGGGAGGACCTCAAGATGACCCAGGCGCTCCAAGAGGCTGGAGAAATACTCGACACTCCGCTCCACGACCACCTCATCATCACCGGAGAGTCCGGCTACACCTCGCTTGCAGAGCGGGACGTTCTTTGATGAAGAGAGTCTTTGATGAGGACGTCGGCCCGCCCCAGCTCGGCGGAGCAGTTGGGGCGGCCAGCAGGCCACATCATCTGGCGTGGTCAATCTCAGCCGGAGGGCCATTCAGAAGACGATAGGCCCGGTCGGTATTCCTGGTCGTCTCCCGCCGTTACAGGCTGGCCATGCACCTGCAGTAAGCTGAGCCAAACAGCGAACTGAGCCGAAGTGACGCAGGAGTGATAACACCAGGACCCCCTACATCGTCGAGGGTCCCGATTGGGAGTAGCAGATGAACGTCCGCGCCTACATCGGGGGATCTGCTCCGATCGGCCGCCCAAAGAAGTTCTGCAGATTCCCCAGTAACCGTTCAGGGGGTTACGCCGGAACCAGTGTAGGTGGCGTTTGACCGGTAC
>JBDGQN010000302.1:225-4117 GCA_042219055.1 Salinibacter sp. | reverse complement strand
CTCCACGGCCCAGAATGGGGCCTGCCTGCCCACGGCGGCCCCGAGCGAGCATCACCTGTGGGGACGGCCGGAGGGGGCGGGCGAGTCGAGTGTGCTCGTTGTCCATCACGACTATGAGCTCGTGCACAACGCCCCGACCAAGTTCGCCAACTGGGTGGCATATCGGTTGGATGGGTCGACACTGGATGGCCCGGATCGCTCCCGAAATTACCGCTTGGACCCTTGCCTCAACCCGGGCGATCAGGTCTCGGATCGCGGCTTTGCGGGCGCCAACAGCCGGCGCGGTTATGACCGCGGCCACTTGGCCCCACTGGCGACGTTTGAGGACTCCGACTACTGGGCCGAGGTCAACTTCATGAGCAACATCGCGCCGCAGCATCAGACGCTGAACCGGGGCGTCTGGCGCTCCCTCGAGGCGCGGATCCGAGGCCTCGTCTCGCCGGACGACCCGGTTTACGTGCTGACCGGTCTCGTGTATGAGGAGTCGATGCCGGAGCTGCCCAACGCCGGCGTAGAGCATCAGGTGCCCTCGGACTACTGGAAGATCGTGGCCGTTGGCGATCCCGATGTCCCGAGCAGCTTTGCCGCCACGGCCTTCTGGTTCGACCAGTACGGCTGCGTCGTCCGGGACAGCTGCAGGTTCGATCGTTCATCGTTCTTGGCCAATCGCGTCCGGGTTGATCGGATCGAATCGGCCACCGGTTTCGACGTCTTCGCGCAGTTGCCGGATGAGCGGGAAGCGACGGTCGAGAGCGGGGTTGGCACCTGGCCGCCCGGTTCGTCCGACGAGGCGACCCCGAACGTGGTCATCACGAAGGTGCTGGCAGACGCCGAGGGCGACGAGCCGGCGGGGGAGTGGATCGAGGTCTGCAATCAGGAATCCGATCCTGTCGAGATCTCCGGCTGGACGGTGAGCGATGAGGAGGGCACGTATGAGTACCCGGACGGCACCGAGTTGGAGCGGCTCGCCACGTATGGCAGCTGCCTGCGCGTCTCCGGCGCCGAGTACAACCCCTCGGGCGACACCAACGGGCTGATGCTGGCCAACTCGGGCGAGACCCTCATCCTCCGTGACGAACACGGAAAGCGGGTCCACGAGTGCTCCTACGGTGAGGCGACAGAAGGGGGGGCAATAGTCTGCGATGGCTGAACCGCGCAAAACGCTGACGATCTACATCCCAGATCGGGACAAGTACGAGGGGCTGCAGGAGCGGTTGAGATCCCTCGCTGAAGCCCAGGATCGATCTGTCAACTACTTGGCCGTGCAGGCCATCCTCGAATACTTGCAGCGGGAAGAGGAGTGAAATCTTCGGCATCAGTGGTGATTCCTCTCCCATCTGCAGTGATTGCCTACATCGACCCCTGAGGGTCTGGCGACATCATGGCAAGCATCTCATTCAGGGCGAGGGCGTTCTTCAGCTGTCGCAAAGCGACACGAAGGGTCAAGGAGCAAGCTCAATGCCCAATACGCTGGACACGCCAGTGACGAGGACTTCGATCCCGCTTCCATCCAGGTTGGCGCGTTTGATCTTGTCTCCGCATCCTCCAACGATCACGCAGGTTTCCGACCAGTACATCTTGGACTGACTCTCATCGATCTCGATGTCGTAAGGCATGCTGATGTCGGTGATCACGTCTTCGACATTTGATCCATCGAGAGCAGCTCGCTGGATCTTCCCCGTGTCCTTGTCCGTCCAATAGACACGGTTCGCGTTGAGATGTAAGAGTCGCTCGTAAAGTGGCTCTCCCGCACTTTTGATGAAGCAGATTTGACGCAAGCAAAGGCCGTGAGCTAGCCCTCTCTCAACACTCTGCGGTGGAAGGAGAGGATGCCGCTTGCTCACGGACGTAGTTCTTCCCGATCCCTCGCAACTGGAACTGGATTCCATCACATCGGTGGATGACGGGCTGGTGTTCGGGTTGGCGGCCACCCAACCGCGCAGGTTCTGTCCCTGTTGCCGGACGTCTGCCGAACGCGTCCACAGTCGCTACCGGCGCTGCCCCGCCGACCTCCCTGTCGCGGGCCTGCCCGTCAGCCTCAATCTGGAAGTCCGCCGCTTCTTCTGCGATCAACCGGACTGCCGGCGACGGATCTTTGCCGAGCGCTTGCCGGACGTCGTCGCGCCTTATGCCCGCCGCACCGAGCGATTAGCCGCTGGGCAACAAGCGGTGGCGCTTGCCTGCGGTGGAGAGCTCGGCGGCTTGATCATGGCGCTGCTGGGGATGCCCATCAGTCCGGACACGCTCCTACGTCTCATCCGGCAGGCGCCGGACCCATACGTCGACACACCCCGCGTGCTCGGGGTGGATGACTGGGCGCAACGGAAAGGCCATTCCTATGGCACCATCCTCGTCGACTTGGAGTCGCATCGGCCGGTCGATCTGCTTCCAGAGCGCTCCGCCGATTCGCTGGAAACCTGGTTGAGGACCCATCCCGGCGTCGAGATCATCAGTCGGGATCGGAGCCAAGAATACATTCAAGGGGCGAGCGAAGGCGCGCCCGATGCCCGGCAGGTCGCCGATCGCTGGCATCTGCTCAAGAATCTCCACGAGGCCCTTGAGGGGCTGCTGGAGCGCAAACCGGCCTGCCTGAAGGCGGCCGCCGAGGGCCAGCGAGAGATCGCCGTATCCGCAGCGCCCAAAGTTTCTCGTCCGGAGACCTCGTGTCAACCCGAGCGGAAACTCACGCAGGCGGAACGAGCGAAAGCGGACCGTCGGGCTCGGCGCCAGGCCCGCTATGAGCGCGTCTGGGATCTCTACAAGCGTGGTCTCTCCAAGACCGAGATTGCCCGTCACGTCCGGCTCGATCGCAAAACGGTCCGCCGCTACTTGCGGTCCGAGAACCCTCCTCAGTACCCGTCTCGACCGCCGAAGCCCAGCAAGTTGGATCCGTACAAGGATTACCTGCAACGCCGTTGGGAGGAGGGATGCCGGAATACCGCGCAGCTACTGCGGGAGATCCGTGAGCAGGGATATGATGGAGGTCGTACGATTGTGCGGAGCTGGATTGTTCAAACGCTCCGGAGTGGAGCGGGGCCAGGTAATGCATCGCCTAATGTCTCGACTCATCGGGTGGCGCCGTGGTCGGCCCGTCGTGCGGCGTGGACGCTGCTGAAGCAATCGGAAGACCTCACTCCGGGCGAACATCAAGGCGTGGAGTGGATGCAGCGGGAGGATGAGGACGTGGTCCAAGCGCAAGCGTTCGGGAAGCGCTTCGTGCAGATGCTGCGCGAACACCAAGACGAGGCGCTCGAACCTTGGCTGGACGAAGTGGCAGCCAGTGGGCTGCCCGCATTGAAGCGATTTGCCCGAGGGATTCGGCAATACCTGGCAGCGGTCCACAACGCGTTGAGGCTGTCCTGGAGCCAAGGTCAAGTGGAGGGACAGATCAATCGGCTCAAGCTGCTCAAGCGCCAGATGTATGGGCGAGCCAACTTCGATCTGCTCAGGAAGCGCGTTCTGATCCAGCCCATGCAGTGCTGAACGTTGATCATCAAAAGTGCGGGAGAACCGATTATCGATCGCCCCCAGACAATGGCTGAGGTCTATCGACGCCTGCTTGAGCCATTGAGGAACCGGCGCCATGTGGCCACCGTAGTAGGCGGTCTTGAAACGCTGGAATCGGTCCTCTGTGCATTCGATCCCCATCAGGTTCGGCAGGTCTATGGGGACGATCATGCGGCGCTCTATCGACAGATTCGTCAGGCAGTTCCGCGCAACCTTCCAGCCGAGCCGAACCGCACGTGGCGGGACTACTGCAAAGGAGCTCTCTCCGGCGCCCAGCATTTGGCCCAGTTCCATGACATCGAGCACTTCCGGGCTGTCGTCGATCTGTCGGCGCAGGACGCGCAGTTAGCGCCTGGGCTGCCGCTGATGTTGAGCCGGGAGATTC
>JBDGQN010000302.1:0-215 GCA_042219055.1 Salinibacter sp. | reverse complement strand
TACGGGTTCGCCTTGGCGTGTGACTTCCTCAAGGAGCTGGGTTGGGTAGCCTACCCGAAGCCGGACGTCCACTTGAACGCCATCTTCAGCGGCTTGGGCTTCTCTGACGGAACGGACTACGCCACGTTCAAGGCGATCGTCCGGATGGCGGAAGTGCTGTATGAGACGGCCTACGCTGTGGACAAGCTCTTCTGGCTCATCGGGTCGGGCAAGCT
>JBDGQN010000301.1:0-2999 GCA_042219055.1 Salinibacter sp. | reverse complement strand
CAGGGAGGCGGATTGCTACGCTCGTTCCCGAGTTGGCAACTGGGGAGTGTGCACGGGAGAATCGTGCTGCGGCTGCCGGTCCCCCGAGAAAGACGGGGGCGACGGAACGGGTTGCCACTGCGGGCCTCCCGGCGGGCCGCCTGAGGAGTCGGAATCATCGCTCCAGATAAAATGCCAGAGCAACGTCCCGAGGATAATGGGACCGAAGGCAACGAAAAAACTGAGAACCTGGTAAATCCAGTTCATGGCCGGCGAGCAAATACGGTGAAAACGGGCGTGAGCGAGTGCCAATCGTCACGTGACGTGGAGCCTTCACTACGCTTTAATGTCCACGGCTTAGCGACACAACGGTTTCGAAAAGTCCGTGTCCCTGAGCGTGAAAATGACGTCGCTAGTGCTTCTCTTCTATTCTGTATTCATTGCCCACAGATTCTCCACGGATACCAGTTCCTCCAAATGCCCACCGATTATGACCTGATAACGATTGGGGCCGGACACAACGGACTCATTACGAGCGCCTACGCAGCACAGGCGGGTCATCGGGTCGCCGTCTTCGAGCAGCGAGACATCGTCGGCGGTGCCGTCTCGACCAAAGAACTCTTTCCCGGATACCAGATCGATCTCGGGGGGAGCGCACACATCCTCATCCGGCAGACCCCGATCGTCGAAGAACTGGAACTGGAACGGTATGGACTGACCTACCTCGAGCTGGATCCCATGTTCGTGGCTCCGTTTCCGGACGGGGATGTCATTTACTTTTACCGAGACCTCGATCAGACGGCGAATCACATTGAGCGTCTTTTCCCCGGAGAAGGCGAGGCGTACCGGACGTTTGTGACGGACTGGATTGGGTTTGCCCGCACGATGCGGGACATCTTTCTTGCGCCCCCTACGCCCCTGGAGATCGGAAAGCGATTTGTGTCCGGGACGAGCACGCCCCTGCGGTGGCAAGAAGAGCTCCGCCACATCCTCCGCCCGTATCAGGATGTGCTCAGCGCGTACTTCGACGAGGAAAAGCTCCAGACGGCCATAGCGTGGATGGCGGCCCAGTCGGGCCCCCCACCGACGGCCCCGCTAACGGGTCCCTTTGTCCTCTGGCATCCGCTGTACCACGACGGCGGAGTGGCTCGCCCGAAAGGAGGCTCCGGCGAGCTTACCCAGGCGCTCCGCCGGCACATTGAATCGCACGGCGGGGACGTGTACACGAACGCTCCCGTCGAGGAAATTCTCGCAGACAATGAACGGGCCCAGGGAATTCGGGTCAATGGGAGCACCTACACCAGTCGCGCGGTCTGCGCGGCCACTCACGCCCGGGAGACGTTCAACCACCTCCTCCCCGCTCGGCACCGCCCCGAAGACGCCGGTGGGATGCGGATCGGAAACGGATTCGGGGCGATGCTGCGCCTTGCACTGGACGAGCCCGTGAAGTATCGGGCTTGTCCTGAAGAGGAGGCCCGGACCGGATTGCAGCTGCTTTGTCGGGACATGACGCAACTCCGAGGCGCGTACGGTGACTACCTGGCAGGACGACCGGCCGAAGATCCCCCACTGATCGCGATGACCTTTTCGGCCGTCGACGACACCCTGACACCGCCCGGCGGAGAGGTTCTGTGGCTATGGGGACAGTACTTTCCCTACGACCTCGCCGAACACGACTCCTGGTCGGAGATTGCGGACACCGTGGCAGCGTCTCTCATCACGGAGTTTGAACAGTACGCTCCCGGCACACGGGACTCCATCGTTGGACAGCTCTTCCAACATCCCGAATGGCTCGAAGATCACTTGGGCCTCCACCGTGGAAATGTGATGCACCTCGAAATGAGTATTGACCAGATGTTTGCCGGGCGCCCGTTCTTCAGGGCATCAAATTACGAGGGGCCCATCGACGACTTGTACCTGACGGGAGCGAGCACCCATCCCGGCGGGGGGATCATGGGAGCTTCGGGACGCAATGCTGCTGGAGTTATGCTTTCTTAGTTGGCCAGTTCAAAATGCAATAACAGAAATAAAACAGTCCATTACCCTGCTGGATGAGCTATCTGACCTTTCACTTCGTATTTCTGGTTCCCCCCATCCTAGGGCTGCTGCTTACTCTCCGGTGGCCCAAACCTCCGAGTAGTAATGGACGAGTGCTCCTGGCGCTTCCTCTTATTTGCGTCATCGCTCTCACCTACACAACACCCTGGGACAACTACCTCGTCGCCCAGCAGGTCTGGTGGTACGGTCCGGCACGCGTCATCGCCACCATCGGGTACGTACCCATCGAAGAGTACCTATTCTTTCTGCTCCAGCCCTTGCTCACCGGACTCGTTCTCTATCAGTACCTGGGCCGGTACGGACCCACCCCGCGCAGTTCTTCTTCGTGGGCTCCCTGGACCGGAAGCACTCTTTTTCTGGCGCTGACGTTCCTCGGCATGGTGTTGTTCGTCGACGGTCGGCCCGAAACGCTATACCTGGCACTGATTCTGATTTGGGCCCCACCCCTCCTCGCAGGAATGTGGCTCTATGACGGGTATACGCTCTGGGCCCTTCGAATTCCCATTGGGGTCTCCACCCTCCTCTCAACCGTGTATCTGTGGATGGCGGACGCCGTGGCAATTCGGACAGCGATCTGGACAATCGCTCCCGAGTACACGATCGGCTTGGCGCCCCTGGGCCTTCCTCTGGAAGAAATGTCCTTTTTTCTGTTTACAAATCTGCTCGTAGTCCACGGCATTCTCCTTTTGTTGTACGGCTCCCACAAGGCCGTTTCCCCAGAGTTTTTTGCAAGAAAAACTTGACCTCGAGGCAGAAAAACGGGGTGCAGTGGGGAGAACCCCGATATGTAACCTTTGGCTCACAATTCTCCGCGTCTTAACTCCTGATCTGACTGGTACTGGCAGATGTTTGAACCTATGTTATGACCGTCTGATGGTTGGTTTTTTGAGCAGCGGTGGAAGCGGTACCAGCTTCCCGAGGACCCACGGACGGAAGCGCTTCGCCGCTCTTGCCACCAAGAA
>JBDGQN010000300.1:0-10674 GCA_042219055.1 Salinibacter sp. | reverse complement strand
GGCCGAGGTCGTCGGCCAGGCTTTTGGCATATCCCTGCACGCCGGCGCGGGCCGTGTTGGAGAGCGCGAGGGTGGGGATGGGCTGCTTGGCCGAAACGCTCGTCACCATGATGATGCGGGCGTGATCGTCCGTGTCCGCCGCCGTTCGGAGGGACGGGAGGGCCGCGTCACAGAGCGAAATGGTGCTCATCAGATTCAGCTCTACCGCCTCGCGGTAGTCTCCGGGAGCCATCTCGGTCGCACTGCCCGAAGGGGGTCCCCCGGCGTTGGTGACGAGCACGTGCAGTGCCCCAAAGGTATCGACCGTTTTGGCGATCGCGGCGTCCACCT
Source organism: Salinibacter sp. (assembly GCA_042219055.1). GTDB lineage: Bacteria > Bacteroidota > Rhodothermia > Rhodothermales > Salinibacteraceae > Salinibacter. Next base: position 10,344 of record JBDGQN010000300.1, on the reverse strand, counting down.
GATCCTCGTCGGTCACGTCGCAGACGAGGGGCAGCACCTCCGCGCCCGTCTCGTCCCGAATGTCGTCCGCGGCGCTCGTGATGCGGGCCTCGTCGCGCGAGCAGAGGGCCACCCGGCATCCTTCCTGAGCGAGTTCGAGCGCGGCAGCCTTCCCGAGCCCTTTGCTCGATCCGGCGACAAAAGCAGTGCGGTTGGTGAGTCCAAGATCCATGAGTGTGTGGGGTGATTGCGAAGAACGACGTGCGTCCTCAAGGTACGAATTGGACCGCCCTGTGTCGACCGGCCCCACTCAGGCCGGCTCCGTCTCGGTCACAAAGTCGATCACCGCCTCGGCGAATGCCTCGGGCGCGTCGGCGTGGACCCAGTGTCCGGCCCCGTCGATGGTCACGAGGTCAGCGGTGGGGAAGCGCTCGCGAATCTCATCCACATCGTCGTCGGTGACGTAGTCGGACTCGCCCCCTCGGATGAAGAGAGTGGGTCCGTCGAACGTCCCAGGACCTGGAATCGCAGCGGTGAGATCGTCGTAATGGGTCCGGAGGGCGCCCAGATTCATCTTCCAGGTGTACGTCTCCCCATCGTAGTCGAGATTTTTGAGGAGAAACTGGCGAATGCGCCACGACGGCACATGCTCGGCCAGCTCCTCGTCGATCGCGTCACGGCTCTCGTAGGCGGGGGGATCGATGCGGGCAAGGGCCTCCAGCAGCGATTTGTGCTCTGGGGGATATGCCCGCGGGGCCATGTCGACCACGATGAGTCGCTCCACGCGGTCGGGGAATGAAAGGGCGGTTTGCATGGCCGTCTTCCCGCCCATCGAGTGGCCCAGCAGCGTGGCCGGGGCCACGTTGTGCCGGTCGATAAACGTCCGCAGATCCTCCGTCAGCGTCGGGTAATCGATCCGATCGGCGTGGGGCGAGCGCCCGTGATTGCGCTGGTCCAGGGCGTACACGCGAGCGACCTTCCGGAACGCGGTCCGGCTCAGGGTGTGCCAGTTGCCGTTGGCCCCGAGAAGCCCGTGCAGAATGATGAGGGGAGGCCCCGAGTCGCCGTACTGGTTGTAGAAAAGCTCCATTGCAGCAGTGATTGATTGAGAAAGATCGAACCCGCTCCGCCGAGAGCGGTGGAACACGTTGCCCGTTAACCACTCCGAGAGTACCGTCCGTTTCCCGGCAGGACCCGGACGGCATTAACGAACCGCATCCTTCTGGACGAACTCAACCCGAATCCTTGCACGCTCGCCTGCCGGTCCTCGTGGTCCTCGCCGCCCTGCTCACATCGGGGTCCTGTGCGGGTCAATCAGCGAATGGGGACCCTCCTTCACGCGTGGCACCGCCCGACACCGGGGCAAAAACCCCCTCCAGCCCAGCCCCATCGACCCCAGTCGCCCTGCAGGCTCGGTCGAAAAACGCAGTGAGCGTGTGGATCGCGGGCTCCTTCGCGACGGGCGGCCCCATCGGCAACCTTCCCAAGGCCCGTCTCGGACTACTCGGGCTCCGCTACGAGCGTCTCCTCGTGCCAACCGCCCCGCACAGCCCCAACGGCCCCAGCCTCACGTACACGGCCGACCTCCTTCCGGTTCTTCTGCTCTCCATTCCCCCCGAGGCGATTTCGGGGTCTCCGGTCAATGACGCGGCCCCGATCCGGACACGCGGCTTGAACGCGTACGGCATCGGTTTCAATCCAGCGGGCCTCCGGCTCACCTACCGTGTCACGAAACGGGTGCAGCCCTTCCTCCGGGGGAGCACCGGACTCACGTATTTCACAGAGTCGGTGCCGACCGAATGGGGCAAGCGCCTGAACTTCATGTTCGACCTCGGGGCCGGAATCCAGTTCGTTCTGACGTCCGACCTCCGCCTCACCGCGGGGTACCGCTACCATCACCTGTCAAATGGCTTCCGTGGACAAATCAACCCCGGCGTTGATGCAAGTCTTCTCCATCTCGGCCTATCCTTTTCTCAGTAATCGCCCCCCCGTCCGCCCCGTAGGCTCGGGCTTCTGCCTCGTCGTCGGTCTCCTCATACTGGCCATGGCGGGCAACGCCTCGTCGGCGCAGGCACAGCCCACCTCGCCGCGCCCCATCCAGGCGAAGGATCTCTACCGAATGCAGGAGGTGCGCGAGGTGCAACTCTCCCCGAGCGGCCGATTCGTGGCCTATACGGTGCGCGGCATTGTGTCCTCAGACTCCCATCCGAGCGACTCGGGCGGCGCGGGCACCTATCGCACACAGTTGTATGTAGCCTCCACGCCCGGGAACCGCTCTCCCCGCCTTTTTACCCGAGGGGCTTCCGGTGCACGCCAGCCTACCTGGCACCCCGACGGCACTCATCTCGCCTTTGTGCGACCCGTACGCGGGACTCCCCAGATCTTCGTCGTGTCCCTGAGCGGCGGAGAGCCATACCAGCTTACAGACTTCCCTCACGGGGCCCAAAATCCAAAGTGGAGCCCCGACGGAGAACAAATCCTGTTCGCGAGCACGGTTCCCCAATCCGTCATCGAACGCCGGACGGGGCGTCCCGCCCCCAGCGAACGTCCAGGCCGGACGCCCGGAGACTTGATTCGCTCACCCGCCCCAGACACCCTCCTGGTCCTTCGCCACGCCCGGACGCTCGACCCAGTGGACACCCTGGCATTCGGGCCAACAGGACGGATCCGGCCTCGGTCGGACTCGTCCCGGACCCTCCGCGCCCCAAGCGGCCCCGGAGTAATAGACTCGCTTGCCGCGGAGCCCGTGGACAGCCTCGCGGCCCTTTCCCCGGACAGCCTGCGCTCCGTTTTCGATCGGCTTCGCCTTCACCCCGACACCGTGACAGTGCCGGTTGTCCCCGACACCGCCGCCGCACCCGGCGGCAATCTGGTGCAGATGCGCCGATGGATGAACCAGAACCGGAAGCGCAGCACCGCTTTTGTCTCAACTCGGCTCGACCTGCAGGGCGAACACCGACTCCGGCCGACCCCGACCTATCGCCACCATTTCCTCGTCGAAGTGCCTCCGAACCTCCGAAGCGACACGCCGCCCCGGCCCCAGGCTCAACCTGTGACGACGGGCTACCGCTCGTACGGCACGGCCGAGTGGCTCCCGGGCGGAAATCAAATCATCGTGAGCGGCACGCCCCCCACCGACCGTTCGCCGGACCGCGTACGCCAACGAAACCTCTACGTGATGGACCTGAGTCGCGGTCAGATGCAGCGGCTGCTCCACATCCAGAATTATGCACTCACGGACCCGACCCTTACAGCAGACGGCACCACGGTTGCCTTCCGGGCCCACGCCCTGACGCCCCGATTGAAGCGAGGAAGTCCCCCGAACACTGTCGTGGATGCTCCCCGAAGCGACGAGCAGGCCGAGCTGGGCCTCTTCGCCCTCAATGGACGCTCGAAGCCCCGGTTCATTGCGAGCGTGTTCGATCGGGACGTAGGGACAATCCGCTGGTCGCCCAATGGCTGGTTCCTCTACGCCACGGCTCCGTCGGAGGGCGGACGGCCCCTCTACCGCTTTACTCCCTTCGCCCGAGACACGAGTGCCAATGCCCAGCAACGCCCCCGGATGCGCCCGGATCAGTCCACGTCGCGGGACAGCTTTGCCTTCGATTCGACCATGGTGGAACCGGCCGCTTACGAGCGGTTGACGGAGCTCCCGCGGGCGGTCCACACCTTCGACCTTACGAGTGCAACGGTCGTCTACACCAGTACCGACCCCTCCACCCCCTCGGCCCTCTACACCAACACCGTGAGCTTCGACAATGAGCAACAGCTCGCGGCTCCCAACGCCGACTGGCTTTCCCGACGTCGTCTCGCCCCCTCCAAGCGCCTCACGATCTCCCACGACAGTCTCTCCGTTACGGGCTGGGTGACCCGCCCGGCCACCGCAACCGACTCCCTCGCCCATCCCTGGCTCGTGCAGGTGCGAGGCGGCCCGCCCAAACTGCGAACCCCCCCTACGCCCGAACGGTGGTTTGAGCGCCAGTACCTCGCGGCCCGGGGCCTCGGTCTCTTGGAGGTCTTCCCGCGCGGCGCCACGGGCTTCGGCACGGACTTCCGCCAGGCCAACGACCGGAACTGGGGACCCGGTCCCGCCCAAGACGTGCTCGCACTCACCGACTCTGTGGCGGCCTTGTACTGGACCGACTCGACACAGGTGGCCCTCAGTGGAACGGCGTACGGGGCGACGGTGGCGACCTGGCTTCTCGGCCAGACCGATCGCTTCGAGGCAGGCGTGGCGCTCAACGGCATCTACGATCTCGCGGCGTTTCTGGACGGGGGACATGCGTGGCGGCTCCTCCCTCAGGAGTTCGGGGGATATCCGTGGGAGGGGGCCCCTGTGCTGCGCTCCGATTCCGCGGCGCTTTCCGTCGGCCTTCTGCCCTCGAGGCGCTCAGGGAGCGCCCCCCGGACCGCTCTTCACCGCAACTCGCCAATCACGTACGCCCCCCAGATCCACACTCCTCTACTCCTCCTTGAAGGGGGGACGAACCGTCGAGTGGGGCTCTCCCAAAGCGAGCGCATGTACAAGCGCCTCAAAATTCTAGACCGGCCCGTCGAGTACGTACGGTACCCCGGTGTGGGGCACGACGTGTCGGCCTCCGCCACGCCTCGGCAGCGGCTTGACCGTCTCGTGCGGACGTATGAGTTCGTGATGCGCTTCCTCGAGCCTCCTCCCTCGTCGGTCCCTGCCCCCGCCCAGCCGTGAGAGTACACCGCGATTCCCCTCTGCACCGCCTCCACCCGGTTGGGGAGGAGGTCGTTGCGACGCCTGAGCTGCACGTCGACGTGGGTCCGTCGGATCTCAATCCACAAGACGCGCGGGAGACGCTTCGGAGATGCAACAGCGCGTAAGGTACGCACGAGAGAAGAAAAGTAGACTCCAGGTCCCGACACGCCCGTGCTCCTACGCCCTCTCCCTTTCCGCTGTCCAAATTGACTGGCCGAGGAGGGTCCAGGCCCCCTGTGCCGGAGCCCTGGAACCCCCACCCGGCCCTGCCGTGACTTCATTCTCGTATCGGGGTCGAAATCGTCTCCAGGATTGACCGACTTCAGATGCTGCACGCGCTGGTCACCCGCCTCCGTGCCGAATGGACCCGCCTCCGCCGCGCCGCCGCGTCGCTCGACCGACAGACGACGTTCGTCCTCACCCTCGCGGCCCTGCTCGTCGTGGTGCAGTTCGTGCTGGGGGACCGGGAGCTCTTTCGAAACCAGTTTGCCTCGGCCCTACCGCCGGAATGGCGGGGCCTTGCCAGTTGGGGCTGGTGGTTCAGCGTGCAAGGGGTACTTGGCTTCGTGGTGCCGGCGGCGGCCTGGCGCTTCCTCTTTGCCTCCGATGCCCGGGAGCTGGGACTGGGACTCGGCGAGTGGCGGTTCGCCACGGTCGTAGCTGCTCTCTACCTGCCCGTGGTCACGGTGGGCACGTGGATTCTCTCCGACGGGGCGGCCTTTCAGCGACAATACCCCCACTACCAGCCCGCCGCGCTGGACTGGTCAGTCTTTCTGTTCTATGAGGCGCTCTTTCTGTTCTATTGGATCGGGTGGGAGTACCTGTGGCGGGGGTTCGTGCTCTTCGGCACAGCGCCCACGTTCGGGGTCCATGCCATCTTTGTGCAGGCCCTTCCCTTTGCCGCTCTCCACGTCACAAAGCCGTGGCCCGAGGCCCTTCTCTCCATCGTGGGGGGCATCGCGCTGGGAGCACTCGTCTGGCGCTGCCGGTCCTTCTGGATCGCCGTGCCCATCCACGCCGCCCAGATGATGCTGCTCGACCTGTGGTGTACCCTCCGTCTCCGCACCGGCGTGTCGGGCATTGGAGTGAAGGCGTTCCTCGATCTTTACGCGCAACTCGGTGGGTGAGCATTCGATTTTTAGAAGCGATTTGATGGATGAGAGGCCGAGATACAGTAGACGCCGTCGCAAAACGTCGCTCAAACGCTTCCTGTAGCGGGGGGCGACGGAGTAGAACAATTCTGTCCCCTGAATCCCAAACTGCAACGACCTCGCCACAACCGGGCACCTCCGCGTCGCAGGGAAGTAACACATAGCGGCGAGGAGTTGCATAAATCATGAGAATGCTCTCCTCGATATCGCTACGTTCCCACACTACCCAACCACACGCCATGAAAGCTGTCTGGAACGACATCGTGCTTGCCGAAAGCGACGACACCATCGTTGTGGAAGGCAACCACTACTTCCCTCCCGAGTCATTGAACGAAGCCCACTTGGAGGCGAGCGACCACCGCACCACGTGCCCCTGGAAGGGAAAGGCCCACTATTACGATTTGGTCGAGAACGGCGACCGTACAGAGAATGCGGCGTGGTACTACCCAGAGCCGTCCGACGCGGCCTCCGAGATTGAGGACCATGTGGCGTTCTACACCAGCCAGGTGGAGGTGACGGAATAGGACTGGTTCCCAATACGGGAAGACGTTCGAAAACCCGTCTCTGCCGACCGCACTACGGGGATCCAGATGCACGGGAACTCGAGAGTGGGACCATAGGAGAGATGGGCAGTTTCCTCTCCTGCCCCCCAGACATCCGTACCTGCGGCCCGTCTCGGTATTCGATCCTCTGACTGCGATTGGCAATCCGCAATCTCACTTGCAAAAGCTCGACACCTGTTCGTTTATGCCCCCCACCAATTCGGCCATGGAGACGACTTCGGATAAGGCTGAGCGGTACATCGACACGCGCAACCGCATCGACGCGCTGCTCGACGGGCCGACCGACTGGGTTTCAGCGATGGCAACGGTGGTGTGCGAACTCCACCACTCGTTCGAGTACTACGACTGGACCGGCTTCTATCGGGCCGTGGACGATCGGGAGCTGCTCGTGGGACCGTACCAGGGCCCGCACGGTTGTCTCCACATCGACTTCGACAAGGGCGTATGCGGCGCGGCGGCCCGCACCCGCGAGACGCAACTCTGGCCGGACGTGTCGGAAGCTCCCGACCACATTGCCTGCCAGTCGTCCACCCAGTCGGAGATCGTTGTGCCCGTGACGACCCCGAACGGCACCCTGCTGGCGGTGCTCGACGTCGACTCGGACACGCTCGGCGCCTTCGGCGAGACCGACCGGAAGCACCTGGAGGCGCTGTGTGAGAACCTGGGCGACCGGTTCAGCGCCACCGCATTGCGATAGCAGGCCGAAAGGTGCTTCAAGTGCGTGAGGCGCGACGAGTGATGCGTGACGAGTGGTGCGTGATCCTGTGAACGAACCCGTCCGCACACATCACGTCTCACATCTTAAATCTTCTCGCTTCGAACCCCGTTCTGACTCTTTCCAGAGCCCGCATGAGCGAACACCTCCCCTGGATCTTGAAAATGGCCTGGCGCGACAGTCGCGGAAGCCGCACGCGCCTGGCCCTCTACCTCTTGGCCATGGTGCTGGGCGTGGCGGCTCTCGTTGCCATCCGGGGCTTCGGTGAGAACCTGACGCAGACGGTAGATCGGGAGGCAAAGACGCTCCTCGGGGCCGACCTGACAATCGAGGGGGAAGCGCCCTTCTCGGACTCCACCGAGGCGCTGATTGATTCGATTGGAGGCACGCAGGCGCGACGCGTCTCCTTCGCATCAATGGCCTACTTTCCGTCCACCGGTGGCACGCGCCTCTCCGCCGTGCGGGCCGTGGAGGGCGGCTATCCCTTCTACGGCGTACTCGACACCCGTCCGGACAGCGCGGCAGCCCGCTACCAAGCGGCGGGCGGGGCCCTCGTCGACGGAACCCTGCTGCGCCAGTTCGACGTGCAGGTGGGCGACTCCGTTCGCATCGGCGACGTGCACTACCCCATCGTTGGCGAGTTGGAGCAGGCCCCGGGCGAGACGAGCTTCACTTCTGCCGCCAGCCCCCGCATCTACCTCCCCCGCACCAGGCTCGACACCTCCCTGTTCGGTCGCGGGAGTCGGGTCGAGTACGAAGTCCTCTTCAAGTTTGAGAAGGAGCGCGACGTTCAGAAGCTCGTGTCGGACGTTGAGCCGTACCTGGAGCGGCACGACCTCAATGCCGACACGGTAGAGGAGGAAGCTGCAAACTGGCAGGAAGGACTCGGCGATTTGTACCGGTTCCTGGGCCTCGCCGGCTTCATCGCGCTGCTCCTGGGCAGCCTCGGCGTGGCGAGCGCGGTTCACGTGTACGTCCAGCGCCGCCTCACGTCCATCGCCGTCCTGCGGTGCCTCGGGGCCAAGGCCCGGCGAACCTTTCAAATCTATCTCGCACAGGCCGGTGTCCTCGGTCTGATTGGGGCGGGACTCGGAAGCCTTCTGGGCGTGGGCCTGCAGGCATTCGTGCCCCGCCTCCTGCAAGGTTTCCTTCCCGTGGAGGTGACGTTCGCGGTGTCGTGGACCGCCGTGGGCCTGGGATTGGTCGTGGGCCTGGGCGTGACGCTCCTCTTCGCCCTGTGGCCTCTGCTGGAGGTGCGCGGCGTCTCCCCACTGCAGGCCCTGCGGACCGAGGTGGAGTCCTCCACCGGCGGCTGGCGCGATCCGGCGCGGTGGGCCGTGGCGGCGGCCGTTGCAGCGACGGTGTCGGGCATTGCGGTGCTGCAGGCCCCCACCTGGAAGATCGGGCTCGGCTACGCGGTGAGCGTGGGAATCGTGTTTGGGGTCCTCGCCCTCATAGCCCGCGGCATCATGGCGGGCGTGCGCCGCTACTTTCCCACCTCCTGGTCCTACCCCTGGCGGCAGGGCCTGGCCAACCTGTATCGGCCCCACAATCAGACGACGGTTCTGCTGCTCACGCTGGGGCTGGGCGTCTTCCTCATCATGACCCTCGTGCTCGTGGAGCGCACGCTCCTGGAACAGATTCGGGGGGCCGGCGGCGAAAATCGGCCCAACATTGTCCTGTTCGGCATCCAGGATGATCAGATCGAGGGGGTGGCGAGTACCGTGAAGGAGGCCGGCGCGCCCGTGCTGTCCCGCGAACCGATCGTGACGACGCGCCTCAAGGCGGTTAAGGGCCGCTCCATCGCGGCCCTTCGGCGGGATTCGACGGTAGACGTGAACTGGGCCTATGAGCGGGAGTACCGGGTCACCTACCGCGACCACCTCAGCAAGAGCGAGACGCTCGTGGCGGGCAAGTTTGTGGGTACGGTGGAGGGCAATCCGCTGCAGTCGGGCCGGGCGGTGCCCATCTCAATGGAGCGGGAGATGGCCCGCGAGGAACTGAACGTGGGCATCGGCGACACCCTCACCTTCAGCGTACAGGGACGCCCGATCAAGACCTACGTGTCTGGTCTCCGAGAGGTAAACTGGCAGCGGATCGGAACCAATTACTTCGTGGTCTTTCCCGAGGGAGTGCTGGAGGCGGCCCCGCAGACACACGTCATTTTGAGCCGGACTGCCAGCGAAGATGTCTCCGCGCGGGTGCAGCGGAAGGTGGTGCAGCAGTACCCCAACGTCTCCGCCATCGACCTCTCCCTCATCCTGTCCACGTTCCGGGACCTCTTCGGTCGGCTCGCGTACGTCATTCGGTTCATGGCCCTCTTCAGCGTGTTCACGGGGCTCATTGTACTGGCCGGGGCGGTGGTGGTGAGTCGCTACCAGCGGGCCGAGGAGAGTGTGCTCCTCAAGACGCTCGGGGCGTCGCGCCGGACCGTGCAGACGATTATGACGGTGGAGTACCTCTTCCTCGGCGCCTTCGCGGCGGTCACCGGCCTGCTGCTGGCCCTCGCCGCCGCGTGGAGTCTCTCGTACTTCGTCTTTGAGGGCCCCTTCGTCGTCGCCCCCATTCCGCTTTTGATCGGATTCGTCGTGGCAATCGCCGTCACGGTCGGCATCGGCCTGTGGAACAGCCGCGGCCTCTACGACCGCCCGCCGCTCGACGTACTGCGGGCTGAGACGTAAGCGTTTCCCCGTGTCTCGTTATTGTCGCACCAATTTCCAACCGTCTCCATGAACGTTCGCGAACAAACGTTTACGTGTCCCCACTGCTGGGAAACGACCGCCGTGCTGGTCGATCCGTCAGTCCGGGAGCAAACGTACATCGAAGACTGCGGCGTCTGCTGCCGGCCGGTTCGCATCCACATCGTCACGCAAGGGAACCGGGTCGTCTCCTTCGACGTGCAGCCGACACAGTGACATCATTCCCTGAGCGTCGTGTTGTGCTGAGCCCGGACCCGTGTGCCGTTCATCGGGGGTGCCTGCCTCTCCCGATGGATTGAAGGTAGCAGATTGGAATATTGGAAGGTCGAAAAAGAAAAATTTTCACGTTGAGGGCCGGAGCAGCCTCGGTCCCCAGACGCTCCGCCTTCTAAAACCTTCCCAACCTTCAATCTTCTCACCTTCAACCTTCTCACCTTCAACCTTCTCACCTTCAACCTTCCCACCTTCAACCTTCCCACCTTCAACCTTCCCACCTTCAACCTTCCCACCT
>JBDGQN010000030.1:0-9184 GCA_042219055.1 Salinibacter sp. | reverse complement strand
GCAGGCGGCCCCACCGGCGGCGCGCCGCAGGCGGGCAGCGCGCCCCTGACGCCGGACCTCGGGGGCGGCTCGTCGGGCACCGCGGCCTCCGGAGGCGGCTCGCAGGCGTGGCGCTCCGAGGCCCGCGCCCTCGCGAGCCGGACCCGCGCCCTGAGTCGGGAGCTGGGGCGTCTGAACGAGAACCGTGGCGATGCCCATTCGGCGTCGTCCTCAGCGTCGAGCCGGGCGCCAGGGAAGGCCGAGACGTCGTCGGGTGGGCCGGGTCCGTCCGCCGCGTCGGGGCCGGGGACGCCAAGCGACCCAAGTCAGGTGCCGCTCGGCGGCGCCGAGTGGCTCGCCGCGGCGGGCGCGGCCTACGCGCTGAATCGATTGCGGAAAGGAACTGAGACCGACGACGCCGACGAGAAGGGGTAGTGCCACGGCCTGAACGGCTCGCCCGGACGCGGGGCGTTCGGGGCTCCCCCCGATGGACGACGAATTCTCCACACGCGATTGCTCTCAGCAGGTTGCCGTCGTCCCCGCTCTCCCAATACCTTGAAGTTTGTCCACGGCGCCCCCTGCCGTGGACAGACGCATCGATTTTGTATGAACCCTCGTGACGGGACATGAGCGATCCAGGCATCGAAGCACTCAGCAAGAAGGCAAGCGAAGAGCAGGCTGCCTGTCCGGTCACTCTCGTAGTGAGCGGCACCATGGTCACTGGTCACATTGTGGGCCGCGACACCTTCGAGGCCGACACGGCCCGCATGGTGGAAATGGCCCAGGAGCAGGCCGACGAGGAAGACGACGCCGTTCGGGCGATGGGCGATCTGATTTCGGCCATGCTCGATGAGGTCGGCACCGACACCGACGGCACGTTCGTGCACGTGTCCGTTCAGGAGGTCATGACGGGTGCCGAGGCCATCCACCTTGGGGGCTCGGTCTTCCGGTTCCGCGCGAGCGAGATCGAGGCCTACACGATTGGGACCGTGGAGACGCGGGAGGCGTAGCGGCTTAGCCTTCAGGGTCAACGTAGAGGTCGTTTAGGTCGGCGGTGGCCACGTCGCGCAGGAGGTGGGCGATGGCCTCCGTCACCCGATCGAGGTACGCCTCACCCTTCGCCGCGCGGGCCTCGGTCGGATCGCCGACGCCCGTATCGTCGGTCACGCGGGGCCACTCGCGCTCGGCCCAGGCCCACTCTTCGCGCAGCGCCTCGATTCGGAACGTACGGGCCCGACCCTCGCCTGCGTCCGAGAGCGGTCGCACGAGCTCGGGGGCTACGTGCAGCATCACGCTCGTCTCCATTTCGCCGGCGTGGTCGCCGGGCTCCGTGAAGTACGTCGACTGGTCGCCGATCTCGAACCACCGGGCTGCACAGAGAAACGCATCGTCCAGGTCGTTCTGCACCTCCCGGATGAGCGGGGCAAAGTCATTGCCCCCGTGCCCGTTCAGCACCACGATTTTGTGGAGCCCCTGCTGCGTTAGCGACGAGGCCACGTCGTGCAGAACGGCGGCCTGTGTGCTCGCGTGCATGTTGATGGTGCCCGTGAGGTCGAGGTGTCCCGTGTTGACGTCGAAGGGAACCGTGGGCAGCACGAGGGGACGGGTGCCGGCCTCCCAGGCCCGGCGGGCCGACTCGGCCGCGATGTAGTCGCACTGGATCGTGTCGGTGGTGTAGGGGAGATGGTAGTTGTGGGCTTCGGTCGAGCCCCAGGGCAGAACTGCCACCTCGTAGTCCGTGTCGCGGACCGTCTTCCAGGTGGTTTCGGCGAGAAGATAGGGACGCTGAGACATGGCAGGAGAGATCTGGTAAAGAAGATGCGGGAAGAAAAAGGCGGCGGATGCGTCCTGCAACCGAAGCGGGCATGCCCCTGTCTACTGTGATTCCCTCATGCGCTCTTCCCCGCAACTCGTCTCGTCCCATGCCGCGCACTTCCCACCTTCGCCTCGGTGCTCTGCTGGGCGCAGCCCTGCTCCTCCTCGTTGCCCCTGTGGCCGACGCCCAGACCACCCGAACCGTCACGCGTTCCTTCTCCCTCGCCCGCACCGGGCACGTGGCGCTGGACACCTTTACCGGCAGCATCAACGTGACGGGCGGGAACCGGAGCCGGGTGACGGTGAAGGCCCGAATCGAAGGCGACGACCCGGAGCTCGTGGAGAAGACCCGCCTTCGGTTCAACGACGGGGACGACCGCCTTTCTGTGGAGGTGGACTACGACGAAGTCAAAGACAGCCAGGAATTCCTGGGTCTATTCAATATCGGCAACGTCGACCGGCCCGCCGCCCACCTCACGATCAAAATGCCCCGGGGAGCAGCCCTTACCGTGGACGACTTCAGCTCCGAGATTTCGGTGACGGACCTGCACGCCGACATTACCCTCGACACGTTCTCTTCCCCGATCACCCTGCGCAACGTGGAGGGCGCCATGGACCTCAAGACGTTTTCGGGCGAGATCGAAGGCGAGCGTCTCCGGGGGCGGGTCCAGCTTGAAACCTTCTCGGGCGAGGTGCAGCTCCGGATGACGGCCCTCACCGGCGACAGCCAGCTCGAAACCTTCTCCGGCGACATTGAGCTTGCGCTCCCGGCTGACGCTGGGTTTGAGCTGGTGGGCGAAGACGACGCCTTCGGGGAGCTCGAGTCGGAGTTTGCCCTTCGGGCCGAGGACGGACGCCGGATCGCCGGGGGCGGAGGCCCAGGCATCGAGATCGAAACCTTCAGTGGCACCATTCAGCTCCGCAAGCAGTAACGGATCCCCGTGGGCGGGATCTCCTCCTCGGCCGCGGAGCACCTGTCAGATGGCCGCACCAGGCCCCTGCCGATCCGTTACTCGCCGTACGTAATGGTGACGGTGCGGTCCTTGTACTCGATCTTCACCCCGTCCTCTACGCGGGTGACCGTGGCGACCGAGCGATCGAGGGTCAGGTCCTGGCGCTGCAGGAACGCTTCGACGGTTTCCTCGGCCACGGCTACGTGCTCGTCCTCGGAGCCGAGCTTGTCCACGTCGTCGGCTGCGTTGAGGAGAAGGGGGGCGAGCTGAGCGATGGAGGTGGCCGCCATGAATTCGGGGCCGGGACCTTCCAGTTCTTCCATGGGAAGCAGGGAGCGTTGGTGAACAGTCGGTCGAGTGACACTGCCGTCTCAGGTCGGGGCGGGACGACGGCATCCGTCCGCCTTGAATACGGGACGAGTCGCGATGTTTTGTCCCTTCGAGATCGAGGCGGACGGCCTCAGCGAATACCATTCGGGCCCGGAGACTCCGGCGTCTGGCCCCCGGCTCCTCAACGCCGGCCTGGATCCGTGGGACGGGCGTATGTCGGCCGAGGCGTCGTCAGCAGTCCCCCGAAGGCTCATCCTGGCGCTGTTCTTCTGCGTAGGGATGCGGAGAGGCAGGGACGTCGCGTTCCACTCAGCCTGCGATGCAGCCCCGCGTCGACGAGATGCGACCGTGCTGAAGATACAGAGGGGAGGCAGAAGTTACGCCTTCACCTCCTCGTCGTCGAGCTCCTCTACGGGCCGCACGTCCCACATGAGCATCGTTTCGATGTCCGCATAGTCCTCCTCAACGGCTTCCTCCTCGTCTCCCCCGTAGTCGTTGATGAACTTGTAGTCGCCGTAGGTGGAGCGCTGGAAGGGGGGAAGGCGGTGCCACTCGGCCCCCTCGCGGTCGACGAAGTGATCGGGGTAGGGACTCTCGACCTCGTAGCTGGGGTGGTACGAGTGGTACGTCTTGCGCGCCTCGTGAATGGCAGCGCGACGGGCCCCAGCCTTGGTCCGGCTCTCGCCCTCCACACTGAAGGGGGAGATTTCGATCTTGGCCGTGATGAAGCCGTCGTCGTTCTCGTAGTAGGTCGGCCGCATCACTTCGAAGTCGCTCGGCTCGGGATATGCACTACTTTCGTCGGCCATGGAGGAAAGGGGAATCGGAATGAACGGTACGCGCGACGGCGACCGCGACAGGGCCGCCACAGATCGACATATGTACGGCGGCCCCTCGGAGAGGATTCCGTCGCGTCGCTTCGGCCCCCATGCTCTCGTCCGGAATTCGCACGGGCCGGGACGCCCAGTGGCCGGGATTTTAATGGTGCTGTTATTGTTAAAAACTGAGAAGCACATCTCCCCTTCCTGTGGATGAAGGTGTGGATAACTTTTCGCGGTGTCGACCGGACACCTCAGATTGACCCAATAACAGAACCGAACGGGAGCATGGACGAGCGTATCCCGTCTCAAACACGCGCAAACGGATTTCCGTTATTCGAAAAATGCGAGTGACACATGTGGATAAATTGTTGACAAGTCAGATTCCCCTGTTGCTGCCTGTCCTGTTTTTCCGTCCACCCGGTTGTCCCCTCACTTCTCGCAGACCGTGAATATCCGTTATTCTGTGCGGCGAACCGTGGGTCTTCCACGGGAACTCAGCTTTTGAACTGTTCTGCCGATTCTTGAAGACCGCGCCGGTCACGAGCAAGTACTTGTGCGTCGCCGTCAAGGAAATGGCAGGTGACCCGTTCCGCATCATGGCATACTTCAAGGGGGGCCAAACGAGGAGAGGAGCCACGGACAAAGACGTATCCGAGGGGAAAATAAAAAAAGCCCGCCCCGAGCGGGGGTGGCCTTAGAACTTTTCTCACATGTCTACGACCAAAATAACAAAATCGACCCCCCAGGTGCGGGTAAACCGAAAAAATTTTGTAACGCAGTGGGCGGGCCTACTACTGGGACGCAGGGGAAACCCGAAGACGCCCGACTTGCATGTCGAGGGCCGATTTGGGAACGATCCGGAGACTCGAGGATCTCTGAGGGCCGACGCCCTTTCGAGACGGCAATCGTTCCGGCTGATTCTCCTCACTGCACCGCTCTTTCCAAAGCCCTCATTTGTCCCGATGTGGAAGCCGACGCTTCCCCTGCTTTCGGTCCTGTTGGTGCTGGCCGCCCCGTCGGCTCCGGCCCAGCCTGCGACCGCCCCGTCTCGTACCGTCGATGCCGACCTCCAGGCCAAGCTGGAGCGGGTGGTCGAGGGCTTCGATGGGGACGTGGGCATCTACGCGCGCCACCTTCCGAGTGGGCGGACGGCGGCAATTCGAGCCGATTCGCTCTTTCCCACGGCCAGCATGATCAAAGTGCCGATTCTCGTCAAGACCTTCGACGCCATCGAGCACGACACACTGAGTTACCACGATACCCTCACGTACCGCGACTCGCTCTACTATCCGGGGAGCGACCTGCTCGGGCATTTTAAGGACGGGGCGGAGGTGAAGCTCAGCAAGGTGGTCATGCTCATGATGACGATGAGCGATAACACGGGCGCGCTCTGGCTGCAGCACCTCTGTGGCACCGGTACGGCAATCAACGATTGGCTGACGGCCCACGGGTTCGAGTCTACGCGCATGAATTCGCGTACCCCGGGCCGCCACGACGACTGGGAGCGGTACGGCTGGGGCCAGACCACCCCTCGCGAAATGGCCCGGTTGCTCGTCATGATTCATGAAGGGCGTGCAGTAACCCTAGCGGCGAGCGCGGAGATGTACCGCACTCTCACGCGCACCTACTGGGACGACGAGGCCCTCTCTCAGATTCCACCAACGGTGCAGGTGGCCTCCAAGCAGGGCGCTGTGGACCGGTCGCGCTCCGAGGTTGCTCTCGTGAACGCACCGCACGGCCCGTACGTGTTCAGCGTCATCACCAAGCACCAGGCCGACACGAGCTGGACGGCGGACAATGCCGGCTTCCGGCTCATTCGCGACGTCTCGCGCACGCTCTGGACCCACTTCGAGCCCGAGTCCGACTGGCGCCCCACGGAGGGGATTCGCCGGTACTGGAGCTCCACGCCCGAGTAGGCTCAACCGACCCCTTCAGCCTCCTTCGACTCGAACAATACGGAGGGCGACGGTTTGTAAAAGCGCTTCCGGTCCCGGCGATTGTGATGAGGCGATGACAGCACATCGTGCTTCGGGTCCACAGGTCCCACCATCCCCCCAACAACTCCATTCTCCACCCATGAGCGATCCCGTATCCGGCATTCACCACGTCACGGCCTACGCCCACGACCCGCAGGCGAACCTCGACTTTTACACGGGCGTGCTCGGACTGCGCCTCGTTAAGCAGACCGTCCTGTTCAACAACCCCTCGGAGGCCTTCCAGGGGCCCACGATGTATCACTTCTACTACGCCGACGAGACCGGGACGCCCGGCTCTGTGCTCACGTTCAAGCCCCACCACAGCATTCAGAAGGGCCAGGTGGGCCGCGGTCAGGCTACCGCCACGGCGTTCACCATTCCGGAGGGCGCCGTGGACTACTGGGTGGACCGTCTCGACGACGCCGACACGGCCACCCTCTATCCCGTCACCGAGCGCTTCGGACGCACCGTCATCCAGTTCCAGGATCACGACGGTCAGCCCTTGGAGCTCATCACCGGGGAGTCCGACATTGAGCCGTGGGCCGATGGTCCTGTACCGGCCGAGTACGCCCTGCGCGGCTTCCACGGCGTCACCATTCATCCCCACAACGGACAGCTCACGGCGGATGTCCTGGAACGGATGGGCTACGAGCAGGTCGACCACGAACCCACGCCCCAGAACGGCGACTGGACCCGGTTCCGCGTCTCCGGGCCCGACCACGCCGAGTTCATTGACCTCTACAACGAGCCCAACATGCACGAGGGACAGTGGGGCTACGGCACGGTCCACCACGTCGCGTTCCGCGTGTCGGGCGACGAGCACCAGATGGCCGTTCGCCAGCGGCTCCGGGACGCCGGGCACGACGTCACCACAATGAAAGACCGCAACTACTTTCACTCCGTCTACTTCCGCGACCCGAACGGGGTCAACTTCGAGATCGCGACGGATCCGCCCGGCTTCCTCCACGACGAGCCGACCGACGAGCTCGGCACGGAGCTGAAGCTGCCGCCGTTCCTGCAAGATCGGCGCGACGAGGTGGAAGCCCAGCTCGCCGACATTTCCGTGTAGCGGTCCGCTGCGCTCCAAATCAAAAAAGCCCACTGCGCCGACGGTCGTCGGGCGGTGGGCTTTGTCTGTTGTAACGGGGCCGGGCCAAAATACGAAATGCCCGCCCTGAGAGGGACCGGTATACTTCTTCCACGTTCACAACAATCCTTAGTATAACAAAATGGCCCCCCGGCCTTGCTTAACGAGAGCATGACGATTTTGTGACAGAAAGGCGTATTGGGGACCGATCACGGAGGGGTCCGTGAAGGCAACGTCTATCGAAGATCCTCCACTTCGGGGTCGCGACATGGGAAGCAGCGACGAGCGATCCACGATCAGGGAGTCGGTGACCGTTCCACGAGAGGTCTTGATCTCATTCACGATCGTCCAGGTGTCAGTCCCGCCGGTCGAGGTGGCGGCCACCGTCAGGGTTGAGGACAGGGCCGTAGACCGCCCGCCCGTTTTCATTGTGGCGTCATAGGTGAGGGGGGCGGCCTCAGCGTCGTGCCGTCAGAACCTGTTTGGTGGATGGATATTCAGCCGAGACATAGCGGGCGACGTGCACGAACGGGGCCCAAACGAGCCCTGTAGCAGGGGCCGAGCGGAAGTGAGGTCATGCCTCTGGTGAGCTACCGGGCGAGTGCCGAACCCGTTCTGCGCTGGGAACGCAGTGACCGAGTAGTCCCCGGACTGCACGAGATCCGCGAAGTCGCAGGCCATAGACAATCCGCCAAACAGGTTCTCAATGTTTTCGAATCCGGTCATTTCGCCTGAAGGCGCGCCCGCCTCCTGGGCCGTTGCCGGAACGACCATCGCCACGGAGAGAAATACTGCGGAGCAGAGTGCGAGAAGACATTGCCGAAGCAGTCGGGTCACAGTGAGTTGGAGAGCAAGTGAGAGCGTCGCGAGAACGGTTGGGAGTGATTGACTTGAGGCTGCCCCTCCTTTGATCGGGGCCGTCGAGACAGAAACTGCATTGGAACAGGAGGAATGAAAAGCGGCAGTCAGACGGCCGTGTCGAAGAGGCCCCTTCGCAGTGAAGCTGCCGCTTTGAGGTCGTCTCTTTCATGCGGTGGACGTTGCAGGAGCTTAGGGGCTGGAGTCCCCTTTGCCGATGCCGTCCGAACTGGACGGATCCCCGGCACCTCTTCCCGCCAAGGCCTTCCGGATCGCCTGGACTACTCTCTCTCCGCTCTGACCTCCGCGACGGACGCTGAGAATCTGCCCATTGGGACCACCCAGAATGGCCATCGGAAACGACGAGATATCAAACCGGCTCCGTAGCTTCCTCTGCAAGTCGCTTCCTTTCGGGACGAAGGCGTGGATCCAGGGCATTTCCCACCTGTTGGACCGGAATCTGCGCACGGCCTCTCGCCAGAACGAGCTCACGGAACGGATCGGGCGGACGATTCGGGACAAGCGGGGGCTTGACCCAATTGGGTGCCTAGCAGAACGGAAGCAGCGACCGGTATGCCTGATCGTTTCGTAACGAAGCAACTCGAAGGGATCCCCGTTTGTAGAGAAGCGGGTGCGTTTGGCACTCGTGCATCACGTGCGTGATTCCCCCCGACTTGCTTCGTCTCATGGACGCCATTGATCCCTCTCGCGGCCTGTTCTGCAACCGGACCCTCAACCTGCGGGGCATTGAAGCCATCGGGTACGACATGGACTACACCCTCATCCACTACCACATGCGCGAGTGGGAGGATCGAGCCTACGGCTTCATTAAAGAGGGGCTGTTAAGCAACGGATGGCCCGTAGAGAATCTGACGTTCGACCCGAACTTGGCCATCCGGGGTCTCGTGATCGACATCGAGCGCGGCAACGTGGTGAAGGCCAACCGCTTTGGGTACGTCAAGCGCGCCTTCCACGGCACCGAGTCGCTTGCCTTCGACCAGCAGCGGGACATCTACCAGCGCACCCTCGTCGATCTTGGGGAGGACCGCTGGCACTTCCTCAATACCCTCTTCTCCATCTCCTCGGCCTGCATGTACATGCAGCTCGTGGATCTGCTCGATGCCGACGCGCTGGAGGGCTCCATGGGCTACGCCGACCTCTGGGACGAGGTGCAGCGGACCCTCGACGAGGCGCACATGGAGGGGCGGCTCAAGGAGGAGATCGTTCGGCACCCGGAGCGCTTTGTGAATCTCGATCCGGAGATGCCGCTCACGCTACTGGACCAGAAGCGGGCCGGCAAGAAAATCCTCTTGATCACCAACTCCGAGTGGGACTACGCCCGGCCCATGCTGGAGTATGCGTTCA
>JBDGQN010000003.1:22559-35559 GCA_042219055.1 Salinibacter sp. | reverse complement strand
GAGGGTCACGTGGAACTGGTCGGGGTCGGACCACCGGGCGTCGAGCGCGTCCGGGGCCTGGAGGGCGGTGAGGTCCTCGCGGAGCGTGTCGGGAATGTCGATCGCTGTAAACAACCGCATGGTTGCTGAGCGGATTGGATGTGCAGTGCCGCCTCTGGAAACTGGAGGGGGTCGAGAAGGTTCGGAGGGCTGCACGCGTGGATGTATGGAAGTACGGAAGTGTGGCCGTTAAACGGCAGGAGGAGTCGCTCGCGTAGATGATGCAAGTGCGACATCCGTGCTGTTTTTGGGAGATGGCGGGCGGCAGCCGGCAGACCGTCGAAAAACAGTGCTCTGAGCGGTGCGAAGTAGTAATCGACGGAGACGATTTGCGACGGTCCGCCGTCCGTGGTCCGCCGTCGCTCGGGTACGGCGGTCGTGCCCGCAACACGAATTGCGCAAGGGGACCTCGAATCGTTTGGACGCACCTCATCAATCTCTATGGAGCTCCAAAAAATTGTGTCGGGTGGACAGACCGGGGTAGATCGGGCGGCGCTCGATGCCGCGCTGGCGCACGACGTTCCGGTGGGTGGGTGGTGCCCGACGGGACGTCGGGCCGAAGACGGGCGGATTCCGGACCGGTATCTCCTCTGCGAAACGCCCTCGGAGAACTACGCCCAGCGTACGGCCTGGAACGTGCGGGACAGCGACGGCACGCTCATCATTGCGCCGGCCCCGCTGGAGGGCGGCACGGCCCTGACTCGGGAGGAGGCCGAGGAGCGAGGCAAGCCGGTTCTCCACGTCCGCCCCGACGACGCCGCGCCGGTGCCGATGATTCGGGCCTGGGGGACGGAGAATGACGTTTGCGTCCTCAACGTGGCCGGGCCGCGGGCGAGCGAGGGGGAGAGGATTTACGCGGCGGCACGGGCGGTTCTTGACGATCTCCTGCGGGCGCTGCAAGAGGAATGACTGGCTGCACTGAGAGAGGTGATTTCGGACGATTATACCCCCACTCAAACGCTACAAAATGGCCTTCTTCGCGTCGCGCAGACCTTTTTCAGCAGAGCCCAAGTTGTGTTTGAGATCTCGCAATGTCGACGGATGCAGCGGCCCTCTCTTCTCTAGAAGCCCGGGCAATCATTGCCCGGAGCCGGTACTGTCCGTTGCTTCAATCGCTTCCGGATGATTTGCTCTAGGGGTCTCCAGAGACCGCAACCGGTCAGTAGAGCGCGTCGAAAGTCCACCCTTCCGCCGTCAGCGTCTCCAGGATTGTCGCCAGCGCCGGGAGCGTCACGTCCTCGCACACCGGGTTGTCGTGCAGCACGATCACGGACCCGGGCCGCACGTGTCGGATCACGAAGCGGGCGACGCGGTGCGCCGTGGCCGTCTTCAGGTAGTCGCCCGGCATCACGTCCCACATCACCATCCGCTGGTTCTGCTCTGCGCACCATTGGCGGAGAGCCCCCGTTGGATGGCCGTAGGGCGGGCGCAGTGCCCGGATGCGGCTCTGCGTGAGGTCCTCCAGGTGACGGGTCGTGCGGGTCAGTTCCTGCTGGAGCCGCTCGGGGGAGACGGTCCAGGGGTCGACGTGCGTGTAGGTATGGTTCGCAATGTGGTGGCCGGCGGAGACCATCGCCCGGACCCGTCCCGGATGAGCTTCAGCGTGGCTGCCCAGTAGAAAGTGCGTGGCCTGGGCGTTGTATTGGGCGAGCAGATCGAGGAGGTCCTCCGTGAGCTCTTCGGTCGGGCCGTCGTCGAACGTGAGGTAGGCCGTTCGGGCCTCGGCGTCCACGCGCCAGAGCATATCGGGGAAGAAACGGTGGACAGGCCGTAGCGCGTGGGTGGCGAGATAGGGGACCAGTCGACGCATTGCGTTTACGTATGGGAGGTTGGGCGTGTGGGCATGGTGATGTGTAAAGAAGACCTGTACTCACGTATCACGAGTCACGCATCACACCGTTTACAGTGAGCGGGACCCGGACAAGTGCTCCGGACTCATGAAGGACCACAGGCCCCCAAGAGGGAGGGCAAGGACCAGCATCAGTTCGGTGGGGACGAGGGAGCGGAAGAGGGTGCGCTGGTCGTAGTGCTTGGCGGTGGGGAGGGTGAGGAGGACATCGGCGCCCATCTTGGCGACGACGGCGAGCAGGGTGGGCTGTCGCCATGCGGGCACGGCGACCGCGACGAGGGCGCAGGCGAGAAGGACTGTATGGACGCCCCAGAGGACGAGTCCCGGTCCCCGAACCAGCCAGGAGGAGGCAGACATGAGCCGGGAAAATCCGTGTCCGTAGTGTCGGAGGAGGGAACCGAAGGAACGGGCGGGGGGGAAGAGCACGGCCGCGCCGGGATCGGGATTGAAGGTGACTGAGGCCTTATCGGAGGACAGCCGGGTGTCGCGGCGGCTGCCGACCCGGACGGCTCGATTGGCGTTCCCGGAGGGAAGTTCGCGGTCGAACTCTGACGCGGCGGCCGTAAAGGTCAGGTGACCGAGGTGCGAAAGGGCCTGGAGGCGGGGAAGAAAGAGATCTTCGTGCTCGACGAGGGTCGGGCCCACCACGACCGGCGTGTCCTCTGTGCACCGTCGCACCATCGAGCGAATCCAGTCGGGGGGAACGGGTTCGCCCGCAGGCATCGACAGCATAATTTCTCCCTCAGCCTCCCCGAGGATGGAGTCGGGTGGGGCCGACGCGAGTGCGGAGGGAGGTCGTTCCGGAACCGAAACGCGACGGACTGAGAGTGCCCCGTCCCGTTCCGGGGACGAATCCTCGGTCGACTCGGCGGTTGGGAGCAGGAGTTCGAGGCGGTCCGTCGGATAGTCGCAGGCCTGGATCTGCTGTAGAGGGCTCGGGTCCGGATCCTCGACGGCGCGGCCCACGACCGATACGGAGGGCCATTCGGGCGGGGGAGGCGGAGGCGTCTGTCGCCGGGCCCGAATGCCGCCTACCGACACGGCCCCCGCCAGGACTCCATAGGTGCCAACGAGGATAAGGAGGACGAGGAGGATGGGAGTGGGCACGTCAGGGGAGCGGTCGGGGAGACAATTGTCGGGAACGGGAGGGGAGCGGCGCGGAGGGGCTATCGGCGGATGCGATGGTGGGGCTGCCGCAGGGCCTGGAGGTCCCTCGTGAGGGTGAAGCGGACGGCCGTGACACCTTCCGGACTGACGCCCAGTGCAAGGTCAAGAGATGGCGTTTGCCGGAAGGTGGGATTGAGATGAAGGCCGAGCGAGGCGGCGGGCCGTAGCGGGACGGTGGATGAACCCGAACTGACCGACTCCGCGAAGGAGACCTCGAGGGCGGCGTCGGCGAACACGTCGTCGTACACACTCGCGGCGTGGGCGCCGAGATGGCCCTCAAGCTGGGCCAGTCCGAACGGCTGGGCAATAGGGAAGCGGTAGAGGAGACTGCCGATCAGTCGGTCGGAGTCGACGAATCGATGCTGTGCCCAGCCGGGAACGAGGGGACCGTCGAGGGTGGGGCGCAGGTAGTACGGGACGGCGGCTCGGCCTCGGGCCGCGACGTGAGCCAGTGACAGGTGCCCTACGAGGCGGTGCGTTCCCCCGAGGGGAAAGACGCCGGAGGCCCCCGCCTCGAATCGGTCGTAGTGGAGGAATGAGGAGACGCCCACGTACCGGCTCCACCCTGCGTCGAGAATAACCCCCAACGAGGGAGGATCGGTGGCGGACCGCGTGTCATACTGCAGTTCCACGCCGATGCGGAGGCCGGTCTGGGTCGGCGACAGCGGGCCAATCTGCTCGGAGGCCAGCTGTCGGAGGTGGCGCTGGGAGCGGGGGGTGAGGGCCGAGGCGCCGGGGGTGGGTACGCGGTCGACCCGGTGCGCTGAGAGGCCCAGGTGCGGTTGCACGAGGAGTCGGCGGTTGAGGAAGTGCCGACCGGCCCGCACCCGCATCTGCAGGGCGGAGCGTTCGATGGATTGCCGGGCGCCCTCGGACGACCTGGGACCGAGCCCGTAGAACCAGTCCCGATTCGTGTGGAGCCCCCGGGCGTTCACCAGCACGTACCGCCGGGCCCGCTTCGGGTTTGCACTCGCCCAGGCGAGGGTCGCCACCTGCTCGTGCCGGGCAGGGGCGACGGTGAGGAGGCCCTGTGCGTGGCGGCGGCCGAGGTGATGAATCACCAGCCCTGCGCCCATTCCCACGCCCACCCGCGGGCTCCACGTGTCGAGGGGGTAGAGGCGCAGGTTCAGCGAGAGCTCGTCGGGCGCCCCCGGAAACGCTGGTTGTGCGCCGGCGGCGTGGGGCCGTGCACATGCCGCGAGGAGAAACAGACCGACGAGCATTCGCCCGATCACCGACGAAATTTGGGAGGAACGCATGTGCATCAGTGGGAGCCGTCACCTATGTTGGGGAACGGTGTACCGCACGCAGAACGGTGCGGCGGGATTATCAGTGTAACTGGCCCTTCTTGCACAATCAGCGAAAACCGTATGCGAATCCTCGTTGTCGGCAGCGGGGGACGCGAGCACGCCCTCGTCAAAGCCCTCGCCCGGAGCGATCAGGTGACCACTCTCTTCGCCGCGCCGGGCAATCCGGGCACCGCCAAAAAAGCCACGAACGTCGGAATCGCTGCGACCGACCTGGCTGGTCTCGTTGAGTTTGCCCAGGCCGAGGCGATTGATCTCACCCTCGTCGGCCCCGAGCAGCCGCTCGTCGAAGGCATCGTCGATCGGTTCGAGGACGCGGGGCTCTCCATCGTCGGCCCCCCGAAGGCCGCTGCGCGGCTGGAGGGCAGCAAGGCCTTTGCTGACCAGTTCATGGCCCGGCACGACATCCCGACGCCGTCGTTCCGGGTGTTCGGCGCCGACGAGTACGATCGGGCCTCGGCTCACCTCGATGACGTGGGGGCGCCGATCGTTGTGAAGGCGGATGGTCTGGCCGCGGGGAAGGGGTCGTTCGTGTGCTCCACGCTGGAGGAGGCCCATGACGCCCTGGATCAGATTGTCAAAGATCGAGCCTTCGGCGCGGCGGGGGATCAGGTCGTCATCGAGGAGAAGATGGACGGGGAAGAGGTGAGCGTCTTCGCCCTTACCGGCGGCTCCCACTACGTTCTCCTCCCCCCCTCTCAGGACCACAAGCCGATCGGTGAGGGGGGCACCGGCCCCAATACCGGGGGCATGGGCGCCTTCGCTCCGGCCCCCATCGTGGACAGGTCCCTCTTGACCGAGATCTGCCGCGACATCGTGGAGCCCACGCTCCAAGGCATGCAGGATGAAGGAACGCCGTACCGCGGAGTGCTCTACTGCGGCCTCATGGTTACCGAGGAGGGTCCGAAGGTGGTGGAGTACAACTGCCGATTGGGCGATCCGGAGGCGCAGGTCGTGCTTCCCCTCGTGGAATCGGACCTCGCGGAACTCTTCCAGAATCTCGTTGACGGCGAGTTGCGAGGCGGAAGCCTTCGGACCTCCAGTGGGGCCGCGGCCTGCGTCGTTCTTGCGTCCGACGGCTATCCGGTCGAGTACGACACCGGATTTGAGATTACCGGCCTCGGCGAGGCCGAAGCGCTCGACGACGTGTCGGTCCTCCACGCGGGGACGCGATTGACGCCGGAAGGAACGCTCGTGACGGACGGCGGGCGGGTGCTGGGCGTGACGGCGCTCGGCGCGGATTTGCCTGCCGCCCTCGACCGCGCCTACGAGGGCGTCGACCGCGTCCACTTCGAGGGCAAGACGTTCCGCCGCGACATCGGAGAAAAGGGCCTCGCCCACCTGAACCCCTCGTAATCGATTGTCCCTTCCGGGGCCCGTCTCCATGAGGATCCGGATGCGTCTGCTGTCCGTCGTCGGGCTGGGGCTTCTCCTGCTGGGGGGGGCCGTACCGGAGGGGCGAGCACAGGAGGCCGAGGGGGCGGACGGCCGGAAGGTCCTCGCGCGATTCGGGGATGCGCGCGCACTGGCGGTCGATCCCCGCGGACGCCTCTACGTGGCCGACGCCGCCCGCGACGTGGTGGAGGTTCTGCGCCCAAACGGCACGCGGCACATGGTGCTTGGAGGCTCAGGCACTCGGCCCGGCGAGTTCGACACGCCGTCGGACGTGGACCCGACGAACGGACAGGTCCTCCTCGTTGCGGATACCTACAACGGGCGGATCCAGCGCTTCTCGGAGGAGGGGCAGTACCTCGAATCGCTGCCTATCGGGACCGGAGACCGGGGGCGGAACGACGACTGGACGTTTGAGGAGGGACGCGCGCGAAGGCCGATACGGGGCGACGGGCGCCCCATCGCGGTGGCGCGGGACGACGAAGGGGCCGTCTACGTCCTGGACCGCCGGCGTCGGCGGGTGCTGAAGTGGAGCGACCTCGGACAATCGGGGCAAATCGTTGGTGGACATCGAGGGCGTCTCCAAGACCCTGTGGCGCTTGCGGTGGGAGAGGCCCAGCGAGTCTACGTGGCCGATCGAGGACAGGGGGCGATTCTCGTCTACAACACCTTCGGCACCTTTCGTCGACGTGTGCCCGTGTCGTCCCTTCCGTCCGTCCGTGCTTTGACGGTTCACCGAGGCCAGTTGTGGATCGTAAGTCCCGGACGAGTTCGGATCTGGGAGTCCGGAGAGGGGCTCGTGGCGAAGCGGACGGTAAACCGATCGGCCCCGCTCGTGGACGTCGCCCCCCACGCGAACAGCGTGTATTTGCTGACCGAGACTCGTCTTTTTCGTCGACCCGACTGGTAGCGTGGGGATCGTCCGCTCTCCCTGAATGTTTGTGAGGGTACGGTTCGGGGTCCCCGATCTCCTCCCATCAGTGTCTGTTGGATGTCTCTTCTCGTGCGTCGCTGCTCGCTGCTCGTCCGGGTGCTCGTGCTATGCGTAGGGGCAGGCGTTTGGGCTGGAAGCGCAGCCGCTCAGGACCGACAACGGTCGAGTTCCGACCGCCGTCGGGACCCAACGCGCATCCTGACGAGCCTCGGGCGCCACCGGGACACAATCGACACCTTCCAGCCCCAGCCCTATCAGCTGCGGCCCTTCGTGCTTCCGGGCAGCGAAACGATCTGGGTCGGATCGACGCGGCTCGATACCTCCGAGTATCGCCTCGATTCCCGAAGTGGCCGTCTCTGGGTGCAGCGGGACGATCTCCTCGGGGCGCGGGACACTCTCTTTGCCCAGTACCGCACGTACCCGTTCAGGTTCGAGGACGTGTACCGCCGCCGGGCCCCCGACACAAGCACCGCGGCCGACTCGACCGTGGCGGTCGTCGAGGAGGAGGATCCGGCGTCGACCGGGTTCGATCCGTTCGAGGGCGTCGACATCCAGCGCAGCGGCTCCATCTCGCGGGGCGTGGTGGCCGGCACCCAGCGCGATGCGCGAGTCGAGTCGGGGCTCCGCATGCAGTTGCAGGGCGAGGTGGCCGACAGTGTCTTCGTGCGGGCACTACTTACCGACGAGAACACGCCGATCCAGCCCCAGGGCACCACCCAGCGCCTGCAGGACTTTGACCGGGTCTTCCTGGAGATCGACGCGCCGCAGGGTCGGGCCCGGCTCGGGGACGTGGACGTGAATCTCAACGGCGGGACGTTCGGGCACTTTACCCAGAAGGTGCAGGGGGCAGCCCTCCAAACGAAACGGTTCGAAACGAGTGGCGGGGCCGCGGGGGGAAAACTGACGGCCTTCGGGGCCGTCAGTCGCGGCCAGTTCCGCACTCAGGACATCAAGCCGCGGGACGGCGTGCAGGGGCCGTACCGGTTGCGCGGGAAGAACGGGGAGGACGCAATCATCGTCATTGCCGGCTCCGAGCGCGTGTACCTCGACGGCGAGCGGCTTACCCGGGGACGAACCGAGGACTACGTGATCGACTACACGCAGGCCGAAATCACGTTCACTCCGAACCGCCTCATCACCGCCGACCGGCGCATCACGGTGGAATTTCAGTACTCCACGACTCAGTTCACCCGGACGCTGGTTGGAGGCCGTGCCACGGCGAAGGCGTGGCAGGGACGGGACGGCGAGTCCCGACTCCAGCTGGGGGCGACGGTAGTGCGCCAGGCCGATGGGCGCGACTTTCAAACGGCTTTTGACCTGTCGCGACAGGACTCACTGCGCCTCGTGCGAGCTGGAGATCAGCAAGCCGTTCGCAGCGGGGCGCGGCGCGTTGAGTTCGATCCAGATGCACCGTTTGTGCATTACCGGCAGAAGGTCATTACGACGCCGGATGGGCAGCAAGACTCGATTTTTGTGGCGCTGGAGGAGGCGCCGCCGTCGAACACGCCGGTCTTCCGGGTTCGCTTCACGCGGGTGGGACGCGGGAACGGGGCCTATGAGCGGGCTGGGAAGCGCACGAATGGAGTGGTGTACGAGTACGTTGGGTCCGGAAAAGGGGCCTACCTTCCCGTGCAACCCCTTCCGGCCCCGACGAAACAACGACTCGTGGATCTCACCGGATCTGTAGAACCCGTGCCGGGGCTGGAGGTCTTCGGGGAATGGGCCGGGTCGCTGAACGACGAGAACCGCTTTTCGAGCCGCGACGCCGGCGACGACGAGGGACGCGCGTATTCGGGAGGGCTTCGGCTTCAGCCGCAGTCGCTGGAGGTGGGGGGTGTATCGCTGGGCACCGTGTCGGGAACGCTCCGGCGACGGAACCGGGGGGCGAATTTCGTGACGTTCGACCAGACGCGGTCCGTCGAGTACGGGCGTCGGTGGAACCTTTCTCGCAGCGGATCCGACCTTCCGGCGCGGCTGCAGGGACGGGGAGGAGAGACCATCGACCGGGGGCAGGTGAGCGTTGACTGGGGCGACGGGTCCCGCCTGGAGGCCGGGCTGGGTCGGCTGAGTGTGGGCTCGGCGTTCGAGGCGTGGCGGCGGCGAGGGACGCTCTCGATTGAGGAGGAGGGGTGGCCCCAGGTCTCGCTCCGAACGGTTTCCATCACCAGCACCGACCGTCCCGCGCGGATCGACGGCTCGTGGGTGCGGCAGGAGGCGACGTTGCGTCATTCGTTTCGGGACGGCCACTTCGTGCCCCGGGTGTCGATCGAGCGGGAACGACGGCGTCAGGAGGTACAAGGCACAGACAGCCTCACGACCGAATCTTTCCGGTTCTTGGAGGTGCGGCCCGGGGTTTCGTACAAGGCAGGGGCCTTGCGAGCACAGGGAAGTCTTGAATATCGGACGGAGGACGGGGAGGCGAACGGATCCTTTCGGGATGCATCACGGGCCTGGACGGCACAGACCGAGCTGACCTACGCGCCGAGCAGCCCGTACCGGGTATCCATCCGGGGGGGACTGCGGAGCCGCCAAGTGACCGACTACTTTCGCCGCAATGAGCGACGGCGCGACACCGAATCGGTGATTCTGCGGCTCGAAGGGCGGGCCCGTCCCCTGGACCGTGCCGTGGACGCCCAAATTTTCTACGACGCCGCCACCGAGCGAACCCCTATTCTGCGAGAGCTCTACGTACAGACCAAGCCCGAGCGGGGCCAGTACGTCTGGCGCGACAGCAATGGCGATGGCGTGCAGCAGATTGACGAGTTCGTTCCCGAGACGACCCCGAACGAGGGTACCTACGTCCAGCGGTTTGTGCCCTCCGACACGCTGGAGTCGGTGGTCGACCTTCAGGCGCGCACCCGCCTCACGCTCCGACCGCGGCGTCTCTGGTCGGATGCCGATCGGTGGTGGAGAGAGTGGCTGAGCCACGTGACGACCGAAACGCGGATCGAGGTGCAGGAGAAGAGTCGGACCGACGCGCCGGCGGAGATCTATCAACTAAATCTCGACCGCTTTCGCCGTCCGGGCGAGACGATTGACGGCTCGCTTCAGATGGAGCAGCGGGTGGAGCTGTTTCGGACGCAGCGGGAGTACGGCATCGACGTGTCGTGGCGTCAGAAGCGAGGGCTTACCGAGCGGGCGGCCGGGGCCGAGCGGCGGTTCCTGAACCAGTGGACGGTGGAGGGCGAGTTCTGGCCCGCACCGGCCTGGAGCGTGCAGGTGGAGGGCACCGTCGAGCGGGACCGAGTAAAGAGTGAGGCCTTTGACAAGGCGAGGAGCTACGACATCCGGACGCTGCGGGTGCGTCCGAGTCTTTCCTTTCAGCCGGAACGAACGCTCGACGTCACCTTGTCGGGGCTCTATGCGCGGAAGCGGGACCGTGCGAAGGGGCGCCGGGCCGATCTCTTCAAATTCCCGTTGGAGATCACCTGGCGCCGTGCGGGACGACTCCGGCTCTCGGCCAACGTTGAGCTCGCCCACGTGGACTTGAACGGGACGGCTGTCGGGCGGGCACAGTTTGAGCTGACGGATGGGCGAGGCCCGGGGACCTCCCTGCTCTGGGGGATGCGGGGGCAGTACAACATTACCGACAATCTGCGTGCCACGGTCAACTACGACGGGCGGGCCCCCTCCACGACCGATCCGATTCACACCGTTCGCGTGCAGGTGAGCGCCTCCTTCTAAAATTCCAGTCCTTACTCCTCGATTGTGTCCAGGTCCGGCTCCGCAAACTCGTCGTACTCCTCGCGGTGAATGGTGATGCCCGCGTCTCGCAGCTTCTCCTCCAGGGTCTCGTAGCCGCGATCGAGATGGTACACGCGGAGCACGTCCGTGCGGCCCTCGGCAATCATGCCCGCCATCACCAGCGACACGCCGGCCCGGAGGTCCGTGCTCATCACCTTCGCGCCCGTGAGCGGGGCGCCGCCGTGGACTGTGGCTGTGTTGCCGTCCACCTCGATTTCCATCCCGAGGCGCTGGAGTTCTGGCACGTGCTTGAAGCGATCGTCGTAAATCGTGTCGGTGACCGTGGCCGTGCCGTTGGTCGTGCCGAGGAGGACGGTCCACTGGGCCTGCAGGTCCGTGGCGAAGCCGGGGAAGGGGGCGGTCTCGATCGAGACGGGGCGCAGCTGGGTGGGGCGCGTGACGGTCACGGTGTCGGGGGCGTACGACACGTCTACCCCTGTTTCGGCGAGACGCTCCTTGAAGACGGGGCCGAGGTGCTCGTGGGTGCCCTCGTGGATGTCAACCGGCGTGCCCGGTTCGCTGGCCGTCGCCGCCATGAGCATGAAGGTGCCCATCTCAATTCGGTCCGGCGTGTTGCGGAAGGTGCCGGTATTGAGATGCTCGACCCCCTGAATGTCGAGGGTGCGGGTGCCGAGGCCGTCGATCTGCGCGCCCATCTCCTGCAGGGCGCGGCCAAACGCCACTACGTCGGGCTCCTTGGCGGCGTTCTCGATGCGGGAACTGCCCCGCGCCGTCACGGCGGCGAGGAGGAGGTTGATCGTCGCGCCCACGCTCACCGGCTCCAGCCGGAAGGTTCCCCCCTCCAGCCCACCCGGCGGCGTCGAAGCGTGGACGTAGCCTTCGTCCAGTTCGATGTCGGCCCCGAAGGCCTTCATGCCTTCGATGTGGAGGTCGACCGGACGCGGGCCCCAGGCGCAGCCGCCGGGGAGAGACACTTTCGCTTGGCCGCATCGCCCGAGCAGCGCCCCGAGCATGTAGAAGGACGCCCGCATCTTCTTGACCATCTCGTAGGGCGCCACGGGGGTCTCAATCGTCGTAGCGTCCACCGACAGCGTGTGCGCGTCGGAATCGAAGGTGACTGACGGCCCGCCGTAGCGGATGACCTTTGAGAAGGTGCGGACGTCGCGCAGGTCGGGGACGTTGGTAATGGTGGACGGCCCCTCGGCCAGGAGGGTCGCGGCCATGAGGGGGAGGGCCGTGTTCTTCGACCCACTCACGGTGAGGGGGCCTTCGAGGGGCGAGTCGCCCCGAACGACGAGTTTGTCCATGAGGAGGGAGTCTGGTGGGGAAGGACGGGAAGGCTCCGGGGCGCCACGGGGGGGCACTGTGCTGCACGTTGATAACGTCGATTTACGGGATTGTTCGTGGGCTTTCCAGAAATTGGCGGCGCCCGTCCGGCTGAATCAGGGGCCTCCTCCGCCCGTTAAGAAAAAGCAGCACAGGCCCCGAAGCCCAAGCCAAGGTTTCCCATGGACCGCGTCTACCTCGATCACGCCGCCACGACCCCTCTCGATCCGGAGGTGCTGGACGTCATGAAGCCGTACCTTCTGGAACAGTACGGCAACGCCTCGTCGGTGCATCAAATGGGCCGAGAAGCGCGCGTGGCCATGGAGGAGGCGCGGGAGCGGGTGGCGGGATGTCTCGGGGCGGAGGCGAGCGAGATTATCTTTACGAGCGGCGGCACCGAGGCCGACAATCTGGCACTGAAGGGCGTCTTGCAGGAAGCCTCGACCGACGGCGCACCGCCCGGGCTCGTCACCTCGGCGGCCGAGCACGAGGCCGTCCTGCGGCCCGCCGAGCGGCTGCAGGAGCAGGGGCACCCTGTCGAGATCCTCACGCCGGACGATCACGGGGCCGTGTCGCCCGAGCAGGTCGAGGCCGCCATCGACGAGCAGACCGCGCTCGTCTCCGTGATGCACACGAACAACGAGATTGGCGTCCAAACCGACATTCCGGCCGTGGCGGAGGTGTGCCACGATCGCGATGTCTGGCTGCACTGCGACGCCGTCCAGGCGGCGGGCCTGCAGCCGCT
Source organism: Salinibacter sp. (assembly GCA_042219055.1). Classification (GTDB taxonomy): domain Bacteria; phylum Bacteroidota; class Rhodothermia; order Rhodothermales; family Salinibacteraceae; genus Salinibacter. Next base: position 23,095 of record JBDGQN010000003.1, on the reverse strand, counting down.
CGACGTGGACGCGCTCGGCGTAGACCTCCTGTCGATGTCCGGCCACAAATTTTACGGCCCCAAAGGCATCGGCGTGCTATACGTGCGGAACGGCGTGGATCTCGGGCCGCTCGTGGAGGGGGGCTCGCAGGAACGGGAGCGCCGCGGGGGGACGGAGAATGTACCCGGGGCCGTTGGGCTGGCCGAGGCGCTGGAACGCGCTGTCGCGGAGGCGGAGGCACGATCGGAACGGCTGGCGACCCTCCAACGTCGGCTCGTCGACGGGCTCGACGACGCCGTGCCGGGACGCTACGTCCTCAACACGCCTATTGACGACGCTGAGGTCGGGCCCCACGTCGTGAACGTAGCCTTTCCGCCGGAAGATGAGCCGCTGGACGGCGAGATGTTGATTCTGAACCTCGACATGCAGGGCGTCCTCGTCTCCGCCGGATCTGCCTGTACCAGCGGGGCGCTGGAGCCGAGTCACGTCCTCTCCGCCCTTGGCCTCGATCGAGAAACCGCCTCCGCCGCCGTCCGCTTCTCGCTTGGGGCGGCGA
>JBDGQN010000003.1:0-22549 GCA_042219055.1 Salinibacter sp. | reverse complement strand
CACCGAAGCGGACATCGACTACGCCCTGGACACGCTCCGGTCCACCCTGGAACGAATGCGCTGACGCCCCCCGTCATTTCTTTGCCCGCAGGTACCGAGCCGAATGGACGCGGCCCTCCTCCTCTTTGCCAAAGTGCCCCGTCCGGGCCACGTCAAGACGCGCCTCACGCCCGCGCTGAGCCCCTCGGAGGCGGCCCGTCTCTACACGGCGTTTCTCCGAGACACGGTGCGCCAGTCCCGTCAGTTGTCGGCAGTGGACGTTCGGCTGTACCTTGCGCCACCGCTGCCGGACGGAGGGCTCGATGCGCTCCCGTCCGACGTGAGCCTCCACAAGCAAGATGGCGACGGGCTGGGGGCGCGGATGCGGCGGGCCTTCCGGGACACCCTCGAAGACGGCTACCAACGGGTCGTCCTGATGGGCAGTGACCACCCGACACTGCCCCGCTCCTTTCTCCAGCAGGCGTACGACGCTCTCGATGCCCCGGAATCGGTGTGCATCGGACCCACCGAGGACGGGGGATTTTACCTGTTGGGGATGAGCGCCTTTTACCCGCATCTCTTCGCGGACATGACCTACAGCCACTCGGAGGTGCTGAGCGATACGCTGACCCGCGGCGCACAAACCGACGCCCGCCTCGTGGTTCTGCCGCAGTGGTACGACGTGGATCGGCCCCCGGACCTGAACCGAATGTTGAACGATCTGAAGGCGGACACCGCGGAAGCCCCGAACACCCGCCGCATTTCAGATCACCTGGATCTACGAAGCCGTCTCCCGGCCCATTAACAGAAATTCCGGCTGCGGTTCTGCCGCTTGGAACCGCTTCCAAGAACTTGTACGTTGTACGTCTGCATTGCTCATCTCTCTTTGCTCACAATCGACTCCCGGACTTCCATGACTGCCCACTCCCACGCCTCGACCTACGCCGGGGACGGCTCCACCGACGCCGACCTCGGAGAGTTCAAAACCCTCGAACAGTTCATCATCGAGCAGCAGGATTCCTTTGCACATTCGACCGGGGCCTTCTCGCGTCTCCTGCGCGACATAAGCCTGGCGGCGAAGGTCGTAAATCGCGACATGCGCCGCGCCGGCCTCATCGACGTCTATGGAAGTACCGGCGTGCGAAATGTGCAGGGAGAGGTGCAGCAGAAGATGGATGCCCTTGCGCACCGCGAGTTCGTGCAGGCGCTGCGCCGAGGCGGTGAGTGCTGCCTTATCGGATCCGAAGAGCACGCCGAAGCCATTCCGCTCAGCAGTGTCTCGGAGGATGGCGACGGAAAGTACATCGTGTTGCTCGACCCGCTCGACGGCTCCTCCAACATCGACGTAAATGTGTCGGTGGGCACCATCTTCAGCATCTACCGGCTGCCGGAGGGCTACGACAAGGTGGAACCCGAACCGGAGGCAGCCCTCCAGCCGGGCACCGAGCAAGTGGCGGCCGGCTACGTGGTGTACGGCTCGTCGACCATGCTCGTCTACACCACGGGGAACGGAGTGAACGGGTTTACGCTCGATCCCTCCATCGGAGAGTTTCTCCTCTCCCATCCCGATCTTCAGACGCCCCGCCGCGGCCGACGCTTCTCGATCAACAGCGGGTACTACCACTCCTTCGAGGAAGGGCTTTGCGACTACCTCGACTGGCTGCAGCAGCAAGATCCAGAGACCAACCGACCTGCCAAGACCCGCTACATCGGCTCTTTCGTGTCCGACTTCCACCGCAACTTGCTCAAGGGCGGCATTTACATGTATCCAGCCACGGAGGGCAGTCCGGAGGGCAAGCTGCGCCTCATGTACGAGGCCAATCCCATGGGATTCATCGCCGAGCAGGCTGGCGGGGCCGCGTCGGACGGGCATCAGCGCATTCTGGACAAAGAGCCGGAGAAGCTGCATCAGCGCACCCCGCTCTTCATCGGCAGCAAAGAGATGGTCCGACGCGCCGAGGCGTTCCTGCAGGGCGAGCCGGAGCGGTCCCTGCCGGCGTAACCGGACGGGTCTGCGACGCCCCTCTCGGTTGACGGCCTGGACGTCGTTACACTCGTTCGATTTGGGGTTCCTCCGGCGCGTCGTCGAGCGGGCGGTCGACCTCAAAGGCGAGCCGGCCCCCGCCGATTTCGAGGGCTAGGTCGTCGAGGTCGGCGAGATCGGCCACTCGGGGCGAGGGGTTCCGGCGACTGCCCTGATCGTCCCAGAGACACAGGGGGCCCCGGTACAGGCTGCTCTGATAAATTCGGTCGTCGACCCCACCGAGGGCCCTCCCAACATCCTTGAAGAGGGTGGAGGCGGCGGCGTCGATCACGAACCGCGTGTCCTCCGGGATGCGCGAGGGCGCCCCGACATCCTCGTCCTGGCCGCTGACGACGAACCGGTGTCCAGGCGGGCCGTCGAGCGGGCGTTCGGTGCCGTCGGAGGGGTAGCGCAGTGAGACCGACCGCCCGTCGAGGTCAAGGGTGGTCTTGATGCTGGTCACCGGGGTGGCGCGGCGTCGCTCCAGCGCGATGCGGAGCGCCTCCATGGTGAGGCGGTACGGGTCGAGGTCGAAGTGGGGCTGAACGGGTCCTGCCTGTGCGTCGAAGCGGCGGGGTACGGGATACTGGCCGTCGACCGGGGGATCGATGCCGAGCTGATCGAGCCGGTGGGCGTCGACGGGGTGGAGCGTGTCCCGGGGGAAGAGCGAGAGGGCTTCCAGGGCCCCGGCCGCCTCTATCGGACTCGGAGGGCCGCCCCCGGCACCCCTTGGGCCCGTGCGGGGAGGGCCGCCGGGCGGCCCCATCGGCGAGCGCTCGTTGTGAATGAAGCGGCAGACCGTCAGCCAGTCGTCAAACACGCTGAGGCCCGGGCTGTCCTCGAGTTGGCCCATCACGTTCGAGAAGAACCAGGGGCCGTCGTCGATCCGAACGCCCAGAAAGCGGTCGCCCTCGGTCCGCGTCCACGGCTCGGCGTCGTAGAACCGAACGGCCGTGTCGATAAACGAGCGGAGGGCTGCCTCGTCGTGGGCGTCGAACACCGGGGGGGCAAGGTCGCCGACCAGCGTCTCGGTCATCTCCGCAAGGGCGTCGTCGACGAGCGGCGTCTCGTCCACTTCAATCTCGATGTCGAGCGCCGAGAGGTGCGGTTCGAGGGCCGCTGCCAGCGTCTCGTCGCGGACCCGGACCGTGCGGGGGCGTGTCGGCTGCGCCGGGGGCTGTGGGGTCCCTGCGGCCCGACGGATGAGGGCGGCGATCTGCTCGGGGTCGAAGGGACGGCCCTCGTGAAGGTCGTAGGTCCGAAGGGCGGTCGGGTCGTGCACGACAGCGGCGTAGCTCAGCTCCAGCTCGTCCCCCTCCTCGCCGATCCAGGTGGCCGGTCCCTGCCCCACCTCCCAAGTCGTCGGGGACTGGTCGAGGGCCCGGACCTCCTCGGCGGAGGGCGTCGGGCGGGACTGGACCTCCTCGATGCTGGCCAAGTGGTCGCAGTACGACGACCAGGACAGCGAGGAGGCGTCCATGAAAACGCCCGACGTGACGGGGGTGCCGTTGACCACGAAGGTGTCGACCTCGGAGGCCTCCCAGTCTGCTTCGATAAGCATGTCTTGGAGGACGGGGAGCAGGCCGTACCACTGCCTGCACTCCGAGCAGTGGGCGAGATGGGCGGTGTATTTGAGGACCGAGGAGGAGCCCTCCAGGTCTAGCGGGACCTCTCGAATTCGGAGAGGGGTGTCGTGGTGGAGGCACGTCTCAATGGGTTCGGGGAGCCAGAGAAGATCGAACTGTTGTTGCTCCATGAGTGGGGAGATTGCAGTGCGGAAGAGAGGCGAGGCGACCCGCGTTGAGGACGTGCCGGTGCGATCTGGGCTCTATTCAATCCGCGCGAAGCCGGTGTAGGAGTGGAGCGCCTCGGGCAGCTCGATCGAACCGTCGGGCTGCTGGTTGTTTTCGAGGAGGGCGGCTACGATGCGCGGGAAGGCGAGGCCGCTGCCGTTCAGGGTGTGCACGAGCTCCGGCTTGGCCTGCGGTTCCGGACGGAAGCGGATCTGCATGCGACGCGCCTGGAAGGCCTCAAAGTTGGAGAGGGAGGACACCTCCAGCCACCGCCCCTGCGCCGCGCTCCAGACCTCTAGGTCGTACTTCTTGGCCTGCGTAAAGCCCATGTCGCCGGTGCACATGAGGAGACGGCGGTAGGGGAGTTCCAGTGCGTCCAGCGCACTCTCGGCGTCTTCGAGGAGGTCATCGAGGGCCCGGTAGCTCTCGTCGGGGTGGACGATGCGTACGAGCTCCACCTTGTCGAACTGGTGAAGACGATTCAGGCCGCGGACGTCCGCCCCGTAGCTACCGGCCTCGCGCCGCCAGCAGGGCGAGTACGTGCAGTACCGGAGGGGAAGGTCGTCCGCCGCCAGGATTTCGTCGCGGTGGAAGTTGGTGACGGACACTTCGGCGGTGGGGATGGGGTAAAAGTCGTCCCGGGGAATCTTGTACATCAGGTCGTCCTTGTCCGGCAACTGACCGGTGCCGCGCGCGCTCTCGGGATTGACGAAGAGAGGGCCCTGCATCTCCGTGTATCCGCGCTCCCGAGCCCGGTCGAGGAAGAAGTTGAGGAGCGCCCGCTGCAGCCGCGCGCCCTTCCCCAGGTAAAACGGGAAGCCGCTCCCCGTCACCTTTGCTCCCCGTTCCAGGTCCACGAGGTCGTGCTGCTCGGCCAGTTCCCAGTGTGGGGCCGGGTCGAACTCCTCAAACGTCGGCGGCTCGCCCACCGTCTCCTCCACCTCGTTTCCTTCTTCGTCCACCCCCACCGGCACGCTTGGGTGCGGAATATTTGGCAGTTCCAGGACGAGCTCCTCCTGGCGATCTTCGGCCTCTTGCACCTCCGCCTTCAGGCGCTTGATCGTTTCTTTCATCTCGCTCGTCTTCTGGATGATTTCGTCGGCCTTTTCGTCCTTGCCTTCGCGCTTAAGCGCCCCAATCCGCTCCGAAAGATCGTTCTGGCGAGACTGGGCCTCCTGGAGCTCCGTAATCGCGGCGCGTCGGTTCTCGTCGACCTCCAGGAGATCATCAACGAGGTCGGGATCGCCGTCGCCTTTCGCCCGGATGGCTTCTTTGACGCGCTGGGGATTATTGCGAACGGTGTCGAGGTCGAGCATAGGGGGCAGGAAGCTTCGTCAAAAACGAGAGGGGGAGTGAAGGGGAGCGGTTACGAGGACGAAAACGTGTTGAGCGCGGACTGTACGTTGCGGAGCCCCTCTTCCAGCGTGCGCGGATCGTACCCGAGCTCGCTCTCCGCCCGGCGGATAATGAACCCAGTCCGTGGCGGCCGCTCCACGTCGTCCTCGAAAAAGTCGCTAGACACGGGTTCGATGAGCGATTCGTCGTAGTCGAAGACCTCCGCTACCGTACAGGCCAGTTCGTAGATCGACACGAGCTCCCGGCCGGAGATGTGGTAAATGCCTGTCTTTTCGCGGTCGACCACCTGTTCAATGCCCGCGGCTAGGTCGTCAACGTGGGTGGGGGTGCGATACTGGTCGTTGACGATGTGGAGGGGTTCGTCCTGGGAGAGTTGGTCGATCATCCAGAGCACGATGTTCGAGCGGCCCAGGTTTTGTCCCGTTCCGTACAGCAAGACGGTCCGCACGATGGCCCAGTTCGAACGGCCGGCCTCCCGGACTGCATTCTCGCCCGCCAGCTTTGTGCGCCCATAGTAGTTCACCGGGTCGGGGCGTGCGTCCTCGTCGTAGGGGCCCCGCTTGCCGTTGAACACGAAGTCGGTGGAGAGCTGAACGAGGCGAGCGCCGGTGCTCCGACACTGCTTGGCGAGCGTCTTGACGGCGCGGGCGTTTACGGCCCAGGCCTCGTTGCGGTGCTCGTCGCACTCCGCCACGTCCGACATCGCCGCACAGTTGATGACCACGTTGGGCGTAAAGTCCTCGAAGACATTCGCCACGTCGTCCGGCTGGGTAACGTCCATCGGAACGTAGCCACAGGAGCCGCCCTCGAAGCGAGGCGTGTCATTCCGCGAGGTTGCCAGCACATCAAACTCATGGGTTTGGCTTAAGCGCCGGACCAGCGCCTGCCCGAGAAGGCCGTTGGCCCCGGTGATGAGAACGCGGTTAAACAGCATGGCAGTCGACGGAAACCGGTTGGTGCGAGCCGGACGGGGGCGAGGACGGAGTCAGAAGGCACGGAGATAGTAGCGAAGGCCGACGTTTCCGTCGATCCCAACTCTGGTATCAGGTAAGAAGCGGAGGGTCGGCGTCACATGCAAGAAGACCTCGAACCGTTCAGCGTAAAAATTGAGTCCAAGCTCGGCGCTCAGTCCGAGATGAAGGGGGGGCGTTTGGGAAAGCCCCTCAGGGCCGACGATGAGTCCGGGGCCCACATAGTAATGAAGAGGAGAATCAGGCAGGGGGCGCTCCCAGAGTCGATGAATGGACGCCGTAACGAAGTCGTCCCCACCGATTCCGATGATCGCGTCGTACCCGATCGTTCCGGGACGGTACCACTTGAGGGCTAGTCCCCCGGGCCGACCAACTTGGAAGCCCACTCCCACATCCCCCGACTGACGTTGCGCGGACGAGGAGGGGGGAAGGAGCAGAGAAACGCCGACGATGAGGACGAAGGCGAGGAGATATGCGCGGAATTCTTGCCTGCGTTCATCAGGAATCTGAACTCCCCTGTTCATTCTGTCGCGTCTGTGGAGTGTTGTAGCGCCGTGAACATGTCCTCCTTGAGGCTCGACGCTTCACCAAGCTCCTTGCGACCAGCGAGCACAAGGCGAATGTCACGTCGTTTCGCGGCGGCTTCGTACCGTTCCTGTTCCCGCTTTGTTTGCGGGTCCACATTCGGGATCGGCACAGTAGACCCCTCCTCATCGAGGGCCACGTAGGTGTAGAAGGCCCGATTGCACTTTCGCTCCGTTTCCTCCAGGGGATTTTCGGCCCACACGTTGAGCTCGACCTCCATCGAAGTCCGGAAGGCTCGGTTGACGTGTCCCTCAATCGCCACCACTTCTCCTTCCTTGATGGCGGACTGAAACTCGACGTTATCGACCGAGGCCGTCACGCAGACGCGATTGGCGTGCCGCTGGGCTGAGATGGCCGCGCACTTGTCCATGAGATGTAGCAGCCGGCCCCCCATCATGTTGCCGAGGCCGTTGGTATCGTTGGGAAGCACAATCTCGGTCATTTGGCACCGCGAGACCGAAACAGGTTTGGAGGATGGCATTCGGGTTGAAGGTTGGAGGGTTGAAAGGTTGAAAGGTTGAAGGTTGAAAGGTTGAAGGTTGAAAGGTTGGAAGGTTGAAAATTAGAATATTGGAAATTAGGGTTTTAGGTGTTTATTATTTGAATATTGGAGTTTGGATAATGTATTTTGGCAAACAAGTAAATCATTATAGGGACATAAGACAGTAGTGTAAAAAAATTAAAGTGACAAAACGACAGATGGTATAATGAGAAGTGGTATATTGACAAAATGAAGGACTCACGTCTCCTGTTTTTTCTTCTTAGCGGCGGGGAAGAGGATATTGTTGAGGATGAGGCGATAGCCAGGGGAGTTGGGATGGAGAGAGAGGTCAGTGGGCGGGTCTCCCACGAAATGCTGGTAATCCTCCGGATCGTGCCCACTGTAGAACGTAAACGTTCCCTGACCGAGCGTGCCGTGAATGTAGCGGACCTGCGGGCGGTCGGGGGCCTCGGCGAGCACCACCACGTCCTCCTTCAGCACGTCCTCGCTGTAAGCCGTGGTCTGGCCCACAAATCCCTTCACCGTGGCCACGTGATTCTGGGTAAGCATGGTGGGGACCGGATCCCATTTTGCGCTGAACTCGAACAGCGTAAAGTAGTCGAGCGAAGGATCCCGGAGCTTTGGGGGAGGCGGGCCCACGTCAATATTGGAGTGTGAGTATTCGTGGGCGTTTAAGTTGGGGCGAAAGTCGCGGAACGCGAAGGTATTGCTAAAGTCGAGTTGTTTCAGGGCATTCGGGGCCACCGGGTCTCCGTCATATGCCTTCGGCACAATGTCCGTCTTGTGGGCGGCCAGAGCGATGTCGAGCGTCTCGGTGCCAGAGCACATTGAAAACAGAAAGCCGCCTTTCCGAACATATTGCTGGATGCGCTCGGCCACGGCGAGCTTCAATTGACTCACCTTGCGGAAGCCGAACGTCCGGGCGGCTTCTTCTGCTTTCTTCTGCTTCTGAATGTACCAGGGCTCGTTGCGGTAGCGAATGAATTTTCCAAACTGGCCGGTAAAGTCCTCGTGATGAAGATGGAGCCAGTCGTACTGGGCGAGCTTGCCGTTGAGCACTGCTTTGTCGTAGATGACGTCGTGGGGCACTTCGGCGTATTTCAGCGCCAGCCGCACAGCGTCGTCCCAGGGCACGGCGCCTTTCGGCGCGTACACGGCGATTTTCGGGGCCTTTTCGAGAGGAACCACGGCCATATTGCTGCCGTCGGCCTCCACCTTTGCGATGATGGTCGACGCCTTGCTCCCCCCGACGACGGAAAAAGTGACACCGCGGACCCGAAGTTCGCGTCGGACCGTTTCCGTGGCGTTAGTGAGGAACGACCCCCCCCGATAATTCAAAAGCCAATCAACCGTCTGGCCTTCCCGGAGCGCCGCGTAGACGGCCCCGTAGGCCTTCAGGTGGTCGTTCTGCTGTTCGTCCATCGGGATCAGGACGTCCTGGGCGGACGCCGTTGACGATCCAGCGGGGGCGACGCAACAAAGAAGGAGTATGGAGAGAAGAACGTCCCGGAGACGCATGAGCAGTGGACTGTGGTGAGGAAAACCGTGAGGCGGGAAGCTAGCTACCCTTGCACCTGTTGAAGTGCGCGGAGACGACCTCGGGCTTCGCGGGCGAAGAGGGACTTCGGATAATCCGTCAGGAGACGGTTGTACACATTGACGGCCGACGCCGGGCGCCCGTCCGATTCCAAAAGCTTCCCGAGTCGAAACAGGCTTCGGTCTGCGTATGGGCTGCGAGGGTGCTTCTTGGGGAGGGAGCGAAAGGCCGCTAGTGCGCCCGCGGTATCGCGCCGGGCGAGTTGGATCTCTGCCCGCTGGAACTGGGCATTATCGATGAGCGGGTGGCGCGGATGGGCCTGCTGGAGGCTGTCGAGGGCTGTGAGGGCCTTCTGGTACGCTCGCTTTCGCTTGTAGAACCTTGCCCGTGCGAAGATTTGAAGAGCCATATCCAGCGAGTCGGATCCTCGATTCTCTTGGAGCAATGTCCTCAGTTCGATGGCATCGTTCGCAACGTCCGCCGATGGGTTCTGGCTGGATGCCTTCGCCCGGGCCATGGCTGCGTCGAACTCGCCTTGGTAAAAGTGAAGAAGGCCGAGTTCGAACCGGGCCCGGTCGGCGAGATCGCTCTCCTGCGCGGTCTCGGCAAGCCGCGAGAAGATCAGGCGTGCCCGGTTCATCTTGCCTCGGAACAGCGCGATGCGGGCCAGATGATACTGCCCTTCGTCGGCCGCGGATGTCTGAGGATGGTTCGAAACGAGTTGCTCGAGAGTGGACTGCGCCTCATCGAGTGCGTGGTAGACGTCGAGCTGGAGAGTGCCAAGTTGCAGTAGAGTCTTCGGATACTTGGGGTGATCGGGGTATGTGCGCAAAAACGTCCTGTAGGCAGAGCGGGCCTCGTCGTAGCGCATCGAATCCTGGGCCAAAGTCGTGGAGTCGGTCTCCAGCGAGGCCCATTGCCGGTACAGGTCCCCAAGCATCTTCTGGCTCTTCGGGGCCACCTTCGCGTCGGGGTGACGTTCGAGGATCGACTCGCAGGCGCGGGTCGCAACACGAAATTTCTGGGCGTCCGCGGCCTTCTGAGCAAACGAGAAGAGCGTCTGCCCCTGCCTCTCCTGGAGCCGGTCGAGGGCCCGATACACGTCGTACGCGGCGGCATAGTTGTTCTGCTCCATGTGGAGCCAAGCCAGGAGCGTTCGATAGGCCGGATTGAGGGGCAACTCGCGGACGGTTCGCTGGAGGACATCGATGCTTGCAGCGATGCCCTGACCCTGCTCTACGAAGGTGCGGAGCCGGTTTTGGACGTAGTTCACCCGCTGTGGCGCGTCGGCAAGGAGCTGGACGTATTCCTGCATGGCCTTAGCGAACTGCCCATCGAGCCCATAGAGGTAGGCCAGCTGGGTGCGGAAGGCATTCGGTTGCTCGAGCGTTGACCGGCCTTTCTGAAGCACGTCGATCGCCTTTCGGAAGTGACGGAGATCAACCAGAGTCTGATAGATCGTCTGGTACGTCTGCGTCTGATTTGGGGCGAGGCGCACGGCGCGGTCCCAGGTCTCGTTTGCGGCCTGCAGGTCCCCCTTCAGGTACAATAGGCGGGCCTTCTCGGAGAGGAGAGCCACCGTGGGCGTGTTGCCCATACGCTGTTCCACGAGCCGGAGTGCCTCGTCGTACCGCTTGAGGTTCTCGTAGGCCTTCTTGAGTTTCCGGTAGAACGCGGTGTTGCGGGGCGCCTCCTCGTACAGCCCTTTGAGCAGTTGGATGGCTTTCTTATCTTGGCCCGCCTGCAGATACGCGTTGGCCCGCTGGAAGCGCCGAAGCTGGGTGGTGTCGGCCTGTTGGGCGTGAGTCGGACGGGGGGGGAGTCCAAGAAGACCGACGAGGAGAAGAAAGAGTCCTCCAGTCCACCATGACCGGTCGGCGGAAGGTCCGGGAGGCCGATGCTGCGTCACGGAAACAAACGGAACAGACGAGCGGAACAGCGAGAAGAAGCGGCTCCACGAAGCAAAGTCGTGAATCGTCGGTACCATCCTACGACACGCACAATACGGACGTTTCCCCAGCGCTGAACGGACGACGCGTTCCGTTCAGTCCCGTTACGATCTGTGTTCTTGTGACCATTCGTTTCCCCTCATGGCTTCCCTTTCTACAAACGGCCAGTCCCCCTCTGCCCCAAGCGGCCTCGCCATCCTCGGGGCCACCGGTTCAATTGGCACGCAGACGCTCGACGTTGTGAGACTGTTTCCGGACCGATTCGATGTAAAGGCCCTTACGTGTGGCCGCAATGTAGAGCGCCTTGCCGAGCAGGTACGCGAGTTTCGCCCGGAGTGTGTGGCGGTGGGGGCACCCGAACAGGTTCCGCAGCTCGAGCGCGCCCTGAAGGGGAGCCGGTCCGACCTTCGCATTCTTGCGGGGATGGAGGGACTCTGTGCGGTGGCCGCTCGGGCAGATGTAGACGTAGTGATGGGGGCAGTCGTCGGCTTTGCAGGGCTTCGTCCCGTCCTCGACGCGCTGGAGGCTGGCAAGCAGGTGGCCCTCGCCAACAAGGAGACGCTCGTGGTGGGCGGGGCGCTGGTGACCCAGGCGCTAGAGCAGGGCGAGGGACGCCTGCTCCCTGTGGACAGCGAGCACTCGGCCATCTTCCAGTGTCTAGTGGGAGAGGACGAGCGGACCGTCGAGGACGTGGTGCTCACCGCCTCCGGCGGGCCGTTCTGGGAGCGGGACGTAGATACGTTTGGGGAGGTCACGGTGGACGAAGCCCTCGATCACCCGAACTGGTCGATGGGGGCAAAAATTACCATCGATTCGGCAACCATGATGAATAAGGGCCTGGAGGTCATTGAGGCGAAATGGCTCTTCGATGTCTCCCTCGATCAAATCCAGGTGCTCGTTCACCCGCAGTCCATCGTTCACTCGATGGTTGCGTTCACCGACGGGGCCATGAAGGCACAGCTTGGGGTTCCGGACATGAAAGTCCCCATTCAGTATGCACTCAGCTTTCCGGCCCGCTGGCCCGCCCCCCACGAACGCCTCGACTGGGACCAGCTTTCGCGGCTCGATTTCGAGCGTCCCGACACCGATAAGTTTCCCTGCCTCCGACTCGCCGCCGAGGCAATTGAGACCGGGGGGACGGCCCCTACCGTCCTGAACGCGGCGAATGAGGTCGCCGTGGAGCGGTTTCTGGATGAGCAAATCGGATTTCTCGATATCCCGCGGGCCGTGGACGCAGCCCTCACCCAGCTTTCCGCGACCGGCGAGCCGACGCTCGATGATCTCGTGGCCGCCGACGAAGAGGCGCGTCGCTTCGTTGAGGAACTCGCCTTGCCGGCCTCAAATTAAACTCAAGGTTTCCGCAGAGTTTTTTCCACCTCTCGCGGATGTCTGCAGCGGTCGTTCGGTCATCTCGGTTTCCTTCATGGACGTTGTACTGAGCCTTCTTTCCTCCACCCTGTGGTTTCTTGTGGCGCTCACCATCCTGGTGTTCGTCCACGAGCTGGGGCATTTCCTGACTGCCAAGTACTTTGGGATGCGGGTGGAGCGATTTTCGATTGGGTTTCCGCCCACGCTCTTCGGGCGCACACATGGAGAAACCGAGTACGCGATCGGGGCTACTCCCCTCGGCGGCTACGTGAAAATCAGTGGCATGATCGATGAAAGCCTCGACACCGACCACGTCGAGAGCGAGCCGGATCCGTGGGAGTTTCGGGCCCAGCCCGTCTGGCAGCGCATCATCGTCATCAGCGCCGGTGTGGTCTTTAACGCCTTCCTCGCGATCCTCATTTTTGGCGGCGTTCGATGGAGCGAGGGCGACACGTACATTCCGGCCCAGAACGTAGAGCAGGTTTATGTGGAGGAGGGCTCAGTGGCTTACAACGTAGGGCTTCGTACCGGCGACCAGATTGTAAAGGTCAATGGGGAAGCGTTCAAGCGATTCGACCAGATGACCCCCTCATCGCTCATCGCCGCAGACTCATTGACCGTCACTGTGGTGCGGGAGGGCAACCGGAAAACCCTGGTCGGTCCGCCCAACATCATCTCGCGGCTCAGCCGGGCCCGAGATCGCGAGCAAAGCTCTCGGTATTTACCGGGCCTCGGCTTTCAGCCGCCTTTCATTGGGGGCGTCGTGAAGGGGACGCCTGCCGACTCGGCGGGACTGCAAACCGGCGATCGCATCATCAAAATCAGTGGCGACACGGTCCGGTTCTGGAAAGAGATGAGCACGATGCTTCAGAAAGCGAAGGGAGCCCCCGTTACGGTGCGCTGGTTTCGTTCCGATTCCCTCGCCGGAGCCCGGTCCGATCTCGGCGTGTCCACGCTCGTCCGCACGACCGAGGACGGGCGGGTACTCTCCGCCAAGATTGCGGCGGAATACAACGAAAAGCGAGACAAGTATCTGCTCGGGGTTCGGAGCCCCGGGGCCAGTCCGGTGACCCAGCGGATTCTGTTCGAGAAATTTGGGGTTCGCACCCAGTCGTACAGCCCTGTTGAAGCATTGCAGGCGGGGGTCAACGAGACCTGGACCTACGCCCGCACCATCGTTGTCACACTGAAGCGCATAGCGACGGGGCGAGACAGCCTTACGGACAGCCTGGGGGGGCCCGTCATGATTGCGAAAGTGACGAGCCAAGCGGCTTCTGCCGGCTTAATTCCGTACTTCAAGCTGATTGCGGCCCTCTCCATCACGCTCGCCATCATGAACATTTTGCCTATCCCTGCCCTGGACGGGGGGCAACTGCTATTTCTTCTCTATGAGGCGATCACGCGACGACGTCCGTCAGTGCGGGTCCGGCTGGTGGCCCAACAGGTCGGCATGATTCTCCTCATTGGGTTCATGGCATTTATAATCTTTAATGACATCATGCGACTTTGACAAGCAGGAAGGTGGATTGATGCAACGCCGTCCCGAGGGTAGCGCCCGAGTACTTCCCGGGAGAGCTAAAGAGTCGGTCCCTGAACAGCTTCCGAGGGAGCCTCTTCGGAATATTTTTCAAGCAGCCGGCCAGTGCCCTTTTGCAAGTGAGAGACCGGCTAATTGGGCCAGTTGCCCTTCCAGCCGCTAAGTTTTGATGATCTAAAAGTCCACCGTTCCGAATTGCGATCAGATAGGAGGTTGACATAAAATGTGCACGGGCCCCCGTTGATCTTTGGGGGGGTGCCTCGTAGGTTACAACCCTGTTGCACGTCTCGTAGTAGGGGGAAGTCGCCCGTCCCGTTTCGCATTCATTGGTCGGAGGTAGGTTGGCCCATGGAATCGACCCGTCAAACCCCGAGTGCCTCGGCTCAACGAGAGGATTCCGACGATGCGGACCGTCGTCGACAGCAGGCCCTCCGAGATCGTGGAGACCTCCCGGCACACGTCGCGTGCATTATGGATGGCAATGGGCGATGGGCGCAGGAACGAGGGGAGTCCAGGGTGGTGGGCCACCATGAGGGTGTCACCTCCGTGCGAGACATCACGGAGGCCTGCACTGAGCTCGGGGTAGATTACCTCACGCTCTACACTTTTAGCACCGAAAACTGGGAACGCCCCGATTCGGAAATCGACGCACTGATGGAGCTTCTGGTGCAGACCGTACAGAATGAGCGGTCGACCCTGATGGAGAATGGGGTTCAGCTCCGCATCATTGGGGATCTCTCCGAGCTGCCCGACTCTTGTGCGGAGACCCTTCGAGAGACGCGGGGGGACACGGCCGAAAACAGTCGGATGACGCTCACACTGGCCCTCTCCTACAGCGGTCGTTGGGAGATTCTCCAGGCCGCTCGGGCTCTTGCCTCCAAGGCCCAGGATGGTGAGATCGATCCGGGCGAGATCGATGCGTCTCTCTTTGAGGACCAGCTCGACACGGCGGGGATGCCGGATCCCGATCTCCTCATCCGAACTGGCGGCGAGTATCGCCTCTCCAACTTTCTCCTCTGGCAGAGTGCCTACACGGAGCTATACATTACCGAGGACTTCTGGCCGGACTTTCGGCGAGAGCAGCTCTACGGGGCGATCCGAAGCTATCAAGATCGGGACCGTCGGTTCGGTCGCATTGAGCGGAACCCCTCCGGGGAGAATACCAACGGGAGGGATCCCAGTTGAGTCCCACCTGCGGAGCCTCCAGTCAGCCACGGTTCATCGCTCGTTTCCGTCGGGGAGAATAATTCCCCGGGAAGGCGCGTTGAAGTGAAAGGGAGATCGATCTGTCCCGAAACTGCCCGGGTTGAGTTCAGTTGTACCCGGCTGATTGGCCCTTGAGTGATCCTCGAACGAGTCCTCTACAGTATGCGCCTACGGCTCCCCGTCCTCCTTGTCGTCTTCCTTCTCGGTGGTGTGACGACTACTGCTGCTCAGACCCCGAGCCCAACCTCCCGGTCGAGGAGTACGGCAGGGCCCCGTCCCACGTACGTCATCCAAGACATCCGGGTGAAGGGAACCGCCCGCGAACAGACCCGTCAGTTTGTCATCCAGTCTAGCGGTCTTGCCAAGGGCCAGAAGATCACCCTACCCGCCGGCGATGCCATCGCCCGGGCCATTCGGTCCATCTACGACCTCCGGTTGTTCTCCAACGTAGCCATCTACCGCAGCAGCCGGTCAGGCAATAAGGTGACGCTCACAATCGAAGTTACACCCGAGCCCACGCTTGCGTCCTACAAGTTGAAGGGCATCGATGGGGGCGACCGCACGGATCTCAAAAAGAAAATTCCCCTCTTGAAGGGCAGTCCTGTGCGTCCCTCCGACGTGGAGCGCTCAAAACAAATCATTAAAAACTTCTACGAGAAAAAAGGATTCCTGCGGACCGAGATTGCGGTGGATCGTTCCGTTTCGGACAACAATCGAGTGCGCCTCACCTTCAACGTCGACCGAAAAAAGAAAATTGAGGTTCAACGCATCCGCTTTTTCGGAAACAAGGCGTTCGACGACGGAGACCTCCGGGGGGCTATGAAGAAGACCCGTGAGAACCGGTGGTGGCGCATCTGGAAAGGGGAGAAGTTCAAGCGAGACGCTTACGAGAAAGACCTGGAACGTGTGATCGATTACTACCGAGAGCACGGATACTACGACGCTCAGATCGTTCGGGACTCAATCTATAATATGGGGAAGGATGGGCTCGGCATCGACATCAAGGTGCGTGAGGGGAGCAAATACTACGTGAGTGACATCACCTGGGAAGGCAACACGGTCTATCCGGACCGGGTCCTGTCCAAGCAACTCGGATTGTCGGAGGGAGAGGTGTACAATGGGAAAGCTTTCGACAAGAACCTCTACGGCAGTGGACGCAAGAGTGGCGTGCTTGGTCTTTATATGAATCGAGGATACATGCGTGCCGACGTACAGCCTACCGTGCGGGTTGTGGGGGAAGACTCTCTCGATATCACGATGGACGTGCGGGAGGGAGACGTTTACACCTTCGGCGACATTCAGATTAAAGGCAATACGAAGACGAAGGATTACGTCGTTCGGCGCGAGCTCTACACCGTGCCTGGTAAGCGGTTCAGCCGGAGTGCCATTCAAGAATCGATCCGTCGGCTCAACCAGTTAAATTATTTCAGCAAAGAATCGCTGTCTGGAGGACCAAGCATCAGTGTGAACAAGAAAGAGAAAACGGCCGAGTTGACGTATAGTGTGGAGGAGGTAGGCAGCGACCAGCTTCAGCTTTCGGGGACGTTCGGCCAGTTTGGGCTCGTATTGCAGCTTGGGTTTCAGTTCAATAATTTCTCGGCCCAAAATTTCTTCGATGCCGACGCGTGGCGTCCTCTGCCGTCGGGTGACGGGCAAAAGCTTAGTCTCAACGTCCGGACGAATGGGACCTTTTATCAGAACTACTCCCTCTCCTTCACCGAACCCTGGTTCGGGGGAAATCCGACGCCGGTCGGGGGATCCGTGTCGTACTCGAAATATACGCGCTCGATTTATGGAGGACGGAGGAGTGGAGGTGTAAATAATGGAAAGTTCCAGAATGCCTCCGCGAATTTCTTTGTCCGGCAGCGCTTGGACTGGCCCGACGACAAATTCAGCGCGGGAATGCGGATCGGGTACCAGTTCTACAACAACCGCGGATGTCAGGAGAATCCGTCTAAAGGGGCTGCGGGGTGCCCATCGGACGAAAGGTCACCGCTGTTCTCCAGTGTGCCGTACGGCATAAATCAATCCGTTACCCTCCGCCAGTCCCTGACTCGCAATTCAGTGGACAACCCCACCTTTCCCCGGAAAGGGTCTAAGATGTCGCTCTCCGTTGAGGTCGCCCCGCCAATTGGGAATCTCGTGCAGTATCACAAGTGGCGATTCACGACCAACTGGAATGTGCCCATCGGGGAGAACTTCTCCATCGGCGTGGGGACGGACTTCGGATACATCGGGACGATTACGGGGGAGAAGGTACAGTTTGAGACCTTTGAGGTGGGCGGAACGCCGTTTGACTACAACGGCGTGAATTACGGCACCGAGCCGGTTTACATGCGCGGGTACCCGCGTGGAGTCATTGGTCCCTTGTCCGAAGTGCGGGGCCCCTCACGGGCGAAGCAGCCGCAGGGCGGCCAAGTGCTGAACAAGTATACGTCTGAGTTTCGATGGAAGGCCGTCGAGTCGAAGCAGTTGCAGGCGCGGCCTTACCTGTTCCTTGACGCCGTCAATGCATGGAGTAGTTTGAACACTTACAGCCCGGCGGAGCTATACCGGTCGGCCGGCATCGGCGTGAAGCTCTTCCTGCCCATCGTCGGCATGATCGAGTTTAATTACGGATACAACTTCGACGAATACGTGTCCCTCGACACGGGCCGCAAGGTGGACCCGAGCTGGACGTTCCAGTTCTCCCTGGGCAAGGGATTTGGTGGGGGGCGATGACGAGTAGCCCGATTCCGCCGATGAATGGACACAAGCCTGCGATTATCGCATGCGTCGCCCCAAGTCTGACATGACAGCTCTCCGCACCGGAGCACGGTCATTTGGAGACTTCTTTCCGTCTGGGCGGGTCGCCACGCTCGCTATTGCCCTCTTGGTGTTTTGCGGATGGGGCCTGAAAGCAGGGGCTCAGCAGAAGATTGGGTACATCGACTCGCAGTCCATCCTGAAGAAGCTTCCAAAATACGCCACGGTACAGCAGAAGCTGAAGCAACTGGAGAAGAAGTGGCGTGCTGAAATAAAGCGTCAGAAGGAGAAAGTGCAGAAATTGAAGGAGGAGTTTCGGGCGTGGGAGCTCCTCTACACGGAGGCGGAGCGGCAGGAAAAGCGGAGGGCGATTGCAAAAGCCGAGAAGAAAGTCGAACAGCTTCGGCAACGGTATTTTGGCCCCGAGGGACAGCTCTACTCGCGACAGAAGGAGCTGATGCGCCCCATTCAGAAGCGTATTCTGAGTGCCACTGAGGAGGTGGCTACCCAGGCCGGGTACGATTACGTTTTCGACAAGGGGGACAAGGTTCTTTTCATGTATGCCCGAGAGGAGCACAACCTGAGTCAAGCGGTGCTTCGCAAGCTCGGGGTCAATACCGGTCAGCAAGCTGAGCGGGGGGAGTAGTGCTGGGGGGGAAGTCATTCTTACGCGACCTGTTTTCACTGCAAAAAGCTCGTTTACAGAACAGAATCTATGGCTATGTCCACGAACCGAGTATTGAAATCTCTTTTGTATCTTCTTCTCCTCGCCGCGGTGGCCGTTGTGCCGGCGCAGGGGCAAAAGATTGGGTACATTGATCAGCGCGCGGTGCTGACGAGTATGCCGGGCATGAAGGACGTGCAGCGGAAGATTCAGAAGGCAATGAAGCAGCAGCAACGCCAGCTTCAGAAGAAGCGCAAGAAGTTTCAGAAGCGGGTCCAGAAGTTTCAGCAACAACAGTCCCTGCTCGACGACTCGGCACGGGCAGAGCGCAAGCGCGCGCTTCAGAAACGGCAGCAGGAGCTCCGACGGTCTACCCAGGAGCGCCGGCGGCAAATGCAGAAGAAGCGTCGCAAGCTGATGCAGCCGTTGCTCGAGGAACTCCAGGGGGCTATCGACAACGTTGCGGCGCAGAAAGAGCTGGAGGCAGTCTTCCGGAGACAGGTGCTTCTCTACGACGATCAGACCAGCGACCAGGTGGTGGACATCACGCGTGCCGTAGCGGGGGAGCTTGGCATTTCGCTCACCCAGTCCCCCGGCGAGCCGTCGCCCACCCTACAGCAAAACGCCCCGCCAGCGGGGGGCGGTGGTGCCGGAGGGGGGCAGTAGACGGCTGCGAGCACCGGCCGACTAGGTGCCGGAACGTTGGTCTGCCACTGAATCCGTCGAGCACATGGGTGATAACTCGTCGCTGCCGGAGGTCGCGGACGTGCCGCGTGTAACCACCAACACTGTCCAGGAAATGAAGGAGGCCGGGGTCCCGATCGCCGTCCTCACCGCCTACGATTACACCTCGGCCCGCCTCTTCGATCAGGCAGGGATCGACGTGCTGCTCGTCGGCGATTCGGCCTCGAATGTGATGGCGGGCAACGAGACGACCCTGCCCATGACCCTCGACCAGATGATCTATCACGCCCAGTGCGTGGTGCGAGGGATTGACCGGTCGCTGGTGGTGGTGGATCTGCCCTTCGGGTCCTACCAGGGGGACTCCAAAGAGGCCCTTCGGTCTGCCATTCGCGTCATGAAGGAAACCGGCGCCCACGCGGTAAAGCTGGAAGGAGGAGCCCCCGTGGCCGAGAGCGTGGAGCGGATGGTAACGGCGGGGATTCCTGTCATGGGACATCTCGGCCTCACACCGCAGAGCATCTATCATTTTGGGACCTATCAGGTTCGGGCGCGGGACGAGGACGAGGCCGACCAACTGCGCAAAGACGCGGAGCGACTGGAGGACGCTGGGTGTTTTGCTCTCGTCCTCGAAAAAATTCCCGCCAATCTGGCGGCGGAGGTGACCGAGTCCCTGTCCATCCCGACGATTGGGATTGGGGCGGGCAAGCAGACGGATGGGCAGGTGCTGGTCTCCCACGACGCGCTTGGTCTGTCCACCGATTTCAATCCACGCTTCGTCCGCCGCTACGCCCGCCTCGACGAGACCATTACCGACGCCATCGACGAGTACGTGTCCGATGTCCGGGACCGGTCGTTTCCGGACGAAGACGAGAGTTACTGACTTGCACCCAAGATTTCGCCGGTTCGATCCCTCTCTGTGAAGTAGGGACGATCCGTACTGAGGCAGCATGACCCCTCTGCTAAGCGATGCGGGGTTGGCCTCCGGTCGTCCCTATTTTGCGTTGGGGCATGGATTCACAACGCAGCGCCCATGAACACATCCGCGTCGGACGACTTGCCCCGTATTCTCCTGTGCAACGACGACGGCATCCACGCTCCCGGCATCCAGACGCTGGCCTCGGCCCTCGACGGCTTAGGCGAGCTATGTGTGGTGGCCCCCACGACTGAGCAGAGCGCTGTGGGACACGCCATTACGGTTCGGGATCCAGTGCGGGCCCACAAGGAGCAATTTGAGGTTCCCTCGGGGCCGATTCCGGCGTGGGGCGTTACCGGAACTCCTGCCGACAGCGTGAAGCTTGCCTGCCACGAGCTTCTCGACGCACCGCCGGATCTAGTGGTGAGCGGGATCAACCAGGGGCCCAACACGGCCGTGAACGTGCTCTACTCGGGCACTGTGAGTGCCGCCACGGAGGCGTCCATCCTGGGTCTCGATGCGCTTGCTATTTCACTCTGCGAATGGTCGGCCCCCGAGTTCGAGGCGGCTGGACGCTGGGCCCGGCGCATGGTTGAGTGGACGCTCGCTCACGGGTTGCCCCGGGGCGTGCTTTTGAATGTCAATGTACCGGCTCTGCCCGACGAGGAGATTGAGGGCGTAGCCCTTACACGCCAAGCTCGCTCGCGGTGGGAAGAGGGCTTCGAAGAGCGCATCGATCCTGCCGACCGGCCCTACTACTGGCTTGCCGGTACTTTTGTGAACCTCGACGACGGGCAGGAGACCGACCTCTCGGCCATTGAGCGCGGGTACGTGTCGGTAACCCCGATCCAGCACGACATGACCGCTTACGATGCCTTCGACACCCTCGCGGACGGAAGCTGGGACGAGTCCATCGACGGAGAGGCGTCGGTGTAACGTCGGGACTCATCGTTTTGCTAGATCTCCGGACTGCTCTTTCGGCCATGCCCACTCATCAGGATCAGATCGAGCTGTCCACCTCCGGCCATGGGGACATGCACAACCTCACCGATCCGGTGACGGAGATCGTACGCACATCGGATATCGAGGCGGGGCTCGTGCACGTCCACAACGTCGGCAGCACCGGCGCGGTCGGGACCATCGAGTTCGAGCCCGGGCTTCAGGAGGACCTGCCGGCCACCACGCTGAGCCCCTCCATCACGGTGCCGGTGGGGGACGGAGCGCCGATCCTCGGCACGTGGCAGCAGATTTTTCATCTCGAGTGTGACGTGAAGCCTCGCGATCGTACCGTGGTCGTCACTGTACGCGGGGATTGAGGGTGGGACGCGTGTGAGAAGTGGAGGGGGGTTGGGTTGGAGTCATTCGGGGGAAGAACTGGCGCCGTTGCCGTTCTTGGCGTCTATCAATGTGGTTCCTTCGAAGGCATCGGCCTCGTCCAAGAACAGTTGGCGGTGGGGGAACGGAATCTCGATGTCGGCTTCTCGGAGCGTCTCGCGGACTTTTTCGGTGTACTCCCATCGCATGGGGACTTCCTGGCTCGGATCGCGAATGTAGAACCGGAATGCCATGTCGACGCTGGAGTCCGACATCTCCCTGACGACCACATTGGGAGCGGGCTCACTGAGAATGCGATCGTCCTCGTCCGCGATGGGGAGAAGGACCTTTCGAGCCTCCGCCGGGCGTTCTTTGTACGCGATCCCGAACGGAATGTCGAGGCGCAGGACGTTTCGCTTCGTGTGATTCATTACGCGCTGCGTGATCATCTCCGTATTCGGCAGGACCATAATTCGGTTCCGGACCGTGCGTAGACGGGTGGAACGGAGCGTAATCTCGTCGACTTGGCCGTACTGATCGTCGATCTCGATGTAGTCGCCCACCCGAAACGGCTTGTCGACAAGGACCGTCACGCCCGCGATGAAGTTTTCGAGGGAGTCACGTGCGGCAAAACCAGCGACAATACCTGCAATTCCCAAACCCCCAATCAGCACCGTCACGTTTACACCAATCTGGTCAAGGACGACGGTGCCGATAAAGAAGAAGGCGATCACCCGGAACGTTTTGAGAAGTAGGCTTTGGAGTCCGGGCTCGATGCTGTAGCTGCGGTTTAAGCCACGTTCGAGAGTCAGGTAGAGCACCCGGTAGATGACATACAGCAGCAAGAACGCGGCCAGCGCCTGCAGGCCACGCTGCGTGAAGAGGCCGAAGAGGTACAGGGCGCCGTCAGTAAGATGGTTGTACAGCCCGACCCAGTTCCCATCGAAGAACAACCGTAGGCCCTCGCTGAAGGCGTTGCTGAAGCGATCGACGGCCTGGTTCACGGCGGCCGAGTTTGAAGCGGTGGTGTCTTGAGCGGTGGTGAGCCGTTGGACGGCGGACTGAGGGAGGGCCATGTTGCTGGTGGAAGCACGTTGAAGCGAGGGAGCAACGCTACGTTGACGCCGCGTGCAACTGCGCCGCCTGCATGGTGTTCTTCAAGAGCATGGCCCGGGTCATGAGCCCGACGCCGCCGGGCACGGGAGTGATGCGGGCTGCTTTGGGGCGAACCTCGTCGAAGTCCACGTCGCCAACAAGCCGGTAGCCCCGCTCGGTAGAGTCATCCTCCACCCGGTTGATCCCAACGTCGATCACCACGGCCCCGTCCTTCACCATCTCCCCGTCGATGAAAGCGGCCTGGCCGGCGGCCGCCACGAGCAGATCCGCCCGCCGCGTGTGGGCGGCTAGGTCCTGGGTGCGGCTG
>JBDGQN010000299.1:0-10209 GCA_042219055.1 Salinibacter sp. | reverse complement strand
GTGCGCTGCAGGTCCACCATCATGTTCTCGTAGACCTTGCCGAGCCGCACCATCGACGCGGTGGTGATCATGTTGAGCACGAGCTTCTGCGCCGTGCCACTCTTCATGCGGGTGGAGCCCATAATCACCTCCGGGCCCACCACCGGGCAGATGGCCACGTCGGGGGCCACGTCCAGGTCCTCCCGCGGAATCGTCGTCACGAAGAGCGTGGGACAGCCAACTTCGTCACGCGCGTGCTCCACCGCCCCCACCACGAACGGGGTGCGCCCGCTCGACGCGATGCCGCAGACCACGTCGTCCTCGGTCACACCCCGATCCGCCAACGCTTCTGCCCCCGCGGCGGGCACGTCTTCCGCGCCCTCCTGCGAGCGAAAGGCGGCCTCCCGTCCCCCCGCGATAATGCCCTGCACCAGTTCCGGATTCGTCCCGAAGGTAGGGGGACACTCCGAGGCATCCACGATGCCGAGCCGTCCGCTCGTCCCGGCGCCCACGTAGAAGAGCCGGCCGTCGTTCCTGAACGCATCCACCACAATTTGTACAGCCTCCGCCACGTGCGGCAGCTCGCGCCGCACGGCGATGGGCACGCGGTGGTCCTCGGTGTTGATGACGCGCAGGATCTCCTCCACCGGCGCCGTGTCGATGTGGCTGGAGTGCGGATTTCGCTTCTCGGTAGCCAGAGATTGAAGCTGTTCAAAGAGGTCCGAGCGTTCGGGCATGCGGTGGGGACGGGTTGGAAAAAGAACCGAATCACCATTAACAAACGGGAGCCCGCCTCAGGCATCAAGGTGAACGGAAAGATCGGAACCGGTCCCGGGAACGGGCCTTCCGTTCAATCCGGAGAGTCCTCAGGCCGATCGATTTTCCAGGCGCTTTTTTACCCTCCACACGAGGACTCCCCCCAGCCCAACGAACACAAGGCCGAGTCCCCACCAGGCCATTGTCGGAAGAAGGAGGGACGATCCCAGCTTCAGGCGGGCGGGAGAGCCGTACAAGACCGTTGGCGCCCAGAAAAACGGACTGGCGCGCGCGGGATGCGACGCTAGGTACTCGAGCTTTGCCTGGCGGAGGGCTTCATCCTTACGCAGCCCTTCCTTCAGGTGCTGGTAGAAGGCATCAATCAGTTCGACGTTGGTCTGGTCGGCCACCGGCCACAGGCTGGAAAGCGTTGCCTCGGCCCCCATTGCTTGGAAGGCGTACTGGAGCCCTTCCATTCCTTCTCCTCCCCGATGCATGCCGCGGGCAGTATTGCAGCCACTCAACACCACGAAAGAAACTGGACGGTTTTGCGCCCGCAGCTCGTGGAGGAAAAGAACGCCGTCGGTGCTTCGACGGGACGAGTCCGGTTGTAAGAGAAAAGCGTTTTGCAGGGGAGACGACGGATGGGAAAAAGCGTGGGAGGCGAGATGGAGCACATCGGCACGGCGACTCCTGTTTCGGAACGCTCTTTCGGTGGCGGCCGAGTCCAGGAAGACATCGGCCCTCGGCACGCGCCGATCAACGGCTCGGAGCTCTGCACGGACGCCCGGGAGGTCCGGGAGAACGACAGGCGATGTGGACGGCAGGTTTATCCGTAGTGCTGTAGGCACCGACCGCAGCGTATCGAACTCCGACACCCCAAAAGCAGCCAATTTCGCTTGTGCGGAGGGCTTCCCAAGAGGGGGAGACCGGGTGGAGTCGACGATCAAAGAAGACGCTAGCTCCAGGGTCGTCGGGCGCTCGTGGAGAATGTAGCGGGCCTGTGCGGGGACATAGCGGCCCCCAGGCATCGAGCGAACCAGCATCGAAAACGGGATTCGGAACAGGGGGCCGCTGGGCACAACGGTGAGCGGACGGCCGTCTGGCAGGTAATCCGCGATGGGAGCGTATAGGGCCTTCTGCAGATTGTGGAGAGGACGCAAATCGAAATGCATCTCGTTGATCCCCGTCGGCTTATCCCGACGGACAAAGAGGTCCGATGTCGCCTCAATTTGAGCGCGAACCGAGTCCTGGGTCAGATTAGGGAGGGGGACGGTGCGGAGCGTGTCGGGCGTGAGGACAAAGGCCGCGGATCGGGGCGAGCGGCCATAGACGGGCCAGGGATCGTCCAGGAAGTAAGAGACGAGCACGCGATTCTGTTGGTCGAGCGCGGTCTGGAGGTCGGTCACCTCCGGCCGGCGGGCTACTGAATCGAGATTCAGGATCTGTTGACGATCGGCCATGAGAGTGGTCTCCCGGTTTTGGAGCGCGGTCTCTCTTGCGGAGGCGAGCGATTCCTGGGCGAGTTGATTTCGCACTTTCGTGAGCGCGCGAGTGAGGCTGTCGAATCGGGCACGCTGGGACGGGGGCAGATGCTTGGCGACGCGCGCCTGGGTCCGCAGGTCCTGAAGGTGACGGGCGCGGGTCCGATCGAGAGCCCTCAAGGCCTCCCGGTGCCGATCCTGCGCCAGAAGGGTGCGAACGAGGCCGTGGTGCACGTCCCGCCACTGGGAAAAGGCTGTCGCGGACCACTGCGAGGCCGTCAGCGACGCGCGGTATTCTTCGATGACGGCTATGCCGTTGCGGTAGTACGCCTCGGCCCGGACCCAATCTCGCTTCATTTCGTGCAGTCGGCCCAGGGCCCGAAGGACACGGCGCTGGAGATCGAGATTGTTGAGGTTCTCGGCCCGCGTAAGCGCCTCACTGAGGGCCGAGTCGGCTTGCGCCCAGCGCTCGGTTTGCAGGTGAAGCACACCGAGCTTCAGCAGGGCGAATGAATGGAGCCGAGCGTCGTTCTCGGTGCGAGCGTAGTCGCGCACCTCACTGTTGAGGCGGTAGGCCTCTTCAAACGCGCCGAGATAACCGAGACTCTCCGACAGGACAAGTGACGTGCGAGCGTGCCGTTCGGTACCGGGCTCGGCAAGGCGTCGACCCTGACGTGCCAGATCCCGCGCCTTCTTCAAGGCTCCCTGGTCGAACGACGTATTCAGCGTTTGCTCCAGTAGCAGGTCGGCCTGGGCATGATAGACAAGTGCCTGAAGGTTCGTCCGCGCCTTGGGGGGAAGATCCTCTCTTTGGAGGCGTCGCTGGGCGCGCCGATAGTAATGGCGGGCCGACCGGTAGTCCTGAGTGCGCTGGAGCACAGTGCCGGCGCTAAGTAGATGATTGATCTGCCCGCTCGGGGAGGGATTCGCCTCGAAGGCGTGGAGGTACTGCTCGATGGAGGCGGAGAGGTTCCCAAGGAGGTAATGTAGATACGCCTGTAGCTGGTGGAAGATAGGAGACCATTCGGCTTTGGCGTCCTTATATCCGGCGAAGTCACCCTGATCGTGGGACTGAAGGTACGAAAGCCCGGCCTTGTACGCCTCGAAGGCCTTGGGAAACTGGCGAAGAGCGGCGTGAAGCACCGCTTCTGTCTCATAAGTGTCGAGGATTTTTTCAATGTATGGACGGGCAACTTCCGAAGGATTGAGACGACGATAACACTGGCGGGCCTCCTGAATCCGGGACAGATGGGCACGGAGCGTATCTCGGGACACGGATTTATGGTCGAGCCACGTTTTCTGGGCTTCGTTCAAGGTGGTGACGGAAGAAGGCCCCCGATCAGGCTCCATGGAGAGACAGGTGTCTAGGTTGTCGGTGGTATCGGGGGCGGGTACAACGAGTAGTATTCCGAGAAGGAGAGCAATCATAAAGGGGCGGGGAGGACCTAGTGCCGCGTCAACTCTGATTCTTTTGTCTACGCTTGTGGAAAGTGGAACCTATTCAAAAACCACTGGCGATAGAATCAGCCTCCCATGACGATGTAGAGCGCATCACCATGCGTCCCTACGGTATCGTTGGAGATAATTACTCAAAGAATGAGGTCTAATAAGCCACTAGCGGTGGGGAGGACCACGTGCCACTTGACAAAGGGAAAATTGTTTTTAAGTTGTGTATGGCGAAAATAAAGTCAGGTCATTAACTCCATACACCAAAATTTCTCTGCTATGATGCATTTCACGGTTGGCTTCCCTTCATTCGCGAGAGCGTCCACAGTGTTCGGGGGGACCGTAGAGCCTGGAGGAGGAGACACAGACAATGGGGATGATGAGGGTAATGAATGATCCGGACGCGAGCCGGGTTCGCCCCAAACCATGGCTTCGTGCTCAGCAAGTCGGCTGAATCGACGATTTTAAAACGTGGGGACTTCCCGTACGCCGAACCGTCCGCTCAGGTGTCTTCGATCCTGCGGGCATACAGCGTCGCGGTGCAGGTACATTCCCCTTCGCAGTCGGGGCAGCGGAGGCGTGGAGACGTACGGGCGTAGTATCGCTCGACGGTGGCCAGCGCCGTGAAGCCATGCTTTTCGAAGAGCACGCGGCTGTCGACTGTATGCGGGCGATGCCAAGAAATCCCGAAGGCCCGAGAGATCTCTCGATCGGCGAGCAGTTGAAGGCGGCGGCGGTATAGGGCCGATCCCGTGCCCCGCCCCTCCCAGTCGGCGCGCACGCAGCACATGTGAAACAGTCCATTCCGGTCAACGAGTGGGACGTGGAGGTCCAAGGGGACGAGCCCCAGGTAGCTACGGGTGTAATCGCGGCCCCCAATTTCAAAGATGCCAAATCCCACGACCGCCCCGTCTCCGGAAGACACGGCGACCAGTGCCGTTGCTGAGTGGTCGGAGTCCAGGATGGCGTCAATCCACTTCTGCCGGGTCGCCGGATCTCCCCCGAACCGGTCTGCCCAGAGCGTACGCACCGCTTCGGTGTCGGGCGAAGTCATGGGGCGGAGGGCAAACTCATTGGGCATAACTGGGCATCGGAGAACAAAGACGCCTGAGCACCACCGACGAACGAAGGCCGCCATCCTGTCGTAATGGACAAGCATGCGGGCCCAAGACGGGCTCCGGTTCCGATCTTCCAGGTGGCGAGTGCCCTCGTTCATGATTCTTCACACCCTGCGCCTCCGGTCGTTCCGCGCCCACGCGGAGAGCGAGTTCGAGCTCGCGCCGTCCATCAACTTGTTGTACGGGTCCAACGGAGCAGGCAAGACCAACGTGCTCGAGGCGGCTCACTACCTGTGTCTTACCAAAAGCTTCACGGCATCGCGCGATCGATACGCCGTACGGAAAGACGCCCCCTACTTTGAGGTAGAGGGGACCGTCAAGAACGTGAGGACGAATCCCGTAACGGTACGACTGGCGTACGTACCGGGGGAGGGCAAAAGCATCTTCGTCAACGACGTAGAGCTCGACCGGCTGGCCGACATTGTGGGGACGCTGCCGGTGGTCGTCTTCGCGCCGGAAGACTACGACCTGACGGCGGGTGGGCCCAGCGAGCGCCGTCGCTTCGTCAACAACATCCTCAGCCAGGCACGGCCCATCTACATGGACGACCTTATGAAGTACCGGCGGGCGCGCCGCCAGCGCAACGAGGTGCTCCGCAGCTACAAAAAGCGCCCCGATCCGCCCCCCGCCGAGTTGCTGAGGCCCTGGACGGAGGAACTCGTATCGCTGGGCAGCCGCATCGTGCATCGTCGACAGCAGTTCCTGCAGGACTTCGCGGACGATCTCGCGGACGCGTACCGGCGCATCGAGGCGGTGGCCGAACAGCCCACCATCGAGTACGACACGATTGCCGACCTTCCCCCCGATGCGACGGTCGAGGACGTGGCCGACGCGTTCCGGAAGGCGCTCGATCGGAAGAAAGGACAGGAGCAAGATCGGGGGACCACCCTCGTGGGCCCGCAGCGCGACGAGCTGATCTTTCGTCTCGACGACCTGGAGGTGCGTCGGTACGGCTCGCAGGGCCAGCACCGCACCTTCGCCATGGCGCTCAAGCTGGCGCAGTACTTCTACCTCCAGGCCCGGAGCGACACTGAGCCCCTCTTGCTCCTCGACGACGCTTTTGGGAAACTCGATGGGGAGCGCACCGAGGTCTTTCTCGATCTGCTTCGGTCCGACGCCGTGGGCCAGAGTCTCGTCACGGCCACCCAGCGCGATCCGTTTGAGGCCGTGCTCGACTTCGGGACATCGGCCCATCGGGCCTTCGCGGTCGAGCGCAGGGAGGGGGCCGCGCAGGTTGAAGAGGCTCCTGCAGGAGAAGTCTCCGCCCCGGATCCCGCCGAAGTCTAAGAGTAAGATCGGACCCAGCTACGCGCCGGTGGGCTCCATGCGATCACGAAGAACCTGGAAGTTCCCCTCCGGAATCTCGAAGAGTCCCCGCCGGAAGTAGAGGCCCCACGACGCCTCGTTCTCGACAAAGCCGAGCACGGACAGCAGGAGGCGTACCTCGACCTCCTCACCGTCCTCGAACGACACGTCCACGGGGTACGGCGCAAAATCCTCGCGCATCTGCACCTGGTAGACGGTGTCGTCGGTGACGGTTCCCAGTGCAGTGAATTGCTGACACGGTTCGTCCTCCCCGAACACCATCCGAGGAGAATAGCAGACGATGCCGTCGCCGATCGATAGACGCTGCAGGGGTGACTTCTTCCCGTGCCCGGCCTGGACGAATCCGCCCCGCTGGGCCGTCTGGACGTGATCTCGGAAGGCGAAAACGACGAACGAAGAGATGGCAGTTAGGTGGGTTGCGGGGTGGAGTCGACAAGATCGCAAGTGATGGGATCGTAGCTGTCGGCCAATTCAGCGGCGTTCCGCATGTGAGGCTGCACGGCTTCCCGTTCCCGCATCGCCTCGAAGTGCTCCCGAGGTTCCCACTGTGCGTAGTTGACGACCCGCGTGCCGTCGTGGCTGACGTGGATGTTGGCTGAGACGAAGCCGGGGAGGTGTTGCATGGTCTGCCGGGTCGCCTCGACCAAAAGGTCCACCAGCTCCTGCTGGTTTTCTTCCGGCACCGTGAAGACGTTGACGAGGGTAAAAACGTCGTTCGTGGGGGCAATTGTGGGCATGGACGTTCTGAAGATTAGTGCGTAACTTATCAGGGCACTGAGACGTTCAGTCCAATAGTATCAGCCCCCTGATAAAAAATCAAGTTATGAAGATGCAACAGCTCCGTGACGCCCGGTTCGGGTACGTGCTCAAGCACGCCCAGTATGCCCTGCGCCAGGCGATGGACGACCGGCTCACCGAAGCGAATCTCACCACGCCCCAGTACGCGGCCCTCACGGCGCTGGAGCGGGAGGAAGGGCTCTCCAATGCCGAGCTGGCTCGTCGCTGTTTCGTGACGCCACAGACCATGCACAGCATCGTGACGCGGCTGGAGGAGGACGATCTCCTTCGGCGCACGCCGCATCCGAACCATGGGCGCATCCGGCAGCTTCACCTCACCGACGAGGGGCAGGCCCGGCTCGAACGCGCCCACGAGATTGTGAACGAAATCGAAGACACGATGACCAGGGAGGTGAGCCGAGAGGAGGTGAAGCAGGCGACGGACGTACTGATTACATGCGCGGCGGCGCTGCAGGAGGAATAAGGCGACTGACACGGACGGAACGGCAAAGGAGCCGATCCGTGGAGCGGGATGAAAAAGGGGCAGGGGGTCTACGCGAGAAGAGGAAGAGCGGGCCGTGCCTCGCCTCTGCCTGTTTACAGTGTACGTCTCCGAATCATGATCCCGTCCGAGTTCCGTCCTCGCCCTGTTCGCCATTGGGGCCGCGTGCTTTCGGTGCCACTTCTCCTGCTCCTGGCGGTAGCGGTCACCGGCTGTGTCAGCACTGGTATCAATCCCGTGACGGGCGACACCCGTGTCTTCGGCTACACGTGGCAGGAAGAGCTGAAGATTGGCCGGCGGGCCGACGACCAGATCCGGCGGAAGTATGGCATCTACGAGGACGAGGCCCTCCAGGAATACGTCGACGAGGTAGCCCGCAACGTGCTGACCGAAAGCGATCTCCGCCGGCCCAGCACGCGCAAGAAGTTCCGAAAGACCGAGTTTCACTTTCGCGTGCTCGACAGTCCGGCCGTCAACGCGTTTGCGTTGCCTGGGGGCTACGTGTACGTCACGCGCGGACTGCTGGCCCACCTCAACAACGAGGCCCAGTTGGCCGTGGTGCTCGGGCACGAGATTGCTCACGTCGCTGCCCGGCACGCCTCGCAGCAGGTTGCGCAGAAGAAGCTGACCCGAGGCCTCCTCCTCAGCGGTGCCATAATCGGCCAGGCCGCCCTCGGTGGGAATGTAGGCCGCAAGATCATGGGCATCGGCGGCACGGCCGCGAAGCTCATCTCGCTCCGCTACAGCCGGGCCCACGAGCGGCAGGCCGACCGCCTCGGCGTCGAGTACGCCGCGAAGGCCGGGTACGACGCGGCGGAGGCATCCGGCTTCTTCACTGCCTTGAAGCGCCTGCAGAAGCAGAGCGGCCACACCCTCCCCACCTGGAAGTCGACTCATCCGGATCCCGGGGCGCGGGAGGATCGGGTCGTGAAGCTGGCCAAGAAGTGGAGGAAAAAGGCGGAAGGTGCCCAGACCATTCAGGACCAGGCGGACTACTACGACGCCATCGAGCGCCTCGTGATGGGGGACAATCCGCGGCGCGGATTCACCGAGGACGGGGTGTTTTACCACCCCAATCTCGCGTTCCGCTTTCCCGTGCCCGTGGGCTGGACGGTGCGCAACGACACGCGGCAGGTCGCTCTGGTGCAGCCCAACCGGGAGGCCTACGTGGTCTTTGAACGCGCACGGACCGACACGCTCCGGGCCGCCGTGGGACGGTTCGTGCGGAAGAGGGGTGTGACCGTCGTCGGCCGCCACCGGACGACCGTGAATGGCCTGAAGGCGTGGCGCCTGCTGGCGACGGCCCGGACGCGGAAGGGCGTTCCGCTTCGCCTCATGGTCTACTACATCGCGTACGAAGGACGAGTGTATCAATTCAAGGGACTGACGAGGGCGGGGCAGTTCATCGCGTATCAGCAGGTGTTCGAGCGAACAATGACGGGCTTCGCTGCCCTCGAAGACCGGGACATATTGACCCTCCAGCCTCCCCGACTGTCCATCCATCCAGCGGCTCGTCGAGATGCGTTCCGTACGTTTGTAAGTGCGGAGACGCTTCCCAAGGCGATCACGATCACCGATGTCGCCATCTTAAACCAGATCCGGCTCGGGAAGACCGTCGCCCAGGGGCGGCCGTTAAAGCTAGTCAAGTAGTTCTTCTGGGAGGGCTCGGAGTACGACGGAACAGAATGGGCGAGGGATTCGATCGATGCTCAACCACACTCACGCCTTTGGTGCCAATGAAGCCGTCTTCACGTCGGGAGCGTCGTGCCCTGTGGCAGGCACGGGGCTTCCACTTTCTCGTCCCGATTCTCCTTTTCGTCCTCGCGGCCACCGCCACCGGCTGCGTCTCGACGGGGGTCAATCCCGTGTCCGGCAACACGCGGGCCTACGGATACACGTGGAAAGAGGAGCTAAAGCTCGGCGCGCGGACCGACAAACAGATTCAGAACCAGTACGGGGTCTACGACGACAAACAGCTCCAGCAGTACGTGGACGAAGTGGCACGGGAGGTGCTGGCCGTAAGCCACATGCGTCGGCCCGAGACGCCCGAGAAGTTCCGGAAGGCCGAGTTTCATTTTCGGGTGCTCGACAGTCCCGTCATCAACGCGTTTGCGCTGCCCGGGGGCTACGTCTACGTCACCCGGGGTCTTCTCGCGCACCTCAACAATGAGGCGCAGTTGGCCGTGGTGCTCGGGCACGAGATTGCCCACGTTGCCGCCCGGCATGCCTCGCAGCAGGCCGCCCGTTGGCAGCTTACGCAGGGCCTCCTGCTCGGCGGGGCCATCGCCGGACAGGTTGCGTTCGGGGGAAACGTGGGGGAGAATGTGCTTGGAATTGGGGGGACGGCGGCCAAGCTGTTGTCCCTCAGCTATAGCCGAGACAATGAGCGCGAGTCCGACCGGTTGGGCGTGCAGTACGCCGTGCGGGCCGGCTACGCCGCCGCTGAAGGGGCGGACTTCTTCGAGTCCCTGAAACGCAAGAAGGAGCAAAGCGGGCAGTCCATTCCAACCTGGCAGTCGACCCACCCCGATCCCGGAGCCCGGGAGCAGACCATTCCAGAGATTGCCCAGACGTGGCAGAAGAAGATTGAAGAACCTGCGACGACGGTGAACCAGGAAGCATATTACCGGGCTCTCGAAAACATCGTCCTGGGAAAGAATCCGCGTCAGGGATTTGCGGAGGACGGCGTCTTCTACCACCCTGAGCTTGCCTTTCGGTTCTCCGTTCCGGCCCGCTGGACCGTGAAGAACCAGCCCCGGCAGGTGGCCCTGATTCATCCCGACGAGTCGGCCTACCTGCTCTTCCGCTTTGCCGACGCCGA
>JBDGQN010000298.1:0-11427 GCA_042219055.1 Salinibacter sp. | reverse complement strand
GCCGATGAGGGTCGTGCTCGAAATGTTCGAGGCAAACAGGGAAAACCCGATCGTGCCCCACGCGAGCGTGCGCCCGGCGAGGAACAGGTCGTCGCCGCTCTCAATGCGCTGGGCCACCACGTAGCCGATGATGCCAACGAGGACGAAGTACCCGGCGATGACGGCAAGGTCGAGGGTCGCGAGGGGAAAGTCCGGAGACATAGGGGCGAGGAGCGAAGTTGGAAAGAGGGCGAACGAACGGAGTGGTGTGCGCGTGTTCGACGGGCTGCCCCGATGAATCGTGTTGTAAGCGGTTTCGGCAAAAGTATCAAGGGAAGAGGAAGGACGCAAGGCGAAAACGACTCCAGGTCCTTGTTCCGGTGTGTTTTTTTTGAAACAGAGGCCGATCCTTCTGCCGGTTTCGTGGGGAATACCCAGCTGAGAGGGAGGGTACAGGTCCTGCATCTCATCGGGAGAGGAGGAGAGAAGCCTCGACGGTCAGCCCGAGAACGGGGAGGACAGGCCCCGATTCCAAGGTGGAATCCCCCTCAGAGGTCGGAAAAGCGCTTCGGCTTGACATTGCATTATCGGGAGATTATGATGTAACCGCTTACGAAAAAGTCGCATTCTCGCCCCACCGCTTCCAATCTCGCTCTGTGTCGGCAACCATTTACGATATTGCTGAGCGAGCGGGCGTGTCCACAGCGACCGTCTCGCGCGTCTTCAACGACGAATCTGGAGTCAGCGAAGAGACGCGCGAGCGAGTGCTTGAGGCGGCGGATGCGTTGCACTACCGACCCCACGCTTCGGCGCAGAACCTGGCTCGGGAGCACACGAACCAGATTGCCGTCGTGGCGCCGGTCGTGGCAAACTACTTTTACATGCACGTGATGAGAGGCATCCAGCACGTGCTGGCGGAGCGGAACATGGATCTTATGGTACATGCCCCCGCCAATCCCCAGGGCCGAATTCACGTACAGCCCGATGCGGAGTCCTTCAACACGTACATGGACCGGGCCCTCCAGCCTGGACGCAACGACGGAATTCTTCTGTTGTCGATGCCTCTGACCGACGAATGGGCCGAGCGTTTAGCGCGCACCAGCCGGTCGGTCGTCCTGGTCGACACTGAGCATTCGGCCTTCGAGTCGCTCTCCGTCGACAGCGAGCATGGAGGCTACGAGGCGACCCGGCACCTGATCGACCTGGGCTACGAGCGAATTGGGCACATTACGGTCGAGTACGACCCGCCCCCGGCCCATCTCCGACGCCAAGGATACGAGGCGGCGCTGCGCGAGCATGGGCGGGAGGTTGATCCAAGCCTCATTGCGGCGATTGACGAGCGCCCCTTCGCGTTTTCCGAGGAGGGCGGATACCGGGCCATGAAGACCCTCTTTGAACGGGACCCCCCGCCGGACGCGGTCTTTGCCGGGTCGGACATGCAGGCGCTGGGGGCCATGCGGGCGGCCTGGGAGGCCGATCTGGGCGTGCCCGAGGATCTCGCCATCGTTGGATTCGACGACATTGAACTGAGCCGGTGTGCCGGGCTCACAACGCTCCGGCAGCCGGCGCGCACCATGGGCACCCGCGCCGCCGAAACCCTGCTGCGGCGCCTCGAAACCCCCGGCCACAGCCCGGTGTCGAGCACCGTCTTTTCGCCGGAACTCGTCGTCCGGCGGACGTGT
Source organism: Salinibacter sp. (assembly GCA_042219055.1). GTDB lineage: Bacteria > Bacteroidota > Rhodothermia > Rhodothermales > Salinibacteraceae > Salinibacter. Next base: position 9,766 of record JBDGQN010000298.1, on the reverse strand, counting down.
GGGGCCGGCGATGCCCCCCAAGACGTGCCCGACGGGTTTCCACTGAGACGAGCGCCCTGATAGAAAGCGCCCAATGAGAGGATATGTACTGAACGCTGCGTCCGTTCGCCGCGAGGGCTTCGGCGAACACCCCTCATGTCCAGATTGTGATGGACCGAGGTACTGGCGGCCCGCGAAGGGCCGAACGCTTTCGGCCCCGGCTGTCCCCATACGATTCTGCATCACCGACACAGCCCCATTCCAATGCAATACCGATCTTCGATCATCACGCTCGTGCTCCTCGGTCTGACTCTTTGCGTGGGAACGGTCCACGCGCAGGCGCAGGAGATCAGCGGTACCGTGACGAGTGCCGACAACAACTCGCCACTGCCGGGGGCCAACGTGTCCGTACCGGGCACTACCATAGGGACCGCCACCAACGCGCAGGGCAAGTATACGCTGAGCGTACCCAGCGATGCAGACTCGCTGCGGTTCTCGTTCGTGGGGTTCCGTGACCAGACTGTCCCCATTGCGGGGCGGTCCACAATCAATGTGGCCCTCGTCCCGGCCGCCAAGAAGATTCAGGAGCTGGTGGTCGTCGGGTACGGGCAGCAGCAAGAGCGGGACGTCACGGGGGTCGTCTCGAAGGTGAGCTCGGAAGACTTCAACAAAGGCAGTGTTGTGAGTCCCGAGCAGTTGATCTCCGGAAAAATTGCCGGAGTAAACATTACCCCAAGCAGTGGGGCACCAGGGGCCGGGTCGCAGATCCGCATTCGCGGGGCTTCGTCCGTCAACGCTGACAGCGAGCCGCTTTTCGTGGTCGACGGCGTACCGATTAGTGGCGAGGGGAGTCAGGCATCACGCAATCCGCTCAATTTCCTTAATCCGAGCAACATCAAAAACGTCACGGTCTTGAAGGATGCCTCGGCAACGGCCATTTATGGCGCACGGGGGGCCAATGGCGTTATTCTCATTGAGACGAAAGGGGGCGGTGAGAAGAAAGGAGGACGCGTGTCCTACAATGGCTCAGTGTCTACATCCGTTGTGACTGATCGTGTGGACGTGCTGGGTGCCGACGAATTCCGCCGTGTCGTCCGTGAGCAGGCACCGAGCCAGGTGAGCGAGTTGGGCGATGCCAGCACCGACTGGCAGGACGCTGTAGACCGCAATGCCTTCACACAGGAGCACTCACTGAGCTTTTCGCGCGGGTACGAAGATTCCAGTATTCGCCTGTCGCTTGGCTACCTCGACAAGGAAGGCATTCTGCAGACCTCTAGCATGAGTCGGGTCAGTGCGTCGCTCAAATACAACCAGAAATTCTTCGACGACCAACTGTCGATTCGAACCAGCCTCCGGGGCTCGAAACGGAGAAATCAGTTCCAGCCGGGCCTCGTGGGGAGCTCGGCTAGCTTCGACCCGACGCAGCCCATTCGCGATCCGGGCAGTCCGTTTGGAGGCTTCTACGAGTGGAGTCAGACGAACGCTGAAAACAACCCGGTTGCCTCATACATCCTGACGGAGAATCACGGCGAGACGTATCGGAGCATCGGAAATGTAGAGGCTGAGTATAAGATCCCGGGGCTTGAGGGTCTGAGAGCTCGTTTGAAGTTGGGTTATGACGTGCGCGAAGGGGAGCGGGAGTTCTTCGCTCCCACGTTCCTCAAGAGCCAGGCCGAGGCCGAAAATCCCGGGCAGGTGGGTCGCTCCAACTTTTCGCGGCTCAACACGCTGCTCGACGCCTTCTTGAGTTACGATCAAACCTTCGAGTCGATTCGCAGCCAGTTCGAAGCCACGGCCGGGTATTCCTACCAGGAGTTCCACGAGGAGTACCCGGAGTTCACGGCCCGAGGGCTCAACAGCAACTTCCTCGGTCCCAACAGCACGGATCCGGTGACAGACACCGAGAACACGACGACGTTTGTGGCAGAGATCCCCAGCCGACTGATTTCCGGATTCGGGCGGTTCAACTACACCTTCATGGACCGCTATCTACTCACCTTCACGATCCGTCGGGATGGCTCCTCCCGCTTTGGCCCCGAGAACCGCTGGGGAACCTTTCCCTCCGGGGCGCTAGCCTGGCGGGTTCACAAAGAGCCGTTCGTGGAGGATCTCGACTTCCTCTCCACGCTCAAGATTCGCGGCTCGTGGGGCGTTACCGGGAACCAAGAGATTGGAGACTTCAGGTGGGCGCCGTTTTGGCAGCCTGGGGGGCCGCAGGCGCAGGTGCAGTTCGGGGACAACTTTGTCAGCACCATTCGCCCCAGTGCGGCCGACCAGACGATTAAGTGGGAAGAGACCACTTCCTACAACATTGGCTTCGACTACGGCCTGTTCGGTGAGCGCGTGACCGGGTCGGTGGAGTACTACTACAAGAAGACTGAGGACATGCTCTTTCAAGTGACTGTGCCGGCGGGCTCAAATCTCAGCGACCGCGTGCTTACCAACATCGGGTCGATGGAAAATGAGGGGATCGAGTTCAGTGTCGACGCGCGGGTCGTAAATACATCGGACTTCTCGTACAGCGCTCAGTTCAACGCGTCGACGAACCGCAACAAGATCCTCAATGTAGCTCGGGCCAGCGAAGGCTTTGCCACTGGTGGCATTAGTGGAGGCGTCGGGAACACCATCCAGATTAACCAGGAAGGGGAGCCAATCAACTCCTTCTATGTCTACCGCCACAAAGAAACCAAGAACGGAAAGCCGCGGACCGACGGTGTCGACTACAATGGCGATGGAGTCGTGAACGGGGTCGACATGTACGTGGACCAGAACGGCGACGGTCAGATCAACTCTGCCGATCTCGTGGTGGGTGAGAGTCCCCAGCCCGACTGGACCTTCGGTCATACATCGCGGATGACGTACCAGGGCTTCGATCTCAGCTTCACGGTGCGGGCCCAGATCGGAAACTATGTGTACAACAACGTCGCCTCGAACTATGGCCACTACAGCCGGCTTACGAACTTTGCACCGTCCAACCTGCACACGTCAGTGAAGACGACCAAGTTCTCGAAACCGCAGTACTTCTCCGACTACTACGTGGAGGATGCTTCCTTCCTGCGGATGGACAACATATCGCTCGGGTACACCCTCAACGCTATACCGGGCGTCAAGCGGCTCCGGATTTACGGCACAGTCGAGAACGTCTTCGTGCTTACCGGATACAGCGGGCCCGATCCTGAGGTCATTGGCATCGACAACAACCTCTACCCCCGGTCCCGAACCTTCACGGCGGGGCTGAACGTGCAGCTGTAACGGCCGCGCTCCTCCACTACCACCGTCCTTTCACAGACGTTAACGTTCTGCCATGTTTACGAATAAGATTCTTCCCGCCCTTCTTTCTCTTTTCGTCCTCGCGGGGATGACTGGGTGTACCGATGTCGGCGTCAATCCGAAGAGCCAAGCAGGTGCCGAAAAAGTGTTTGCCCAGGAAGGCGCTTACAAATCCTACCTGGCGAAGCTGTATGGCGGGCTCAACGTAACGGGCCAGGAGGGACCGGCCGGGAACCCTGACATCAAGCAGATCGACGAGGGCTTTTCGCAGTACGTCCGCCTCTGGTGGCAGATGCAGGAGTTGCCGACGGACGAGGCCGTGATTGCCTGGAACGACGGCAACGTGCAGGAACTGAACACCATGACTTGGTCGGCCACCAACGGGTTTACCTCGGCGATGTACAGCCGGATTTACTTCCAGGTGGCCCACGTCAACGAATTTTTGCGACAGTCGAGCCAGTCAAAGCTCGATGCGCGCGACGTCGGTCCCGAGGTGCGGCAGAAGATTCCGCAGTGGCGGGCTGAGGCGCGGTTCCTGCGGGCTCTCAGCTACTGGCATGGCATTGATCTCTTTGGCGACATCCCGCTCGTGAAAGAGAGTTTCCCACGAGGCGGAAAGGCGCCGCCACAGGCCACACGCAAGGAAGTCTTTAACTATGTGGAGAAGGAGCTGCTCGCCATCACGAACGCGAAGGGGGAGGAGAATCTTCTGCCGGCCGGTCAGGCCCAGTACGGTCGGGTCGATAAGTCGGCCGCTTGGTTCCTACTCGCGAAGCTCTATCAGAATGCCCCGGTTTACATCGGTAAGAAGCGCTCCTCAGAGGTCATCAAGTACACTACGAAGATCCTTGATTCCGGTGTATACAGCCTCGAGCCGAACTACCAAGATCTCTTCCTCGCAGACAATCACACGGCCAACGGGTTGATCTTCTCCATCCCGATGGATGGGCAGAAGACCCAACACTACGGCGGCACCACATTCCTCGCTCACGCGGCGGTCGGCGGGTCCCTGTCCCCCGACACTGTGGGACTGGGGGCTGGCTGGGCAGGGCTGCGCACCACCCGGCCCACCGTGCAACGCTATTCCTCCGGCGACCAGCGGCCCGTTTTCCCAAACACGCCGGACAAGCAGTTCTACCGGCAGGGACAGTCCTTGGCCATTCAGACCCTCACCGACTTCACGCAGGGGTACGCCGTGCCGAAGTACCAGAACGTCACGTCGACTGGAGAGCCCGGGAAGAACGCGACGTTTCCGGATACCGATTACCCGATGTTCCGCCTTGCTGAGGTACACTTGATGTACGCCGAAGCCGTACTCCGGGGCGGCGGTGGGAGCAAGAGCCGGGCTGTGTCGCTCATCAATGATCTGCGTGAGCGGGCCTTCGGAGACCAGAGCGGGAACATCACCAAGTCGGAACTGACGCTCGACTTCATCCTCGACGAGCGGAGCCGCGAGCTACTCTGGGAGGCGACCCGTCGCACAGATCTGATTCGGTTCGGAAAGTTCACTGGGGGCGAATACGTGTGGCCCTGGAAGGGCGACGTTCAGGGGGGTACCTCAACGGATGAGAAATTCCGACTCTACCCGTTGCCCCAGTCTGAACTCCTGACCAATCCGAATCTGGAGCAGAACCCCGGATACTAACGCGTCCTGAGGCTGGAGGACCTCCTCCGAGAATTGGGCGAGGTCTTCCGGTCCACCCGGGCTCTGCCCGCATGATTTACGTTCTTCCCCACTGTACGTTTGCCCTCTACTATGCGGAACTCTACGTTCTTGCCCGCTCTTCTCCTTCTCACTGTCTTCGGATTTGTGGCTGTCGGGTGTGATAAGAGTCCAACGAGTGTTGAAGATTTTAACGTCCAGCCCAACGTCGAAATCTCCAAGTCGTCCCTCAGTCTGACCCTCACCAGTGCACAAAGTACGACTAGTTTTCAGGTGTCGTACCAAGGGCTCGAAAGTGTACCGACGGCTAAAGGCACCGGTATTCTTACGATGAAAAAGAAGAGTACAAGTGGCTCACCCAAAAACGGGAAGCAAGTGTGGTCGGTGGGGGCCGATGGGTCCGTATCGGGCATCACAGAAGAGACGGTGGTTGTCCGTTCCCAAACCGGGAAGCGTGAGATCGTCGACTCCCTTACGGTACGGGTCAGTCCGTTTACCGTGACAAGTCAATTTAGCGCCGGATTTGCCACCATTGCCGACTATGAGGACGCCCAGCGCGACTCGTCGACCACCGGCGGCACGTCGTTTACGCTTCAGACGAACTCGAACAACAATAACGATCCGGTCGGGAGCAACGGCATTTCCTACCTCGAAATCGACGCCACCGCGTCTGGGGCAGCGGTTTTTGAGCGGCGCGCGAGCGCCCCCAACTCGGACCGCTTCACCTTCCTGGTCCGGCCGTCCCCGAACACCGACTTCAACCTAACCCTGACGTTTACTGAGGAGACGGGTGGGGGCACGACCGATCACCAGATTACAGTGCCGGTGAACGCCGGCAGTCAGTGGCTCAAGTATGGCATTGTCTTCTCGCAGATCGGGGCTGACTTCAACCCGGTGGCCCAGCGGGCCGGGGGGAACGGACCGCTTACGAAGGTGAAGTTCTCGGCGGATGCGGACGTAACCTACGCCGTCGACGAGCTGATGCTCGGCACCGCCAACGCCACACAGGTCGAGATTATGGACTTTGAGCGGACGACGGGGGCGTACGGACCACCGTTCTGTCCGCCAAGCTTCTCGAACTCGAACGACGTGGCGACCAACAGCGACGGGTTTACCTCGCGCAGCGTGGAAGGGAATGGGTGCTTTGGCTACAATTACGGTGGGGGCCTCGGGCCACCGGCCAACCTGTTCCTGGACGTTGAGGCAAGTGACGTGCTCTCCGTTCGGGTCAAGGCCAGCCAGGGCGACTCCCTGGAAATGTTCGTTGAGACGATCGACGACAATGGCGACGGCACCAACGACGGCGGCTACAATACCGGGAATTCGGAAACCGTCGCGCTGCCCGTCGGCCAGTGGGGCACCGTGGAGGTGCGGCTCGACTCGCTCGGCAACGATCCGGCCGCCCTCAAGAGTCCCGGCATCCGAAACGTCGGGTTTACGATGCGCGGGAACAATCCGGACATCCTGATCGACGACATCAAAATTAAAGAGCCCAGTGGCAATTAGTCTTGACGCGCTCTGTTTGTTGGCGTCTTCGGATCCTCGAAGCGCACCGGTCGGAGCCCAGCCGGTGCGCTTTTGTCTTCTCAGGGCCTTTCAGTTTTAGCCTCTTTGTGTCGTGATGCGTTTCCTCTCGTTTTTTGGACTGTTCAGTCTGCTGGTGGCCGCGACCCCGGCGATGGGACAGGTTGTAGAGACGGATCCCAATCCGCCTCGTACCGATCGGCCGGTGACGATCTACTTCAACGCCGACAAGGGGACCGGCGGGCTCGAAGGGCACGACGGGGAGGTGTACGCCCATACCGGTATCTCTACCAATCAGAGCGGGGAAGGGAACTGGAAGTGTGTGAAAAACCACTGGCCCACGAGCGACCAGTTCACGGGCAATCGAGACGACACAAAGCTGACGCAGGTGGGGCCGAATCGCTATAAGCTGGAGATTCAAGACATCCGGGCCTATTACCAGAACACCAGCACGAGCTGCGACCTGGGGGCGAACGAGGAAATCCAGACGATGAACTTCGTCTTCCGAAACGCCGACGGGTCGAAGGAGGGGAAAGCCGAGGGCGGCGCGGACATCTTCGTGGACGTGATCGACGTGAGCGGATCGGATCCTCTCGTGGAGGCGAGCATCACGCAGCCGGAAAGCAATCCGCCGCTGTACCCGTTCATGGTGGCGAACGATACGACGGTTACGGTTGCAATATCGGCGGACACTGCCAATGTCGATTCGCTGACAGCCCTTCGCCTCTTTGTGGACGGGACGGAAGTGGCCTCCGATACGAGTGATAGCCTCGGCTATGCGCTCGACATGAACACCCCGAATCGATTTCAGGTCCAGGCGGTCGCGGAGGCCAGAGACGGGGGCGACACGCTCACGGACACGTCGAGTACAGTTTTGATCCGCACGCCCAACGTCGTGGAAGCAGCCCGTCCCTCGGGCGTGCAGGACGGCATCAACTACAACGACGACGGCTCGGTGACACTGTCCCTCAATGCCCCGGAAAAGGACTTCGCCTACGTGCTCGGGGACTTTAACAACTGGGACATCGACCCGGAGTACTTCATGAAGAAGGACAGCACTCATTGGTGGATCACCCTCCCGGCCTCCGAGATCCAGAGCCAGACGGAGTATGCCTTCCAGTACTTCGTGGACGGCAAGCACCGGGTGGCGGATCCTCTCTCACACAAGATTCTCCAGCCCGTCGACCGGTTCATCAGTGACCAGACCTACCCGAACCTCAAGGCGTATCCCGAGTCTCAGACCGAGAATCCGGTGTCGGTGCTGGAGAAGGGCCGCCCGGACTTCGACTTCGACAATCCCAACTTTACGCCCCCGCCCCGGGACGAGCTGGTCGTCTACGAGTTGCTCCTGCGCGACTTCCTGGAGCAGAACAACTTCCAGACCCTCACCGACACGCTCGCCTATCTGGATCGCCTGGGCGTCAACGCCATTGAGCTGATGCCGGTGTCCGAGTTTTACGGAAACATCAGCTGGGGCTACAATCCCCTCTTCCACCTGGCCCTCGAGAAGTCCTACGGGACCCGGACGGCCTTCAAGGAATTCGTGCAGGCGGCCCACAACCGGGACATCGCGGTCATTATGGACGTGGTCTACAATCACATCGATACCCCCTCCCCGCTCCGCCAGCTCTACGGCTCGGCGGAGGAGAGTCCATTCCTGGAGTCCGGACCCAACCGAGGAATCTGCGGGGTCTTTTTCGAAGAGCTAAATCAGGCGAATCCATTTATCAAGAACTACATCGACCGGGCCAATAAATACTGGGTCGAGGAATTCAACGTCGACGGCTTCCGGTTTGACCTCGCGAAGTGCGTGGCCGACAATGGCGTGAACATCAATGACCCTGCCCATTCCGACGCCGTCGTGAGCGGCTGGAAGGACGTATCGGACTACGTCTGGGACAGTGTCGACTCCGACACCTACATGATCCTGGAGTTCTTCGGGTCGCCGAATGAGGAGAACGAGCTTGGGGGCTACCGGGACGACGACGGGGACCGGGGGAGCATGATGACCTGGCACAACATGAACCGCCCCTACAGTGAGGTCGACATGGGATACGTGGGGGGCACGAGCGGCTTCGGCGCCGACCTGTCGGACGCCTACTTCGGAAATCGGTTCGGATACGACCAGCCCAGCTACATCGCCTACATGGAGAGCCACGACGAGCAGTGGCTAATGCGTCGAAAGAAGGCCTTCGGGCGAAGCAGCGACCGAATCGACTATAGCACCCAAAACTTCGAAACGGCGCTGGACCGGCAGAAAATCACCGCCGCGTTCTACTTCACCGTGCCGGGGCCGAAAATGACCTGGCAGTTCGCGGAGGTCGGGTACGGATGGGGCCCGGACGAATGCCTGAAGGAATCGGCGGCCTGTTCGCCGGACGACCCGAGCCGAACGGGGCCCAAGCCCGTCCGCTGGGAGTACGCCGATTCGACGCAGAGTCCCCAGCGCGATCGGCTCTACGAAACCTGGAAGGCGCTCCTGCGCCTCCGCGATAACCACGAGGTGTTCACCGGACCGCGAACGGGCAGCCAGGAGAACATCTCGATGAAGGTCGGGAATGAGGCCATTGTCCACTGGATCAAGCTGGAGGACGAGAACCTCGACGCGGTCGTCGTCGGCAACTTTGGCGTGAACGTCCAAACCGCCACGCTCGACTTTCCGCAGACCGGCACCTGGTACAACTTCTTCGAAAACAAATCCCTTGATGTAAGCTCGGTCAGTCAGACGTTTCGGCTCCGACCGGGGGAGTTCCGGATCTACACCACGAATCAGCTGGAGGCGCCCCCCGCCGGACTGGTGCCCAGCGCGCCGATTCACCGGAGCACCGCCGCCGTCAGTTCCGAGGGCACCCAGGACTTTGGCGACACCGGGGTGGACGTGGCCTTCTCCGGCGTGAGCGGCTCGGGCGACGTTGTGGCCGAGAAGGTGAACGAGAAGCCCCTCAAGACTGGCAGCATCGACGAAGACAACGTGAGCCAGTACCGATTCGTCGTCGAGGCCAGCGGCAGTCTCGGTTTTGATGACGCCACGGAGATCCGCCTCGACGTAAGCACCCTCGGCGGCATCGACGACGCCGGCAACGTGACGATCTACCAGCGGCCGACCGAGAACAAAGGCTCGTTCACGGCCCTGACGACCTCCTTCAACAGCAGCGAGAACGAACTGGTCGCGCCCATCAGCGCGCCCGACACGCTCGGCGAGTTCGTGCTGGCGAGCAACAGCGAGTCGCTGCCCGTGGAGCTGGCCGGCTTCGACGCGCAGGTCGATGACGACGCCGTACGCCTCACGTGGCAGACCGCCTCGGAGACCAACAACGCCGAATTCCGAAT
>JBDGQN010000297.1:0-10566 GCA_042219055.1 Salinibacter sp. | reverse complement strand
TGGGTGACACGCCGCTGCTGCGCTTGGATGGCATCAATCGCGACGTGCCGCACGTTGAGCTCTACGCCAAGGCCGAATGGGCCAACCCCGGCGGCTCGGTCAAGGCCCGGCCGGCGCTGGCCATGATCGAAGAGGGCGAACGGATCGGCCGACTGACGCCGGGTAAGACGATCCTCGACGCGTCCTCGGGCAACACCGGCATCGCGCTGGCGATGATCGGTGCGGCCAAAGGGTATGGGGTCACGATCTGCCTGCCGGCCAACGCCGACGAGATCTGCAAGCGGACGCTACAAGCTTACGGGGCTGAGCTGGTGCCCACCGATCCCATGGAGGCCTCCGACGGTGCTATCAAGAAGGCCCAGGAACTGTATGACGCCGACCCGGAGCGCTATTTCTATCCCGATCAGTACAACAACCCGGCCAACTGGCGCGCGCACTATCGCACGACGGCCGAGGAGATTTGGCGCCAGACGGACGGGCGGTTGACGCACTTCATGACGGGCCTGGGCACGAGCGGCACGTTCGTGGGCGCCGGTCGGCGGCTCCGCGAACTGAATCCCGATGTAGGGTTGATCTCGATCCAGCCCGACGGGCCGCTCCACGGCCTCGAAGGCCTGAAGCACATGCCCTCGGCCATCGTGCCCGGCATCTACGACGAGACCCTGGCCGACGCCAACCTGGCGATCTCAACCGAAGCGGCCTACGCGGCCGTCAAGCGGCTGGCACGCGAAGAGGGCATTTTGGCGGGTTTTTCATCAGGCGCAAATCTGGCAGGAGCCCTACGGGTCGCCCGGGAAGTTGAGGAAGGTGTCATCGTAACCGTCTTCTGCGACGGCGGGCAGCGTTATCTCGACGCGCCGATCTGGACCGACGAGGAGGATGGCGAATGACGCTCCATCTGGACATCGAGCAACGAGAGCAGATCGTCCAACACAGCGAGCAGACGTATCCGCACGAGGCCTGCGGCGTGCTCATCGGGCATCACAATGGCGATGAGATTCGAGTGGAGGATATCGAAATCATGGACAACGCCCGCGAGGACGCCCGACACAATCGCTATATCATCGCCCCGGAGGACGTCCTGCGCGCCGAGCGCCAAGCTGAGGCGCAGGGACTCGATCTCGTCGGCTTCTTCCACTCCCATCCCGATGCCCCGGCCGAGCCGTCGGACTACGATCTCGAACACGCTTCGTGGCCCGGCTTGGCGTATGCGATTCAGTCCGTGCGCGAAGGTCGAGCTCAGGAGCTGCGCGCCTGGGAGCTCGCCCCCGATCGCGCCCGTTTTGAGGAGTGCCGAGTGGTTCAATCGCAACCGAGCAAAGGAGGATCCGCAACATGAGCGTCAACGTCTTCATTCCGACGCCGCTCAGACCCTATGCCGGCCACCAGTCGTCGGTTTCCCTGGACGCCGATACGGTCGGCAACGCACTGCAGCAGTTGACCGAAACGTATCCCGATCTGACGCAGCATCTCTACAACGACGAGGGGACGCTGCGCTCGTTCGTCAACGTCTACGTGGGCGACGAGGACATCCGCCAGTTGGATGGGCCAGACACGGCGGTGGACGACGGCGACGAGGTGCGGCTTGTTCCGGCGGTCGCCGGCGGTCGTCCAACGGCGCAGATCGACGAGCAGGCGGTGGACGACGTGGAGCTCTCACACGAGGAAATCCAGCGCTACAGCCGCCATCTCATCATGCCTGAGGTCACCATGGCTGGGCAGAAAAAACTCAAGGCGGCCCGCGTCCTCATGGTCGGCACCGGCGGCCTCGGCGCGCCGCTCGGGCTCTATCTGGCAGCCGCGGGCGTGGGCACCCTCGGCCTGGTCGACTTCGACGACGTCGAAGAAAGCAACCTGCAACGCCAGGTCATCCACGGCACCAGCGACGTCGGGCGCCCCAAGCTCGATTCCGCCCGCGACCGCATCCAGGACGTCAACCCCTATGTCAACGTCGAGACCCACGAGGCACGACTCTCCTCGGAGAACGCGCTGGAGATCGTCCAAGACTACGACATCGTCGTCGACGGCACCGACAACTTCCCGACGCGGTATCTCGTCAACGACGCCTGTGCGATGCTGGGGGTGCCGAACGTCTACGGCAGCATTTTCCGATTCGAGGGTCAAGCGACGGTCTTCGACGCAAATCGGGGGCCCTGCTATCGCTGCCTCTATCCCGAGCCGCCCCCGCCGGGGCTCGTCCCGAGCTGCGCGGAAGGTGGCGTCTTGGGGATCCTGCCCGGCCTGGTCGGCACCATCCAGGCCACCGAGACGATCAAGCTGATTCTGGGTCAGGGCGAGCCGCTGATTGGGCGCTTATTGCTCGTGGATGCGCTCGGCATGACCTTCCGCGAGCTCAACCTGCGCCAGAACCCCGACTGCCCCGTCTGCGGCGATAACCCGACGGTCACCGAGCTGATCGACTACGAGGCGTTCTGCGGCATTGGCACGGACGGCGGCGAGGAGGAAAGCACCGACGTCGAGATCAGCCCGCAGCAACTGAAGGAACGGCTGGACAGGGGCGACAGTCCCGTATTGCTCGACGTGCGCGATCCGTTCGAGTGGGACATCTCGCATCTGGACCGCGCCAAGCTGATCCCGCTCGGCGAGCTGCCCGAGCGGCTCCACGAGCTGGACAGCTCCGACGAGATCGTGGCCTACTGCCGAACGGGCGGGCGCAGCGCCGAGGCCGTCGAGCTGTTGCGCGAGGCGGGCTTCGCCAAGTTGAAGAACCTGCACGGCGGGATCAACGCCTGGGCGCGCCAAGTCGATCCGTCGAAGCCGACCTATTAAGGGAACGTTCATAAGCAAAGGAGGAACGCCATGAGCCAAGTTGAGAAGACAAGCTCTTCGACCATCACCCGGCGAGGATTCTTGAAGCGAACCGGCGCAGTGTTGGGCACCAGCGTGGCGCTCGGGCCGCTCATCCAACTCCGCGGCTCGGGCCAGGAGACGAACGAGCCGCGCGAGCTGATGTTCGTCGTCAACAACGGCGACGGCAGCGTCACGGCGATCGACACCACGACCGACGAGGTCGTCAAGACGTTCGAGGTGGGGACGACGGCCAGTTTTCCCTCGAACAAACACTTCGACCAGGGGCCGATTATCGCCACCGGGCTCCACACTGACGACGCCAAAACGGTTCATATCGTCGATCTGTCGACGGGCGAGGTTCCCCACATCATCGAGACGGGCTCGTCGCAGAACTACACCGAGTTGACGCCCGACGGCAACTATATCCTCGCCTCCGCGCGGTTCGACGACGCGCTACTCAAAATCGGCGCAAACCCCGACAATCCCGACTTCGGACAGGTCGTGGGCCGGATCGAGCGCTTCCAAGAGGCTCAGCCGTGCGACATTTCGATCACCCCGGACGGACGGTTCGCCGTGGAACCCGATCGTAACCCGCCCGGCTCGAGCCAGGCGGTCTCGACGGTCGACGTCGACACGTTCGAGGTTGCCGGGACGGTACCTGTGCCACCGATCGTGGCTGACAGTCCAGGGGACGTGGAGCCGTTCATGCTGACCGGCTCGCGTGACGGCACCCTCGCCTTCGTTGAGACGATCGAAGGATCGGCTGGCACCGTCGGCGTCTTCGATATCAGCGACCCCGCCCGACCCACGGAGATCAAGCGCTTCACGCCCGACGACGGGTTGGGCGAGCTGCCGATCACCGACGAGTTCACCGCCGATGACGCGTTCAACTTCGTCATCAACCGCAACTCGAGCGACATCACCGTCGTGGATGTCGCCAACCTGGAGATCGTCAATACGATCTCGCTCGTCGAGGGCGGCAACCCAGTCGCCGGCGACTTCTCCATCGACGATGAAAAATTCTACGTCCCGATCCAGAACCAGGACGTCGTCGCGGTCGTCGACGTGGAGCGCCAGGAGATGATCAAGACGATCGAGGTCGGCCCAGAGCCCGTCGGCGCGATTGCCCGCCACATGCCCGTTCCGACGGCCGAGGCCGTCGGAATCGGCTCGCTGCCGACGCTCCCCAGCAGCACCGACCACCATTGCTCGTTGCCCTGCTGCGGCGAGGTGTGACGGACATCCACAACAACCGAAGCATGACGGAATCGTGACGCCATGGAGCTAACGCGACGCCAACTGATCAAGCGAGGGACCGAAGCTGGCCTGATGGTCGGCCTGGTCGGCACGGGACTGCACTCGGTGCTTTCGCTGAGCGCCCCGTATCCGAATGCGGGGCTTTTGGTCTCGGCTTCGTGGCTCCAACAGCGATATGACGCGATCGACCGAGTCCGCATCGTCGACGCGCGGCCGGCACTCGTCTATCGGCAAGGCCATGTCAAAAACGCGGTCAACGTCTGGGACAACGACATCAATGTTTGGGGTCAGATCCCGCGCCAACTGAAATCGGTGGACGTCTTGACGGAGACGCTTGGCCAAGCCGGCATCCCGTCCGATCGGACGGTCGTTGTCTACGACGGCGCGGACGGTCGCTGGGCGCCGCGGCTCGTCTGGGCTCTCGAATACGCTGGGCATCCCGACGTGCGCCTGCTGGACGGCGGATGGCCCGCGTGGCAAGCCATCAACGGGCCGACCTCCGACGAGCCGCCGTCGATCGACGCCACGACGTTCAACCCGCAACCGAACGAGCGCCGCCGGGTGGATGCCGACCAGCTTCGCGCAAGCCTCGACGCGCCGGAAGTTCAGATCGCCGATGCCCGGCCGTTCAGCGCGTATGCCGGGGGCCATATTCCAGACGCCCTCTCCTGGCCCGCCGACTCGCTCGTTGGCGATGACGGAGGATTCAAGCGGGCTCACGCGCTGCGCCTGAGCGCCCAGGAGGCCGGGTTGCCGTTGGACGATCGCCGAGCGACCGTCGTCTACAGCGAGACGGGCCTGGCGGCCGCGCGCGCCTACGTCGCGCTGCGGCTTCTAGATGTAGCCGACGTGCAAATCTACGACGGCGGCTGGGCGGAGTGGTCGACGCTCGCGGACGCGCCCGTCGAGCAGGCGTCAAGCGCGGCCGTCTCCGCTCAGAACGAGCATCGGAGCACCTGTTGGTGAAGCCATGAAGCCCAATTGGGGGACTCGACGATGACGGTGGTGATCATGGGCGCGCTCGTCGGGTTGGCGTTCGGCTACGCGCTCCAGCGCGGGCGCTTCTGCGTCAACACGGCGTTCCGCGACGTTTTAGTTTTGCGCAACTCGCGACTGTTGCGTGCGTGGGCCTTGGCCGTCGTCGTCCAGCTCATTGGCGTCCAGATCGTCGTCGCGCTCGGCTGGCTCAACCCGGACATTCCGCCGTTGTGGTGGCCGGCCAATGTTGCGGGAGGACTGCTGTTCGGGGTGGGCATGGTCCTGGCCGGCGGCTGCGCCAGCGGGACCTGCTACCGCGTTGGTGAGGGGATGCTCGGCTCACTGACCGCCCTGCTCGGCTTCGGCCTCATGACCGTCATTGCCGATCAAGGCGCGCTGCAGCCGCTCCAGGAGGCGCTGCGCACGCCCGTCGGGTTCGACGGATCCGCTCCCCCACTGACGCTGTCCGGGCTGGTCGGGCTGCCGTCGTGGCTCGTGGCCGGCGCCCTGTCGGCCCTCGTGTTGGCTTGGATCGCGCGCGAGCGGCGAATCTCGGCCCGGCGCGGCTGGCCCTGGCTGGCCACGGGCTTGGCCATCGGCGCGGTGGCGTTCGTCGCCTGGCTCAGCTCCAGCGCGACGGGGCGCTCCTACGGACTGTCGATCACCGGCCCGATCCGCTCGCTCTTCCAGTATCTCGTCACGGGCGAGGCGAGCTTTATCGACTGGGGCAGCTACATGCTGCTCGGGCTGATCGCCGGCGCCGGGTTAGCAGGGTTGCTCTATGGCGAGCGAAAACTGCGCGTGCCGCAAGCCGGCCGGCTGCTGCAGTCGCTCGGCGGCGGGCTGCTCATGGGCTTCGGCGCGCAAGTGGCCGGCGGCTGCAACATCGGCCACAGCTTAACCGGGCTTGCGGTGCTCTCTGCCGCGAGCGTCATCACAACAATTTCGATCGTGCTCGGCGCGTGGGCGATGAGCTTTCTGATGTTCATGAACGGCGCGGCCGTTCTATCTCGATGGGTTGCACAGCTCGTCCCCGCGGGCGGTACTCAGAGCACGCCGGACCGGCAACCGTCGCCGGAGTCGATCACCGCAAAGGAGGATGCAACATGAGTCAAGAGACCGAGGGGATCCGCACGCTCGACGTGCGCGGCGAGATCTGCCCCTATCCCGTGATGAAGACGCGCGAGGCGATGGACGAGCTCGAGCCTGGCGAGCAGTTGGAGGTCTGGCTCGACTATCCCCTGGCGCTGGAGGAGATCCCCAACTGGGCCGAGGATGCGGGGCATGAGGTCCTGGCTGTTGAGGAGACCGGCAACTCGGAGTGGCGGATTCGGTTGAGAAAGGGGCCATGAACCAGTGCCCGCGCTGAGTCCAGCAAACCATCAGGAAATGTTGACATTTGAGACGGTGTACGGTAATCTTAACGGTAGTCCCATCGAGGAGCCTGGTTCAGAATGGACCATGATCGACTTTGTCAAGGCCGTTCGTAGCGTTGTCAACACATCGCGCGTAAGCGAAGCGATCGGTGGCCCGCAACGTCTTTCCCTCGTCTACGATCTAGACCCTGCCGCTGTTTCTGTCTGTTCCTGTTCATCCTGCGACTGTATATAGGGGCAGGCCCAATTCCGTAACGATTCGGGCTTGCCCCCTCCTCTAAGTCGATCCGTATACCCCGCTTTTCCATAATGTGATCCTTTGGACATCGCAGGAGGTGTCGATTCGTGCACAGACCGTCCAACGCAGCCGAAAGCGACCTGCGCAACCACCCGTATCGACGGCAGGCCGAGCGCGTCCTGGAAAGCGTCAACTATTGCAGCGTTATTGAAGACGTTGACCCGGCAAGTTCGTTGGTTACGTGCGCCAACTGCGGCGAGGAAGCGTATTTCAAACTCTTCAATCTCTGCGTGAATTGCGATGGCGTGGGGTAAGAAGCTGGTCGTCCTCGGGCTCGACGGCGTGCCCTACACGCTGCTCAATGAGGCGTTCACGGCCGGCAAGTTGCCCAACCTCCAGCGCCTGAGCGAGGGCGGGGCGCTCGCGCCGATGCGGTCGGTGATTCCGACGATCTCCTCGGTGGCGTGGACCGGCTTCATGACGGGTCAGAACCCGGGTAAGCACGGCATCTTCGGGTTTGTGGACCGCAATACGCAGTTGGAGCGATCCATTCCCACAAGCCACGACATCCAGACGCCATCGCTGTGGGAGCGGCTGAACGGGCTAGGGGCGCGCACGATCGCCATGAACGTGCCGCTCACCTATCCGCCCCAACCGGTCGACGGCGTTCTCATCGCCGGCTTCTTGGGATTCAACATCGATAAGATCGCCTATCCGTCGTCCGTCGCGACGCTGCTGCGGGAGAAGGGCTACGTCATCGATCCCGATCCCCGCTTGGCCCATAAGGATCGAGCGGGCTTTATGGACGCGATCGTCCAGGCATTCGACGCCCGCGCCGACGTCGCCCGTCATCTGCTGGAACACGAGCCGTGGGACTTCTTCATGTGCCACATCATGGAGACCGATCGGCTGCAACACTTCTTCTGGCCGGCCCAAGACGATCCCCATGACCCGTTCCATCGCGACTTCTGGGCGGTCTATGAGCAGGTCGACGCCTTCGTCGGCGAGGTGGCCGCGTCATTGCCCGAGACGGCCGAGCTCGTCCTGCTCTCCGATCACGGCTTCTGCGGCATCCGGGCCGAGCCCGACGTCAACGCCCATCTGGCGCGACTCGGGTTCACGGCGTTCGATTCGGACGCCAAGGACCTGTCGGCGCTCCATCCGAGCTCGATCGCCTACAGCCTTCCGCCCGGGCGGATCTATCTCAACCTCCAGGGCCGAGAACCGCAGGGACGGGTAACGCCGGCCGAGGCCGAGCGAGTGAAAGACGATCTCACGAGCGTGCTGGACGAGTTGACGGATCCCGACACGGGCGATCCCGTCATCCAGCGGGTCTATCGCCGCGAGGAACTTTACGATGGCCCCGTTGCCCATCGGGCGGCGGACTTGATCGCCCATCCGCATCGCGGCTACGACCTCAAGGCGAGCATTCGGCCCGCCGACGTCTTCACCGTCGGCGCGCGCAACGGGATGCACACCTATCGGGACGCGTTCCTGCTCATCCGGGATCGGGCGATCGTGCCGTCGAACGCCACCTCCATCGTCGACGTTGCCCCCACGTCCCTGGCACTGATGGGAACGCCCGTGCCCGAGGACATGGATGGACGGAACCTCCTCGAGCCGTCTTCGGCCCCAGCGTCCGCCGCCGTCGAGATCGATTCCGGAGGTGCGTCGTGATGGGAAACGTCGTCTTCGTCGGCGCCGGCCCCGGCGATCCGGAGCTGTTGACCGTCAAAGCGCTGCGGGCACTCGAGCGAGCCGACGTCGTGCTCTACGACTCGCTCGTCGGGCCAGCCATCGTCGACGAACTGCCGCGTGACGCCGAGCTCATTCCGTGCGGCAAGGACCGCTTCCCGGCCAAGACGAGGCAAGCTCGCATCAACGAACTCCTGGCCGCGCGGGCCGAGGCCGGCCAAGCGGTCGTCCGCTTGAAGGGCGGCGATCCGACGCTCTTCGGTCGTCTGGGCGAGGAGATTGCCCACTTGCAGGCCCACGGCGTGCCGTATGAGGTCGTTCCCGGCGTCACAGCGGCCACGGCGGCGTCGGCCATCGCCGGCATCCCCCTCACGCATCGGGATATGGCCGGCGGCGTCACGCTGATCAGCGGCCATCAAGCCCCGGACAAGCAGATGGATCCTCCGACGTGGCGCGCCCTTGTTGCCCGTCGACACACGCTGGTCGTCTACATGGGCGTGGCGCGGCTCGGGCGCATCAGCGAGGCGTTGTTGATGCACGGCTTGGGCGCCGACACGCCCGTGGCGATCGTCGAACGCGCTACGCTGCCCGATCAGCGCGTGACCGTGAATCGCCTGGATGAGATCGAGGAGACGGCAAAGCGAGCCGACGTCCAGCCACCGGCGCTGATCGTCGTCGGCGAGGTCGTCTCAAGGTCCAAGGTCCAAAGTCCGAGGTCCAAGGCCGACTTCGGACATCGGACGTTGGACTTCGGACGCATGGTCGATCGGGAGGCCACATGACGGACTATCCGACATATTTTTCTGCTGCGCTGGCGCTCAAAGGCCGCAAGGTCGTGGTCGTCGGCGGCGACGACGAAGCCACCCACAAGGCAAACCAATTGCTCGAGGCCGGCGCCGAGTTGACCGTTATTAGCCCAGATCCGACTGAGCAACTGCGACGACAAGCCGACGACGGCGAGTTGACGCTGAATCGACGCCCGTATCGCCGCGGCGATCTGCGCGGGGCATCATTGGCCATCGTCTGTGATGGGTCGGTCGGTGAGGCCGCGCGCGCCGAGGCGGACGAGGAGGGCGTCTGGCTCAACGTCTTAGACCAGGCAGAACTCTGCGACTTCATTGCGGTCGCGACGTTCGCGCGCGACGGCCTCCAGTTCGCCGTGCACAGCTCGGGCAAGAGCGCCGCGCTCTCCCGACGGGTGCGCGAGCGCTTGGAGTCTCAGTTCGACGAACGCTACACCGAGCTGACCCGAGCCCTTGGAGAAATTCGCCCCATTGTCAACGGCATGATTCCGACGCCGCAGGCGCGCCGAGCCTTCTGGCTTGAGGCGGTCGACGAGGAGCTCTTGACGCGCGTTGACGCGGGTCGGGTGTCATTTGAACGGTTCAAGCAGGAACTCGTGGCGCGTGCCTGCTCGTTCGATCGCGATAACCACGACAAGTCACAACCCGAAACGTACCGAAAGGAGCGATCCTAATGTCGTCATTGTCTTACGCTGATCAAGATGCGTTATGGACCGGCCCGCTCGAGGACAAACTGGCCCATGGGCGAGCCGCCATCCAGGACGCACTCGCCCAAGCCGAGCATCCGGTCGTCCTCTACACCGGCGGGAAGGATTCGACGGTGGTGCTATGGTTGGTCCACCAAACGGCCGAGCGTCCCCAAGAGATCCCGACGCTGCTGCTCGATCACGGCCTGCACTTTCCCGAGACCTGGGCCTTCGTTGAACGGGTCCAACGCGACTGGGACTTCGAGCTGGCCATTGCCCGCAACGACGACGTGTTGGCTCAGGCCAGTGCGCCGGGCTCGCCCCGTGGAGTAACGACCAAACACCATACTCCACGGGGCGAGCCGATCGCCGTGGATCAACTCAACGACGAGAATCGCCATGAGATCCGCGACGTGCTCGGCTATGAGGCCTCGACGTTTCCCTTCTCGCTTGATACCGAGGTCGGCAACCACCTGCTCAAAACGGTCGCGATGCGCCGAGCGCTGCGGGCGCAGCGCTTCGACTACGCGTTCGTCGGCATCCGTTGGGACGAGCACTCGGCCCGAGCCGATGAAGAATGTCTCTCGCCTCGGTCCGAGCCGCCGCACACGCGGGTCCATCCCATTCTTCCCTTGACCGAAGCGGACATTTGGGCCGTCATTCGCCAATACGACCTGCCGACCCACCCGCTCTACGCCCAAGGCTATCGCTCGCTGGACTCG
>JBDGQN010000296.1:0-7933 GCA_042219055.1 Salinibacter sp. | reverse complement strand
GGTTCGCCACGTCGCCGGCCGCCTGCTTCACGTAGGACAGGTCCGCCGAGCCGTCCTCCCCCGGGGGCGTCGGAAGCGCAAAAAAGACAACCTTCGCCTCTTCGATCCCCCCGGCCAGGTCCGTCGTAAAGTGCAGGCGCCCCTCCGAGCGGACCCGGTCGAAGTACGTGTCCAGATCCGGTTCGTAGATGGGCAGCTCGCCCGAAGCAAGCTGCTGGACCTTTTCTTCGTCGACGTCGACACAGGTGACCTCGTGGCCCATCTCCGCAAAGCAGGTCCCCGAGACGAGCCCGACGTAGCCGGTGCCAATGACTGCAATCTCCATGCTGAGACCAAACTGTATTCTCTAAGATGACGTGTGACGGGAGCCGAATGCAGATCAGGCCCTCGTGCCCTTCGTTTTCCTTCCATCACGTCGAACAAAGCAACAAGCACGCTAGAGTTTCAGAGACCTCGATCCTGCACTCCCTTTTCGCCCACGAGGAATCCGCGGATCATGGATGAAAGGGAGTGTCCTGACAACTGCAGCGGAATACAATAACAGCAAAAGGAAGACAGGTAGGAAATCAGTCCGCCTGAGCTGCCGTAAAGAGTTATCCACAACGTATACACAATCTCCCGACCAAACTGACAATAACAGAGATCCGAAAATCTGGGAGATGGATGGTCATGACGGTCAGAGGTAGATGTCGAGTGCTGTTATTGTTTTCTTTTTCAGCCACAGGCGTCCCGGCAACGAATTTATCCACAACCGGCGGCCCGCTCGTTGAGAAATGCGGCGTGCCATACAAACCGCTACGATCAAAGGGGAAGCCGCCATGACGACGGCCTTGTCTTGGGAGGTATACGTTGCCATGAACTCCGCGTCTGAACGAGCCTTCCTCGTTGTGCCGTTCTCTGCTTTTCGGCACCGGATTTCCCGCGGCGGCGAGAGTGGCGGGTTTCCGGTCCGCCGACGAACGTTACTTCGACGCATACTTCACGGAGCAGCCGTATGGCTTGGCGGTCTTCGGGCTGACTTCCTTCCCGTTCAGGGCCTGACTGAAGGTGTTCTCGATGTAGTTTGTTGCCGTCTGCGTGATGTATTTCTCGGTGGGCAGGACCGTGCCGGTGTCCGCGGTCGCCCAGTCGTCAATTCCGCCCTTGTAGATGAGCTTGCCCTCGGGGTTGATGACGTACATGTGCGGCGTCGTCCGGGCCCCGTACATCTGCCCCACCTTTCCGGACGGGTCGAGAAGGATGGCCGTCATGTGGCCGTTGTGCTTTTTCTTCTGCTTGACCATCTCCTCGGGCGGGTAGTAGCCCTGCTTGCCCTTCGCGGAGGAGACGATTGAGAGCCAAACCACGTCCTTGCCGGTGTACGTCTTCTGGAGCTGCTGCATGTGTCCGCTGCCGTAGTGCCGGCTCACGTACGGGCAGCCGAAGTTCAGCCACTCCAGCACCACGTACTTGCCCTTGAAGTCGGAAAGGCTGTGTTTGTCCCCGTCCGCGGCCTTCAGGGTAAAGCCCGGCGCCGGGGCGCCGACCTTGGCTTGGTTGGTCTGGGCCGTGGCCGAGGGGGCAAATGCCGCGGTTGCGAGCAGACCAACGAAGAGCGTTGTGGAGAGAAACAAGCGAATGGGTCGAGTCATGAGACTATAGAGGTCGGGTTGGCGGTACAAGCGAGGCGGGTCGAACGCAAATGAGCGAATCGAGGTTGTGACCGAGGTGCTACGATCAGGGACGCAGGGAGGCGCGGTTTCGCAGCGGCTACGATGAGGGAAGGCTGTCTAACGCGCTCAGCACAGCATCTTCGGTGAGCACCTCCGGGAGAAGACGCGGCTCCGAACCGTCCCCCTCGTACAACACATAGACGGGCACTCCACTTCGCCCATGGGACCGGAGCGCCTTCGTAATTTCGGGGTCGCGGTTCGTCCAGTCGGCCCGCACGAGCGCCACGTTTTTCTCGTCGAACGCCTTCTGCACCGCCGCCGCGTTCAGCACGCGACGCTTGTTAACCTGGCAGGTGAGGCACCAGGCCGCAGTGAAATCGACGAAAACGGGTCGGCCTTTCGCCCGGAGCCGCTCGATGGTCTCCGGTGAGTAGGAACGCCAGGCGGTCTTCGTGGTGGTCGAGTCGGACGTCGCGGCAGACGTTGCGGACGTGGACGCCTGTGTAGCCGGTGCCGCCCCGGCGCCGACGATTGCGATCGCGATGCCTCCAACCAGAGCGGCACCAGCGAGCGTTCGCGTGACGAGCGTCGCCGTGCGCGAGAGTTGGGGCGCCGACCAGCGGTGCACGATCCAGGCCGCCATGCCTAAGAGGAGCAGCCCCACAAGCAGGAAGGCGACCCCGCCGTTGCTCGTCTGCCGCCCAAAGACCCACACGAGCCAGATGGCGGTCGCAAACATGGGGAAGGAAAATGCCTGCTTGAGCGTCTCCATCCACCCCCCGGGATCGGGGAGTCGGTCGAGGAGTGCCGGAGTCATAGAGAGGAAAACGTAAGGGGTGGCCATGCCCACGCCCAGGGCCGTGAAGATGAGCAGGGCCCCGGTTGCCGAGAGCGTGAGGGCCACGCCGAGCGCCGCCCCCATGAACGGCGCGGTGCAGGGCGTGGCGACGACCGTGGCGAGCACACCGGTGAGGAAGGCGCTCGTGCCCCCGCTTTTGGACGCAGCGGTGGTCTCCATTCGACCCCCCCAGGACATTAGCGTCGTGCCCACTTCGAAGGCACCGAGCAGGTTCAGTCCGATGCCGAAGAACAGCATCGTCATGAGGGCGATGAAAACGGGCGACTGGAGTTGGAAGCCCCAGCCAATTTGACTTCCCGCCGCCCGAAGTCCCAGAAGGGCACCCGCCAGAACCCACATCGACACCAGCACTCCCGCCCCAAAGAGCAACCCGTTGCGGCGCATCGCATGCCCGTCGCCCCCCGCCTCCTCCGCGAAGTCGAGAATCTTGACCGAGAGGACCGGAAAGACGCAGGGCATCAGGTTAAGCAGAACGCCCCCAATGAGGGCGAATGCAAGGGCCCATGGCAGCGAAAGGCCACCGCTCTCGGACGAGGAGGGGGTCCCCATCGCGGCGGCTACAGAGAGGGATGAGTCCACCGGAACGTTGATCTGCAAGGCACGCACCTCTCCCTCCCGATCCCAGTGCTTGCCCTCTGGGGCCACCAGTACGCCCCGCAATCGATTGGCGGGCTCCTGAGCGTACTCCGACGGCGTGAGGGCAATCGCGTAGGTGTCTCCGTTCCGCGTCACCGGCTGGGAGGCCCCCGGATCCACGACGGATTTCTCCGCGGAGTAGAAGTAGGCGCCCTCCAGATCGGGACGGACCCCATCCGGAGCCTTCAACAGAAGACGATAGCAGCCGTCGGTGCGGCTCGCCCCCACCGACCACCCGTCCACGGTCGTCGGATGCTTGGCGCGTGCCTTATCGAAGGCCTCGGCCCACTGCGTTGACTCCGGAGCCTCATCCGTCACTGGAAGGGTGAGTCCGATGTCCGAACGCGCCGGAAGACAAATCTCTTCGCAAATCAGCCAGTTGGCCCGTCCGCCCAGCGTGACCGTCGTGCCCGGCGTCAGCGTGTCCGGCGGCGTAATTTTGGTGAGGAGAAAGACCTCGTCGGAGTACCCGTAGCTGATGAGCGACCCGAACTCAATCTTGTGAGGATAGGGCCACTGAATCGCTCCAGCCCCGTACCCGTCCGGCAGCGACCAGTCAATCGAGGTCGGCTTCCCAGAGGCGCCCGGATTCTTCCAGTAGCTGTGCCAGCCCTCCTCCATCGTCAGCCGAAGGGCTACGGTGAACGGTTCGCCCGGAACGATGGCCGTCTGTTCGCTCACGAGGGCCGCCTCACTGTGGGGACTCGGGTCGTCGGACGCTGTCGTCTGGGCCCGAACGGACGAGAAGCCCCCAAGTGCGAACAGGAGGGCGACGGCCCACACCACGACGGTCAGGGAAGCGTGTCCAATGCAGCGTCGGACGGTCATAGAAGGCTGTTCTCGATGTATCGACAGTCATCGAACTACAGTGTAGCTACCCGGAGCGTTGCCGAATGGTTCGGATATTTCCCGTAATCGGGCGCCCCTTCCGACCTTTCCACTCGTACTTTGCCAATCCGCTAATTTTCAATTTTCCGCTCTCGCCACCGGCAGATCATCCCACCGGGTCGTGTAGTGAGGCGAGCGTTGTTCGCGCTTCATCGTCCACGTACGCTCGTCCTGCACTCCAGCCGCCGCGAACCCCACCGTGCCGCGACCCATCTCCCGGTTGAGACGGTCGACTGTCTTCATGAGAGCGGCCTCCTCCGGATCCGGATCACCGAAGAGGTGGTCCTGCCGGGGCGTCTCGGGGCGGAGCTTCTGCAGAGTGACGCCTGCTTTCTTATAGGCCGGACCCTCCCGGTAGATGACCCCGAGAATGCGACGGGCATAGTGGAGGAGCGTTGGCGTATGGTGGGTCACCGGCCGCAGCGTGCCCCCTACGGCGTTGGAGTAGTGCGGGGGCTCGCCAAACCGCTTTGTCGTGATGAAGACCTCCAGATGCCCGGCCACGAGGCCCTCGGCCCGCAGCTTCTCGGCGGCGCGCTGGGTGTGCGTACTCACCGCCTCCCGAAGGGTCGTTTCGTCGGTCACACGCTCCGAGAAGGATCGGCTGCGGATGAGGCTTTTTCGCGTCTCCGACACGTCCTCGAAAGCACTTTTTTGGGAACAGTGGAACGGGGCACGTCTCTTAAAGGGGCCGAATACACTGCCCTCACATGTCCCTCGATTCCGTTCATGCTCCCTTGCCCGTCCCCCGCAATCCTGCGGCGCGTTCGCCGGACGTTCGGCCTACTGCTGGCCGCTCTCTTCGCGGCTGCTCCAATCGTCCTGCCCGCATCGGCCCAGTTTGCTGCCCCAACCGCCCGGGCCGACGACGCGCCTGCACTCGAGGAATCCGACTACGGACAGTGGGAGCGCCTCGGCCCCGCCACCCTCTCGCCGGAGGGTACCTGGATGGCCGTGCCGATCCGCCGTGTTAATGACAAGCATGAGCTGCGCATCCGCCATACCGAACGCGACTCGGTCATCAGTGTCGACTTTGGCCGATCCCCGTCGTTCTCCGCGGACGGTCAGTGGCTCGCCTACAGCATCGGGATGTCGGAGGAGAAGCGGAAGAAACTCCGCAAGCAAGAGAAGCCGGTCCGCCGAAAGTTGGGGCTCTTGAACCTAGAGACCGGCGACACAACCCTCGTCGAATCGGTGGCCGACTTTGCGTTTAGCGATGGCGGACGCTACCTCGCCATGCGCCGGTATCCCCCAAAGGAGGCGCCCGACGAGATGCGTGGTGCCGACCTGCTCATCCGCGACCTGAAGACCGAAACCTACACCAGCTTCGGCAACGTCGCCGACTTCGAGTGGCAGGACGACGCTCCGCACCTCGCGATGGTGATCGACGGCATGAACCAGACTGGGAACGGCGTGCGCCTCTACGACGCGTCCAGCGGCCGCCTCCAAACGCTCGCCTCCACGCCTGCCGAGTACACCGGTCTCTCCTGGCGCCCCTCCGACGACGACCTTGCGGCGCTCCGGGCCCGGAAATCGGACGACTGGGAGCAAAAGACGCACGTCCTGCTGGCGTGGGAAGACCTCGGGGCCCCCTCTCCGCCACAGTATCAGTTCGACCCGAACACGATCGGCTCCTTTCCCGACACGCTCCGCATCGTCGACTACCGTGACCTGGAGTGGTCGGTGGACGGAGACCGGCTTTTCTTCGGGGTGCAAAAGCGCGACTCCGCCGCGACCGATGCGGCGAAGAAGAAACAGTCCGCTCCAAAGAACGACTCGGCAGCGGCTGACTCGTCCGCCGACCTTGAAGAGTACGACCCCGCTGACGTGCAGGTGTGGCATACCAGCGATGTGGAGATCATCCCGCGCCAGGAGGTTCAGGCCGAGCAGGACCGCCGCGACAACTACCTCGCGGCGTGGCATTTGTCATCAGTCGCAGGGAACCGATGGACCCGCCTCGGCACCAAACGCACCGAGGACGTGCAGGTGCTCCATGGCGGCGATATGGCCGTGGGACTCGACCAGACCCCCTACCGGCAGGAGCGCATGTTCGGGCCGGTCTACCACGACATCTACACGATCAACGTGGCGACCGGCAAACGTGAACGGGTCGTCGAGAAGGTGCAGTATTTCGAGGGCGGCAGTCCCAACGGGGAGCACCTCCTCTGGCTGAAGGACGACCAGTACTATGCCTACGACGTGCAGGCGGAAACGACCACCAATCTTACCGCAGACCTGCCCGTCCCCGTGGTCGACAAAGACGACGATCACACCGTGAAGCAGAAGCCCCCGTTCGGCGTGGCCGGATGGACGGCCGGGGACCGCTCGGTGGTCATTTATAGCGAGTACGACGCCTGGCGCATCGCGCCGGAAGACGCCGAGTTTGAGCGGCTCACGAACGGACGCCCCGACTCGGTGGAGCACCGCTACGTGGACCTAACTGAGGAGAAGCCCGGCGCGCCGGACGTCATTCCGCGGGACGAGCCGACGTACTGGTCCGTCTACGACGAATGGACTGAAAAGCACGGCTACGCCCGCTCGTCGCAGCTTACCGGCACGCCGGAGCGGCTGGTGTGGAAGCCGAAGACGGTGGACGACCTCACGCGGGCCGACTCGGCAGCCGTATACGCCTACCAGGTGGAGGACTTCGAGGACTCGCCGGATTATTTCCGGGCCGGGCCGAGGCTCGCCGACGCCCGACAGGTGACGAACACCAACCCCTTCCAGGATGACTACGCGTGGGGGCGTTCGACGCTCGTCTCGTACCGGAACCGGAACGGAAAAAAGCTGCAGGGGGCGCTCTTCTATCCAGCCAACTACGATCCGGACAAGAGCTACCCCATGATCACGTACATCTACGAAATCCGCTCACCGGAGGCCCGCGACTACACGGTTCCTTCCCGAAAAAGCCCGTACAACACGACGGTCTTTACGCAGGAGGGCTATTTCGTCTTCCAGCCCGACATCCGGTACCGCCCGCGCGATCCGGGCAATTCGGCGGTCGACGCCATCGTGCCCGCCGTGAAGACGGTGATCGACCAGATGCCGGTCGACTCCTCGAGGGTCGGGCTCGTGGGCCACTCCTGGGGCGGCTACCAGACCGTCTTCACCGTCACGCAGACGGACCTTTTCCGGACGGCGGTGGCCGGGGCCCCGATCACGAACATGGTGTCGATGTACAACTCGATCTACTGGCGCACCGGCGGCACCGACGCCCGCATCTTCGAGATCAGTCAGGGCCGAATGGAGGTGCCCCCGTGGAAGGACATGGACGCTTACGTGGCCAACTCCCCCCTCCACCACATCGAGTCGATGAACACGCCGCTCCTGATGGCGCAGGGCACCGACGACGGGGCCGTGGAGTTCAACCAGGGCGTCGAGTTCTACAACGCCGCCCGCCGGGCCGGCAAGCAGCTCGCCTTCCTCGTCTACGACGGCGAGAACCACGGCCTCAGCAAGGAGGACAAGAACACGGTCGACTACCGGAACCGTGTGCTCCAGTGGTTCGACCACTACCTGAAAGGCGAAGAGGGTCCGACGTGGATTGAAGAGGGCGTACCGTACCTCAAGCAGGTGGAGCGGAAGAAGGAGGCGGCGGGCAACAGGAAGGGGCGGTGAGCCTCCCTGCCGACCCTTGCAGAACTCCTTCCAGACCCCCGCCGTTTCACCGGTGCTTCGAACAACAGCACACTCTCCACCATGCCGTCCACGCCCACGGAGAAGCACAAGGAGCGGTGGCAGACGATTGTTGAAGATCCGCTCCTGAGCGAGCTTCCATACAAAGTCGAAACCAAGCCGAAGAGGTATGGATTGTGGAGGAGGACGGTAGCGTTCGGTTTTTCGCCGACGACGAATTGGAGCACTCGGGACTCGTCCCCGACGTTCCGTCATCGATTTA
>JBDGQN010000295.1:9397-10046 GCA_042219055.1 Salinibacter sp. | reverse complement strand
CAGCTCGGGACTCGTGGGCGGTGAGAGACATGGTCCCGTTCAGGGGAAGGGACTGCACGCCGTCCTTCTCCTGATCCTGAGAGACGATGTACTCCACCATTTTTCTCACTTCCTCCTCGGTGAGGGCGGCATGAGATGGCATCCGCCCGGTGTTTTCCCAGTTTCCGCCGCCGCCCTCGATCACCTTCCGCGTGAGTTGCGCCACGGGGGGATCCGAGCCATAGCGCTCCGCAATTGCCGCGTAGGATGGCCCAACGGAACCGCCCTCTTTTTTATGGCACGTCCCGCAATCATTCTCTGCCAGGAGGGCCTGTCCTCCGACCTCGGCCGTAGCGGTGGATGAGGTCAAGGAGGGCCGAGACCGGTACCCAATCGTGACCGACACGTCCGGGGCCTCAATTCCCTGCCCCACGGTGCCGTCCTCCTCGTCCCGAACCTGGACCGAATAGTCCAGAGTTCGGTCGTCCCAGTAGAACGACTGGTTGCCCGCCACGTCGATCTCGACGGTCGGCGGTTCGTTTCCCACCGTGATCTCCGTCGTCGCTGAATCCGTCGCCCCCGCTGGATCTTGAACGACGAGCGTGACCTCGTGAACGCCCGTCTCCTCGAAGGTGAAGGTCGTTTCGGGGCCGCGAGCCTGGGGGGTCGT
>JBDGQN010000295.1:6197-9387 GCA_042219055.1 Salinibacter sp. | reverse complement strand
CGCGGCCGCACTCCACCGGTACTGCAGGGAATCATCCTCGTCGTAATCGAACGACTCCGTTGCGGACAAGCGAACCGTAAGCGGAGCGGTCCCCGCCCGAGGAGACGCGGCGAGGGTCGCTTCCGGGGGGCGATTTCCTCGGATGTAGTCGATGCGGGAGAGACGAGCATCGGGGTTCTGGGAATACCCGGTAGAGCCGTACTCCAGCAGGTACATCGCCCCGTCGGGCCCGAATTCCATATCGATGGGACTGGAAAAGCTCGTTGAGGGCAGGAAGGGCTCCATGCCCTCAAACTCATGGTTCTCGTCAAAGTGAACGATCTTAATCCAGTCCCGCACATAGTCGTAGAAAAAGAGCTTCCCGTCGTAGTAGTCCGGAAATTTGCGGGGGGACTCCGGATAGCGATCGCTGTGGTAGACCGGTCCCGCCACCACTCCTTTCCCCCCCTCCCCCGGCAGCGCCGGAAAATGCTCTTTCTCGTACCAGAGAAGTGCGGGCTGAACCGGAGGCAGGGTCGTACGCCCCGTATTGTTCGGAGACGTGTTGCGCGGCGCATCCGGATTGAGCGAATCCTCTTTCATCTTCTCGGCGCGCGGGTAGGGCTGCCGGTCTCCATAAAAATACGGCCACCCCCCATACAGGCCGGGCTCACGCACCTGATGGAGTTCATCGACGCCCCCCATGTTGCCGTAGTAGAGGAACCCCGTCTTATGATCGACCGAGAGTCGATACGGATTTCGGGCCCCCATGACGTAGATTTCGGGCTTCGTCCGGGGCGTTCCCTTCGGAAAGAGATTTCCCTCCGGGACGGTGTAGCCCCCGCCGGAATCGGGACGGATCCGAAGAATCTTGCCGTTCAGATTGTTGGTGTTCAGGGAGGTCCCCTGGGCGTCGAAGGGCGCCTTCCCGGGGCGCTCATCCATCGGATAGCGCGTGCCGCTCGTGAACGGGCTGACGTTGTCTCCCACGGCCACGTACAGATTCCCCTTCGGACCAAAGGCCAGCGATCCTCCGGTGTGCGCGTGGTATTCGCGCTGCACGGGAACCTCGATGATCACCTGCTCGGTGTCTAAGAGCAAATCGTTGTCTCGAAGTTTAAATCGGGACAGCCGCTGGATCTTCTGTCCCTCGGTCACCGGGGAGTAATAGAGATACACCCATCGATTCGTCTCGAAATTCGGATCGAGCGTCACGCCCAGGAGGCCGTTGCTAAACACCGCCTCGACGTCCAGTTCAGCCAGGAGCATGTTCTTCCGACGGTCGGGAGAATAGAGGTGGACATCCCCGTACCGCTCAATGTAGACGACTCGGCCATTGGGAGTCACGTCGAGCTCAATCGGCTCATCCAGGCGATCCGCGAACACAGTCCGCTCGAACCGACTCTCGTCCGGTCGTGTGGAGGCAATGTCCGAGCCCGACGTCCCATTCATATCAGAAGTGCAGCCTCCGAACAAAACACCCACGACGAGAAGCTGAACGACGAGAGGCCAAGAGGAACCCGAACGCACAGGGCCGCTACTGCGCCCGTCCCCTCCGCACGAAATTTCCTGCTTGACACGCGTTTTCAAAAAGTCACCCCCGTCTATCGAAGATCAGTACACAGTTTTGGGGTCCGCCCAATTGTGGGAATCGTCCCTGCCAGAACAGTCCAGTCCAGCCACCGTCGGCTGAGCACGACATTTTGGATGGAGCCGAGCGATGCCGGCCCCCAAATCGCGCGCTACTTTTCAAATCGAAGCCACCGCCCATCATCATGACCCACCTGGTAGGTGCCCCCCACCGGGACCGACTCGCCAGAGATCAGATCCGTCGCCGATTGATAGGAGAAGGCCCCGGGTTGCAGAGTAATTGTCGCATCCGGGCCGGTGTTGACGAGGAAGTAGTGATCGGCCTCTGGAGCAGCAAGGCGATACACGATGCCCCCGTCCGCCTCAAACCGGGGCTCATGGGTCCCCAAGGCGTGATTGACGAGCCGCTCCTCGGCCTCCTCCGCGCCCGGCTCGAAGCACATGAGCGACGCCTCGTAGCCGAGCAAGACCGCTGATCCCTCGCCGTATTGATGCTCGGTCACCAGGGGTTCGCCCCGATCGGCCGCCCCGAGGACGCGGGCGTCGGTGGCCTCAAGGCCCGCCACGAAGCCGTCCAGCGCGAGCCCGTCCCACGTCCACGTGGTGTTGGTCCCCGAAAACTGAAACTCCTCGAGCACCGTCCCGAACAGCTGCTCGAACGCACTTCCCTTGCTCCCGTCGAAGAGCGCAGCGTACTTGTCGTAGTACGCCGACGGCATGTCCATCACCACCCGACCACCGCGCTCCACGTACGTCGTCAGCCGCTGAAGAATCTCCTGGTCGAGCGACAGGATAGCCGGAAGGTAGATCACTTCATACCGGGCGGCGAGTCCGTTGCGGATATCCCGATCCGTCACGTACTCGAAGGGCACATTGGCGTTGATGAGCGCCCGACTTGCGCCGACGCGTGCCTTCATGGGCTGGTCGATGAACTCCTCTCGTCCCTGGAAGGACATCGCCGCCCAGACGGCGTCGTTGTCCCAGTCGGTAAAGACGCCCACGACCGGCTCCTTCTTCGCGTCCCAGAGCTCGTCCCGGTATTTTTGCATCGCCTGACTAATCTTTCCGACCCGCCGTGCGCGCGGCGTCACGTTGTTGTTCCGGTCCAGGAGGCTGTACTCCCCGGCCTCCCACCCGGCCGTGCGGGCGCTCCAGGCCCAGAGGCCGAAGCCCCGGAATCCGGCCGCGAGTTGACTCAGTACAAACTGCGTCATCCGCCCGTCGTCCACGGTGAAGCCCTTCCCATTCTCCGCCCCGGAGAACTGCTGCGGCCCGCCGGTCGACTCCCAGGCCGCGGCCCAGCCGCCTTTGAAGTAGTCGCGGGCCAGGGACGCCTGCATGTACGAGGTGCGCTCGACCTCGTGGTCGACCCGCGAGAAGTGCCAGGAGAAGTGCATCGACGGGTAAAACGTCCCGTAGTCGGTCATGACCTCGGCGATGCCCTCCATGTCCACGGTGTACCAGGCCTGCGGCAAAAACAGACCGAGCTCCCCGCCGCCCCGAAACGGCGCGTGGGGATGGATGTCCTTAAAGCGCTCCGCAATCTGCCGGTTGTTTTTCAAGCTATGGTCGGCCTTGAAGCGGAAGATGTCCCGAAAGTGACGATACTCTTTCGTCGAGA
>JBDGQN010000295.1:0-6187 GCA_042219055.1 Salinibacter sp. | reverse complement strand
GCTTTTCGAGATCGGTCCACGACGTGAACGGTCCCCCCGGAGGCGTCAGCCCGGCGTGCTGCACGTTGTAGGCGCGGTTGACCGCCTCAATGGACCCGTAGGTCTGAGGCAGCCAGTCGTAGAACTCCGACCACCCCTTCTCGGTGAGCTTCTTGCCTGTACCCCCGATGGTTGGCTCAAAGGCCTGCGTGCTCCCGTCCGGCCCGTCGCCCGAGGCGCTCGTGTCCGCGTACGCCTCCGCCCGGTCGATTCGTCGTCGCATGATCGTTCTCTGATGCGACACCATCCGCGGATGATTTCGGATCGAGTCCATTGAGAGGTCCTGCGAAATGCCGAGGCTGTCCAGCAACTCTGGCGTGATGGCCTCCCAGCCGCCCTGCCCGTACCACCACGGGATGAGTCCCTCCTCGAGCGCGATCCGCTGGATGTCGTACTCGGACCAGTCGCCGGCCGCCATAATTCCCTTAAGGTTTGTGAATCCCAGCTCCTTCATCGTCCGAAAATGCTCCCGGATGTCTTCCTCCCCTTCCCCGGGCCGCTGGATGTAGACGACCCCGGCGGGCATGGGCGCAATCTTCTCATATTTCCGCTGCGCGGGGGAGTCGTGCTGGTCCTCGTATTTGTCGGCCAGGAAGTCGACCGCGCGTCCTACTTGCCCGGCCGCCGGGGTCGTCCCGGCCACGAGCAGAAGCAGACTCCCCAGAATGGTGAGCGACCGGATGAAGGGAGCGATTCCCCACTCCCGAGACGAAACGTGAATCTGAAACGATTGCATGAACACGTAGACGTGAATAAGAACAGACAAAAGAGTTCTGGAACCGAAGGACGTTCAACCCAGCCTCAAGGGGACCGTCTCCCCACGGGGTTCTCCAACCCACGTCGGTTGAATCGAGTCAATGAACGTCCCCTCGGGAGACCGAGTGCGCTGGACTCCTTTGGGATGGGGACATTTGGGGCGGTGGACGCTGGATGATGATCAGGATTGGGCGTAAGCCCGGAGCCGCCTCTGGTGGCCGTCTCCTCGTTGCAGTTACGCGAACACCTCGGACCGCTGATCTTCGGGCCCCACCCACAAGGCCTGCTCCTCGCCCCACTGCCAGCTCGAATGGTCGATCTTAAGAGGGGCCTGCTCCCACCCCGAATCAAGACGCGCCTGCACCGTCTCCCAGTCGGGAATGCCACTGGAGGCATCGGCCACCTCCACGCTAAACGATCCCACCGCCACCGCCCCCTTCAGGGTCGCCTCGGGAGACAGTCCACGGTGCAGACCCATCAGAAATCCCGCGACGGCAGCATCTCCGGCTCCCGTAGTGCCCACAACGTCCGTCTCAAAGGCAGGAAGCAGCAACTGCCGGTCGCTCCATTGATCCGCAGAGAGCCCACACCGGTCGTCCAGCCGCCGAGACGAATTCCAATCGTCGGCCGTGCGCAGGTACAGGCCCTGAGCCCCCAGCTTCAGAGCCACGATCGGCACCCCGCGCCCGATAAGGTCCCCGGCAACACGCTCAAGAACCCCGGTCCCCACGTGCTCGGAAAAATCGCCCGTCCCCTCCAGGATCTCCTCGTAGAGTGGGCGATCAATCATGTAGAGGATCTCTTCGAGACTCGGGGCAAAGAGGTCCACATGGGGAAGGACGCGGGTCAACCATGCGGCCCAGTCCACCTGGCCCGACTCGGAATCGGGATCGGGAACCGTCATGTCCATTGCCACCCCGAGCCCTTGAGCCTGCACGTCGCGAAAGAGCGCGGCAAGCTGCTCGCCCCCGTCCCGATACACCTCCCGCAACAGGGGCGGATACCCAAAATAGAAGAACCGTGCGTCTGGAAGATCCTCCGGTGAGACCTCCTGGGGCCGGAAGGTATCATTGGGACCCGGGGAATGAAAGAACACGCGCTCAAATCCCGGCGGGCTCAATACGATCGTGTAGGAACTGGCTTTCCCCTCTGCCTGCACGATTCCATCGGCGAGCTGACCGTCCAGGCGTTGGAGGTGGTCGACCGTCGCCTCCCCAATCAAGTCGTCGCCCACCTTTCCGATGAGTTGCGTGGAGAGCCCCAATCGGTGAAGAGCCAACCCGATGTTCGAGACGGCCCCCCCGGGAGCCATCACCGCCTCTCCAACCTCCGTAAGCTGGCCCGGCTGGATGAGGAGCTCAGGGGACTCGGGCGCAGTCTCAAATTCCGGAATGATGTCGAGGCAAATGTGACCAGCAACGACGACGTCGGCGGTCTGCGGTGCCATGTGCTTCGAATTCAGCGAGAAGGCAACGGACAGGAAGGTTCAGGTTTTCCAGAGCGCCATTCTCAGTGTCTCAGGCCGATAAACCAATAGCAATTGGGACCGGCGCAGCGAGGGGATCAACGTCCCCGTCTGCATCAAAACAGATCTCGCCGTCGCCAAGGGGGAACGGGCAGCCGGGGCTGGACTGTCGAGCAGAGCGTCCAGACAGTCGGCGTGCTCGCCCTTCCTCCGCACCGCTCCCCGAGCAGGAATGGACCGCCCCGTATACGAGGGCCTTCAAACGCTGCCTCCTGGCAACAAAGGAGGGCCCTCAACATCTCAACTGCTGAGCGAGAAAAAGCCGGGCCGGCAACGTTCGAGACCGTGCGGGCCCCAATCCCGAGCGGACAGAACTCGGCGTTTGGCCGGTCGCTAAATAGAGGAGTGCCGAAAAGAGCCCCAATGAGAAGCCGTCTCGTCCGCAAGACCGCGGGGACCCTTGACGTCCACTCGCTCTTTTTCCCATTGCAGAAGACCGTGTGATACACATTCCAGATCATAATGTCGGGATCGCACCGGAAGGATCTCCGGACCTTCGCAAAGGCGGTTCCGCCTCATAACCTTTAACGTTCCAACGTTTTACGTTGGTCGTTTTGAGGTCTGGCGGGTCCTCGCTTGGGATTGAGCCGATCAGGAATGCCATGACATCCAGAGGGGGAAACCGTATGACCAGGCGGTCCTCGCCGTCATTCCGGCAATCGAAGAGCGCCCAGACGCTAAATCGGCCGTGCTCTGCCAGGACACCGCAAGCTACGTATAACACGAATATTGAAAAGCCTCCAGGGGAAGGCTGAGCGGTCCTCCGCCGCTTTCGCTGTCGGTTGCCTGAATCTGTTCCAGGCACGGTCCCTCAATTCCCGGCAGCCAGCCAACCTGGAGGCTTCTCGTAGTGTAGGCTATTTGTAATCGACGATAACCGAGAGCACCCGGCCCGTCGAGCGAAAAAGAGGGACACGGCTCAGCCCAGTGCCGTGTCCCTCCGTTCATCGAGACCGAAAGCGGCTAGTCGATCGCCGTGTTGGTCTCCCGCTCGGCCTCGGGAATCGGCCACACGAAATCGTCGCTATCCCAGGCGACACTTCCGCCGGGCTGACGACCTCCATTGATGATGAAGTCCCCATCACCAAAGCCCGAGCCCGCATTCGTATCTCCGTTCGGGACGGCCACGCGGTTGGCCCGGAGATAATACAGCCGATCGCCCTCGAAGGCCATCTCCCGCATGCGCTCGCGGTGGATGTCCTCCACGCTCAGACTACTGAGGTCACTCAGCCCAGCGCGGCTACGGACCGCGTTCACGTCACTGAGGGCCTGCGACTGGTTTTGCGTAGCCCCGTTGTTTCCGGTGTAGGAGGCGAGGGCTCGCGTCAGGTACATCTCTGGCAGCCGGAACATCGGTACATTGGTTCCTGTCCCCTGCCGGAAGAACTTATTACTCCAGAACGTCACGCGATCATTGAACGTGAGCCCATTGCAGGCCCCGCCCGCCTCACAGCGTTTCCAGAGCTGCTGGTACCGCAGGTCGTTCGTCGCCGTCGACGTTACGGACGTGTCCGAGGGATTTACCCATCCGGCCTTCTCCATGAACGAGTAACTGGCCGCAACGAACCGTTGTTCTTCTGCGACATTCCAGGCCCAGGCATCGAATGTCTTGAGGTCCTTCCAGGGGCTCGAGTTGACGCCGTTGCCGTCAACGTACGCAAAGTACCAGATGACCTCGTTGGGGCGCGTGTACGTGTTTTGGTTGAAGGCATTGAGGGGATCCTGGCTCAGGTCGAACTTCGAATCCTCGATAACCTTCGTCGCATACTCTTGCGCCTGGCCCCACTTCTGCATCTGAAGCGAGACCCGCGCCAGCAGAAACTCCGCCGCCGATTTCGTGAATCGGCTGTAGTTGTAATACTCTTTGGCGTCCTCAGGCGTCTCGGGCAGTTCCTTGATCGCCTTCTTCAGGTCCGACTCGATCAGGCTGTAAAGCTCCTCGACCGTTCCTGGGGGCTTATTCGAGTCCTCAACGGAGCTGACTTTGGTCTTCCGGATCACAACGCTCTGGTTCTGCAGCGTATTCTGAGAGTACGGGGGAGCAAAGATGGTGGCCAGGTTCCAATTCGCGATCGCCCGCATGACGAGGGCCTCTCCGTAGATGCGAGGGATCTCATTGCTCGGATCCGAGAAGGGCTTGCCCCCCCCGCCACGGAACTCGTTCTTGATGAAGCCAATCACCTCATTGGCATTCCCGATAATATGGTAGCAGGTGGTCCAGATGTCTTCCGTAAACCCATACGCCGGATTGGTCGACTGCCGCCCGTAGAGCGTGGTCGCACCGCCGGGCTCAAGCTGGTTCCCGCCTCCGGCGTCGACATAGGGAACGGCCACGTCGGTCTGGACAGTACGGACCTGATAGCCCCGGCCCACCATGCTTTCCCCACCGAACCCAGCCCCGGACATATACCAGTAGCCTGTACTGAGCACGTCATCGAGATCGGCAGGGCTCTGCCAGTCTCCCTGACCGGGGCCTGCATCGGACGACTGTCGCTGACTATTCAGAAATTCCTGAGTATCACACCCGGTGAACACGAACGCCACCGAGGCGAACGCGAGGAGCACGAGGCCCGCGTATCTCATCAAGCTCCGGCGTTGATCGGAGGATCGGATATTATCAATCGTTATCATGACGTAGTCTCAACTATTGAGAGTAAAGCGTTGTGTAGAAAAACCATCCACGCCGGAGGGGGCGATCCGGCGTCTCGCCCCCTCACGGGTGTCCATTCGCGGCGGTGCTAGAAGCCCAAGTTGATCCCGACAGTGAACCGACGGGTCGGCGGAGTGAACTGTGATCCGACGTTTCCGGGCGCCAGATTCCGCGCTCGTTCATTGCCGCTGAAGCTCGTGACCGCCGGACTGAGTCCCGGATAGTCGGGCGCCCACGTCCAGAGGTTCGACCCGACCACGTACACGTTCACCTGGTTAGCACCCAGGGTGTTGAGGAGGGACTGCGGAAGATCGTATCCGAGCCGGATTCGGCGGAGCCGGAGATAATCGCCCTCGTAGAGATACTTCGAGGTCTCGTTGCTGAACGTAAAGACTCCGGTCTCCGGCTTACCGTCGTTGTTCGCGTCCTGCCCCTCGACCCTGTACTGGTTTCTCCAGCTCGGCTTGGGATACTTCGCGTTCGTGTTGTTCTCCGTCCAGTAGTTCCCCGTGTACTCCTCGCTGAAGTTTCGGGCACCGCTGGCATTGGTGAGACGTGCCAGGGCAGAGTCGTAGATGTAGTTCCCTCCCTGGAAGTTAAAGGTGAACGACAGATTGACGCCCTTGTAGGAGACGGTGTTCGTCAGCCCCCCAAAGTAGGTGGGGTTTCCGGTCTTACCGTCTAGCATTGCCTGGTTGTTCGCGACGTTGGTTTGGGTGGCCGGAAGGGTAATTTTTTCGCCCTGATCATTGGTCATGACGTCGAGGTAGTTCGGGTTTTTCACCCGGTTCTCCTCTTTCACCACGTTCCCCTGCTTGTCGACAAACTCTCCGTTGTCATTCTTCAAGAATTTGTCGTTGTCCACCTTGTAGATCATCTCGTAGCCGGTGTCGGGATTGATGCCCGCCGACTTCGCCATGTGGTACACGCCGAGCATCGAGCCAATCCGAGTAATCGTATTGCCCTGGTTCAGGCTGGAATTGTTCTCGGAAATGAAGTTCGTCAGGGAATTCACCTCGTTGCTGTTAAGCGTGAGGTTGAAGCTCGTCGTCCAGTTGAAGTCGCCCTGGACGATGTTCCGGCTCTTAATCTGGAACTCCCAGCCCTGGTTTGTCAGGTCCCCGACGTTCCCCCAGACGCTACTGGCAGCGCCGCCGGAGGCAGCGGTGGGCGCATTCAAGAGCAGGCCCTCCACGTCCTGTTGATACCAGGCCAGC